>CAYXZQ010000036.1:0-19811 GCA_964469935.1 uncultured Methanosarcinales archaeon
CATACAACTTCACAGCATACGCAATCGACTCTGCAGGCAACATAAACCAGACAGAGACAAGGCAGGTGACGATCCAGTCAAACACCGCACCATCAATCAACCAGACAAACATCACACCCTCGCCTGCATACTACAACTCGACCTTCAACTGCTCTGTCCTGCCGCTCGACAACGAGACGACAAACATAAATGTCTCGTTCACTTGGTTTGTCAACGGAGCAAACAACAATACCTGGGATACTACAGTCGCTTGCACGAACAGCACATGGTGCTTCACTGACGACTATCCCTCAGGATTCCTCAAGCACTATAACATAACATGCTCAGCAAGAGCGTTCGACGGCTCGCTCTACAGCTACTGGAAGAACTCGTCCACAACAGAGCTGCAAGATTATGCCCCTTCTAATGTTTCCCTAATCTGGCCGCAGGACGGCAACAACACTCTTCTTTCAAGGACGCCGGACTTCAACTGGACACCTGCAACTGATCCTGAGAACGATTCCCTGACATACGAGATACATATCCAGAGGATGACGTGCGGTTGGCCCCTCGGGTGCACAGTATCGAGCGTCACGGCAAACACGACAGACACCAACTTCACCCCGTCTGCCGACCTCGACATAGACTCCTGGTACAACTGGTCTGTGCGCGTCTATGACGGCGAGAAATGGTCATCTTTCAGCGATACCTGGAACTTCTCCATACTCTCGACGAGCATGATGACGCTCACGAGTTCAGTGGATTTCGGCTCAATGTCCCTCAATGAGACCAATGACACCACGAACAACCATCCGCCGCCGTTCCTGCTCGAGAACAACGGAAACGTCAGGCTCAACATCAGCATCTATGCCCAGGACACGCTCTGGGATTCCGAACCACTAGACACGCAGTACTTCAGGTTCAAGGCAGACAATTCCACTGAGACAGACGCATGCGTCTGGCCTCTGTCCCAGACCGCATGGGCATACATGAACGGCACTACCATTGCCCAGGCAAGGTTGGCGGTCGCATACCTCAACTACACTGGCAACGATTCTGTGGAGATCGACATCGGAGTAAAGGTTCCCCCGGCCGAGCCGGCAGGGCCGAAATCATCTACAATAGTAATGGAGGCTGGGTACAGTGGATAAGAAGACTGCTTATCAGGACCCGGCCAAGAACATGGAAGACAGGGAACTGCTCAGGCAGTACATGAGATCCCTTGAAAAGGACCAGCTCATCGAGCTTTTCATCAGGCAGCTCAGGGGCCCGGAGATGCTCAGGATACCTCTATCGATATTCAACAGGAAGCTGAGCTCCCTTGAATCCATTGTCAAGTATCTCAAGGAGGACATGGGACAGCCGAACAAGAAGATAGCAGCCCTTCTCAGGCGCTCGCCCCAGAACATATGGATAACCTACAGGAACTCGGCAAAGAAGCACCCTGAAAGGCTCTTTGTCAGGGAATCAAGGCATGACATCCCTATATGCGTGTTTGAAGGAGAACTGACCATGCTTGAGACCATCGTGTCATACCTAAAGGGTTTCTTCACGGTAAGTGAGATCGCAAACATAATCTCAAGGGACAAAAAGACGGTTGCTACCATAATCTTCAGGATAAAGAGGAAAACAGGGAGAAAATGAAGACAGGCAGAACATGCAGAATGGGAATGCGACGGGCAATAAATTTTAATATGATAAGCTACAATGTAGGGAAGATGGAAAGAGGTATCGTATTTTTTGTCCTCCTACTGGCTTTAGTATCTGTATTTTCAATTGCCGAACCCACGTCGGGCCCGCTGAGGGTGAGCCCTGACAACCCAAGGTATTTCCAGGACAGCCAGGGCCATATAGTGTATCTTTCAGGAAGCCATGTCTGGTACAACATACATTACAACGACAACAACCCCCAGATGACAGATGCGGAGTTCGACGAGTTCCTTGACTGGATGCAGGAGCATAACTACACTTACACTAGGCTATGGACGGGCTGGGGAAACAATTATCCAAGCCCCTGGCTCCAGCCTGGACCAGGCACTATCTCAAGCGGACTTCATTCAGGAGAGCCAAAGGCAGATATGACAAGGTACAACCAGGATTATTTCGACATGGTCCGTGACAGGGTCCAGAAGCTCCAGGACAGGGGCATATACTGCTCTGTCATGTTCTTCGGCTCGCTCATGGCAATGAGCACTGATGGCTGGAGCAACATGTTATGGAATCCCGACAACAATATCAACCCTGAACTTGCCGATGCTTTCAGCACCACTGACGGCCATACATTCTTCACTGATGACCCTGATGCACTGGCAATCCAGGAACAGTTTGTTAAGAAGATGGTAGACACTTTGAACGATCTGGATAATGTCATTTGGGAGGTCGGGAATGAAGGGAACCTGCCTGCGGGCTATGAATGGCAGTATGAGATAATAGATTACGTAAAAGCCTATGAACAGACGAAGCCGAAGCAGCACCCGGTCGGCATGACCTCAGACGGGATATCAAACAGCAATAGCTGGATCCTGAACAGCCCTGCAGACTGGATATCCCCTGACCAGCTGAACAACGGCGATAATTATATGCAAGGAGGCCCGGCATCCTATGATGACAAGGTAGTTATCAATGATGTGGACCATCTCTGGGGACATTTCTCTACTGACCCGAGTGATATTGAGACCGGAAGGACCTGGGTATGGAAGACATTCACTAGAGGGAACAATCCTATCCTGATGGACTGTTATACTGCAAGGCTCTTTAACAGCTGGACATACGACTGTCCCGGAACCCTGGAGACTGATTACGATCCAATAAGGGATGCCATGGGATATACTGCCAGATACTCAAGGAAGCTTGATCTGGCCAATACATATCCATCAGATGACGGAAACATCTGCAGCACAACATATTGCCTCATGAACCAGGGAAAACAATACCTGATATACCAGCCTGGCTCAGGAAGCTTCACTGCCGATGTTGCTTATGGCGATTATGACTATGAATGGTTCAACCCGAGGACGAACAAGGTCGTCGGTTCAGGGACAATGACTGTGAGTTCTCATGCATTCAGCCCGCCGTTTTCTGGTGATGCTGTCTTGTATCTGAATAAGGCTTCCCAGACACCTACCTATTCATGCACAGGGACCATGCCCTCAAATGCTGCAGCTTACGACACAGAAGAGAGCACGGGACTGACTGCTGACACAGCTTGGGCTTACTCAACGACAGACACGGCTGAAAAATGCGAGTTTCATTGCGACCCGGGATTTTCGTGGGATGGAAGTTCCTGTAAAATCGAGCCGCAGGCAGACCCGGTTGCATACTGGAGCCTGGAGGAAGGCAGCGGAAGCGTGGCCCATGACTCGTCAGGAAAAGGCAATGACGGGACCCTCATGAACGGACCCGCCTGGATTTCAGGAAAGATTGGAGCTCATGCATTAGGCCTTGACGGTATTGACGATTATGTTTCAACAAGTGAGCTTTACAGAAATCCGCAGGATTTCACACTTTCCCTCTGGTTCAAGACATCGACAGGCACCGGAGGAAAGCTGATCGGTTTTGGCGATGCCAAGACCGGGACAAGCGTTGATTATGACAGGCATATCTACATGGATGATTCAGGAGTCGTCTATTTTGGGACATGGCCTGGTTATGTCGTAACAATAGATTCAGGAGCATCTTATAACGACGGAAAATGGCACCAGGTTGCAGCCACCCTGGACAGTTCTGCAGGGATGGCCCTCTTTATTGATGGGGTGGAAGTGTCAAGTTCAGGCAGTGCTGATGCCCAGGATTATGACGGTTATTGGAGGATAGGCTATGATACCCTTGATGGTTGGCCGAATATCTCTTCAAGCTATCGCTTCCAAGGTTCAATCGACGACGTGAAGATCTGGAACAGGGCACTATCAGCTCAAGAGATCCGAGCTTTGCATGATGAGGGTGCAGGCACAACCTGCAACACCCCGGCAGACTCTGACAACGACGGGCAGATCACGATCTCCGAGCTGATAGATTATATAGGAGAGTGGAAATCTGGCGAGGTTTCAATGGCAAGCCTAATCGACGCAATCGGGAAATGGAAGAGCGAGTGCTCAATAGCTGGATAGAATGAACGATAAATCAAACAATGGGATGCTGGTGCTGGTCATACTGGCATCTGTCATTTGCAGCGGTATCGCATCAGGCCTCGGTGTCGGCCCTGTGCAGAAGTATGTCGTCTTTGAGCCAGGTGTCGTGCAGAACCTGTCTTTGTACGTCTTCAACAACGAGAACAGGACAATCTCCTTTGACATCTCGGCAAGAGGAGAGCTGAGCAGTCGCGTGACGCTGGACAGGTCAGTATATTTCATGGCAGAAGACCAGGCTTCGCTGAAGATACCTTATTCGCTCGCCATGCCTCAGGAGCTCTCTCCCGGTCCCCATACGGCCGACATCGTGATTACAGAGGTTCCGCAGGGCCAGGGCACTGTTGTTGCAGCGCAGTCCCAGGTCTCAAGGCTCACTGTCCAGGTTCCATATCCCGGATACAATGCGCAGGCAAAGATGCTCATAAGCCAGCGGGATGACGGGGCTGGTTTCGAGATACAGGTGTATGACTACGGGACATCGGACATAACTGCGTCAGCAGTCATCGACATATATACAAACAGCACTCTCGTCCGGTCTGTCGATGCCGGCAGCGTCTCCATAGGATCGATGGAACAGAAAAGCATCATTGCATCGACAAAACTGCCTCCGGGCGACTACAGGGCGGTGGCTCACGTGATATACGAGGGCGGGCAGATAGACCTTGAGCAGGCGTTCCAGGCGGGCAAGAGATATATAGAGATAACAGGCATCACTGTCGACAGCTTCAGGTCCGGTGAGGTCGCAAGGATCAGGTTCTCGCTCCTGAACCGCTGGCCTGAGCCGATCGAGGGTGTTGTAGGCGACATGCTCGTCATGAAGAACGGCAAGGTCATTGACACCGTGACTACTGACACATTCGGCATAGACAGGACAGCCGAGGTCTCTGCATACTGGAATACGAAAGGGCTGGAACCGGGCACATACGACGCGAGGATGAACCTTGTCTATGGGAAGGATATCACGTCAAGGAACTTCACATTGCTGATAAGCGAGGCAGTGCCTAAGCCGAGGCTGTCATCTGGCCTTATTATCCTCGCTCTCCTTATACTAGTGACTGCCCTGGCCATAATAATGCTCTGGCAGTACCAGAGAAGAGGGGAAACGAAAAATAAGCAGAAGTAAGGTGCCCTGTTTTAAGAAAGCCATATAGGAAAATTATATAAATTCTCCTTCCTTCCCCGGAACCATCATGTCGTTATTCAAGGATATGCTGAAATCTGACGAAAGCCTGTTCAAGAACGAGGTTGCGCTGGATTTTTCCTACCAGCCGAAGATGCTCAAGTACAGGGAGAAGGAACAGCAGCAGATTGCAGCCTGCATAAAGCCGCTTCTACAGAATAGGAACGGCAGGAACGTGTTCCTCTACGGCAAGCCGGGGATAGGCAAGACCATCGCAGTCCAGAAGCTTCTTGAGGCCCTTGACGAGGAGGACCTTGGCGACCAGGAGACCTATACCATGTACATCAACTGCTGGCAGAAGAACACGACATTCAAGATAATGGCCGATCTCTGCGACAAGCTGGGCTACAAGTTCACCCAGAACAAGAAGACAGAGGAGCTGTTCAAGGTCGTAGCAAACATAATCAACAGGAAGTCAGGTGTGTTTGTCTTCGATGAGATAGACAAGGTCGAGGACTTCGATTTCATGTATACCATCCTTGAGCAGATATACCGCAAGAGCATGGTACTGATAACCAACCACAAGGATTTCCTCCTTGGCATCGAAGACAGGATAAAGTCGAGGCTCACCCCCGACATCCTTGAGTTCAGGCCGTACAACAAGGACGAGACAAAAGGGATCCTTGAGCAGAGGAGGGATCTCGCGTTCCACTCGGGTGTATGGGACAATGACGCGTTCGCAAAGATAGTCGAGAAGACGTATGAAAGGGAGGATATCAGGACAGGACTTCACCTGATGAAGGAGGCTGGGCTCAATGCCGAGGCCGAAAGCTCGAGAAAGATACTGCTCAAGCACGCAGAGCAGGCCCTGCTCAAGATCGACGAGATATCTGTCAAGAGCTCGGACGAGCTCGATGATGAGGCGCGGTTCATACTCAACCTTGTCAAGGACAATTCGGGTGAAAAGATAGGGGACATATTCAAGACCTACCAGAAGGAGGGCGGAAGCTCATCGTACAAGACATTCCAGAGGAAGATACAGAAGCTCTCTGAGAACAAGTTCGTGACGACGAAGAAACTCACAGGCGGCATCGACGGCTCGACCACGATCGTAAACTATCTCAGGACAAAGAAGATAACCGACTATTAATATGAGGATATACACAACTGACGAATACAGGATAAAGAAGGCGAGGCTGATATCCGACATCCGCACGGGTGCGATATTCATCTACCCCACCGACACCATATATGGGATAGGCTGCAATGCGCTCGATGACGAGGCTGTGAGGAAGGTCAGGAAGATCAAGGGCAATTTCACCAGGCCTTTCTCTGTCATGGTCCCTGACAAGTCCTGGATAAGGGAGAACTGCGAGATATACGGAAGCGAGGAGGAGTGGTTCGGCAGGCTTCCGGGGCCCTACACCTTGATATTGTCGCTGAAAAACCCTCACTGTGTCGCTCCGAGCGTGAGCGACAGGGAGACCCTCGGAGTGAGGGTGCCTGACCACTGGTGCACTGAGATATCGAGGCTTGCCGGAGTTCCGATAATCACGACATCTGCAAACCTGTCGGGTGGCATGTTTATGACGTCCATTGAGAGCCTTCATGACGATATCAGGCAGAAAGTTGATTTCATGATTGATGTGGGCGAGATAGGAGGGACGCCGTCTACCATCGTGAACATGTCAGAGGCCCAGGTGATTGAGAGATAATCCGGCCGATAGATTTAAAAAACAAGCGATTTTTCGGTTCTGAATCAGGTGAAATGAGGACCATGCCTGCAGAATGCCGGTTGGCTCCGTAATATATTCGGGCTCATAGCTCAGCCTGGTAGAGCATCCGGCTCTTAACAGGACTGCGTCCTGGATCTTCCAGGGCGCTGCTTGAAAGTGACCGGGAGGTCGGGGGTTCGAAGCCCCCTGAGCCCATAATTTCATGCTTTCGGAATTGCGCCCCAATAGTGTAGTCCGGCCAATCATCCAGCCCTCTCGAGGCTGGGACACGGGTTCGAATCCCGTTTGGGGCATCAAAGGACATGAGAAGACACGATGCCGACGTGGCACAACCTGGTACATGCCAGCTTTTTGCCGCCTTCGGAAAAACCTCAGGCTTAAAAACTTGGGAAAATTCACACAAGTACCATTTGCCAAAGCCAAATGGTACGAAATAAACAAAAAATTGCCGACGTGGCACAACCTGGTACATGCCAGCTTTTTGCCGCCTTCGGAAAAACCTCAGGCTTAAAAACTTGGGAAAATTCACACAAGTACCATTTGCCAAAGCCAAATGGTACGAAATAAACAAAAAATTGCCGACGTGGCACAACCTGGTACTGCGCTGGCCTCGAGAGCCGGTTTCCTCTGGATATCCCGGTTCGAATCCGGGCGTCGGCGTTTGTTATTTTCAGTATCCCGGTTCCCTGAAGTTCGCCCCGGGCGAACGAGGGGTTCCGAGAACCGTCAGGTTCTCGATACGATCCGGGCGTCGGCGTTTGTTATTTCAGCCGGAAAAATCATTTACAGCCCTGTGGTGTAGCGGCCAAGCATTCTAGGTTCTGGGCCTGGAGACCACGGTTCAAATCCGTGCAGGGCTATTCTTTTCTTTATCTTACAGAGCCACCCAGTCAACAGATTTTTCATTTTTCAGCATTAATTTTAAATAAACCCTTTTTTTCCATCTCAACCATGAAGATACTCGCATTCGGTGACCTGCACGGCGACTCGCACCTTGCAGAGAAGCTCGCAGAGAAGGCTGACAAGGAGAAGGTAGACCTGGTCATAATCTGCGGCGACATAACCAATTTCGACAGGGACACGACCGGGCTCATGGGGCCGTTTGTGAAAAGGCACAAGAAGGTCCTGTTCGTGCCCGGCAACCATGACAGCTTTGCGACTGCAGATTTTCTTGCTGAATTATACCCTATAAAGAACATCCATGGCTATTCTGTCAGGTACAAGGACGTGGGCATCTTCGGAGCAGGCGGGGCGAACATAGGTGTTGAGCAGCTTTCGGAGAAGGAAATCTACAGCCTGCTCAAGAAAGGCTTTGACAGGGTGAAATACCTCAAGAAGAAGATAATGGTCACGCACGTCCATCCCTCAGGGACCAAGATGGAGAAATTCACCAGCTTCTTCCCCGGAAGCGAGAGCATAAGGAAGGCTGTCGAGTCCTTCAAGCCCGACATCATGCTCTGCAGCCATGTTCACGAGGCAGAGGGCCTCGAGGAGAAGATAGGGAATACGAAAGTGATGAACGTGGGCAAGGAAGGCAAGATCATAGAGGTCTAGAGATGGGCATAACGATTGGCGACATATTTTATGGAGCAGCAGTCATCTATGCTCTTTATCAAGCACAGCAAACCGTCGTCCCGCAGGAATTTCTGGACAGGATGAAGAAATTTACAGGGCTGAAGGGCAATCAAGTATCGCTTGAGGGGGCGATGGATGTTTATGAGAAGAGTACGCTGGAAGAGACAGCCGGTAAGGAATTCTTTGAAAGGAACATTGATTACATCACAGGAAAGAAAAGGATAGAATATGATCAGCCTGACAAATTGTTATGACTTGTTCAGCAGCTGCACCCAGTAGCGATGCCCTTTACCGCAGTATGCATCATTGAGCGTCTTGAAATCTTCATCTGAGACTGGCCTGTTCAATCTTTTCAGCAGGCTGAAGCTTACGTCTATGCTGTTCCTGCTTACAAGCTCTGCAATCACAGGCACGAGCCTGGCGTTTGTCTTGATATACCTAGCGAAGTTTCGGGCCATGAAATAATCCTTCCTGCTGATGCTCTTCATCGCTGCATCCCGCCTTAAGTCATCGTCGGAATAGAACATTATCACATTTTCCAACCCTTTATTCTCGAGCCGATTCTGGAACCTCATTGCATTCCTGTAGTTGCCTGTCGCAAGGTATTCATTTATCCCCCTTGCCTGGTGGTCAGAATCGAGTTTTCCCAACAAAAATGCGCTGTTGCCGATATTTCCATGCTGGATCGTCTTTTTGAACTTGTCATATTTTATTTCCACGTCTGAAATTTGCAGTATGACGTCCATTGAATTATCCGGCTGGCCATGGTCTATCAGCATGTCTGCGATGTTGCTCTTGAGAAAATCGTCTTTCAGCCTCGAAGCATTCCCGCTCGCAGTATTGTAGTTTCCAGAATCGACCAGAAGCTTGCATGCCTCGTAAAGCGGACCGTCATTCACTATCATGTTGGTGAACCAGGGAGTCTTATACGATTCTCCATGCTTGAGCAATCTCCTGACAGTCTCGAGGATGTCCTGGTCAGTAGCCTTGGATTCCTTATCTGCATACATCCTGTCGATGTAATTATTTATCGAGGAATCAGCAGGGATTTTCAGGGCTATGGCCGGTCTTTTTTCATGATCGTGTACCTGGTTCCTGCTGGTGATGTATAACATGCCTGCTACATCCATAATCAATAATCCCATGAGAATCTTCAGGCCGAGTTTTTTCCCCATCAGCAAAAGTTCAGAACTTGTATATATAAATCTTTTCAGTTGAAACTATCTTGAAGTAGATACTAGCCCTTCATCACAGCTATCGGCACGACCCTGTAGACTAGCTTCCCTATCCCTGCCTCGTGGCTGACCCTGACGACCTCGTCGACATCCTTGTATGCCTGGTAAGTCTCCTCGGCAATCCCTTTCATGGATGCGCCCTTGACCATTATGCCCTTCTTTGCGAGGTCGCTTGTCACCTGCTCGCCCCTGTAATTTCTCATCGCCTCATGCCTTGACATGACCCTTCCTGCGCCATGAGCAGTCGATCCGAATGTCAACTCCTCAGCCTTTTTCGTGCCCACAAGCACATATGATGCTGTGCCCATGCTGCCGGGTATCAGCACCGGTTGGCCCACCTGCCTGTAGACCTCAGGTATCTCTTCCCTCCCGGGGCCGAAGGACCTTGTCGCGCCCTTCCTGTGCACGCATACTTTTTTCATAGAACCATCGATATCATGCTTCTCGAGCTTAGCCAGGTTGTGGCAGACATCATACACCTGCCCCATACCCTCAGACGTCCCCATGACCTTCTCGAATACATTCCTGGTCCAGTGGGCTATCATCTGCCTGTTCACGAATGCGAAATTTATCGCCCCTGCCATTGCCTTCATGTAGTCCTGGCCCATGTCAGAGCCTATGGGCGCATTGACAAGCTCCCTGTCAGGCAGGCCTGATATTCCGAACTTCTGCTCCATGCCCCTGATATAATCAGACGCTATCTGGTGGCCAAGACCCCTGCTTCCGCAGTGTATCATGACATTTATCTGGCCTGTCTCTGTGACGCCGAAGCTTTTTGCGACTTTCTCGTCATATATCCTGTCGACCTTCTGTATCTCGAGGAAATGGTTCCCTGCGCCGAGTGTGCCGAGCTGGGGCATGCCCCTTTTCATCGCCCTGTCTGATACAGCATTCGGGTCTGCATTGATCATCCTGCCGTATTCCTCTGTCCTCTGGAGGTCATCCTTGGTTCCATAACCATTCTTGACAGCCCACTCTGCACCCTTTACAATGACTTCCGACAAGATATCCCTCGTGACCCTTGTCTGTCCGCCCTTCCCGACTCCGGCAGGGACCTCCCTGAAGAACCCGTCAAGCAGCTCCTTTCTCTTGCCCATTACCTCTTTTTCTGTGAAATCAGTCCTGAGGAGCCTTACCCCGCAGTTTATGTCGTAGCCGACTCCGCCTGGACTCACAATACCTTCATCCATGTCAAAAGCAGCGACTCCGCCTATGCTGAAGCCATAGCCCTGGTGAGCGTCAGGGCAGGCAATCGAATGCCTGATTATGCCTTTGAGGTGTGCGACATTCGCAACCTGCTGCAGGGTGATGTCCTTTTTCATAAGAGCCAGAAGCTTTTCAGATGCGAACACCCTACCAGGCACCCTCATACCCCCCTTTTTGGGTATCTCCCATGTATTATCGTCGATCTTCTTGAGTTCCATCTTGCTCGAAGAATAATTCCTTCATTTATATATCTTTCATTTGATTCTTCAGATATCTACGACGACCTGGACCATGCACTTCCCCTTCTCTTCAGATATCTCCATCTGGTTGTAGGTCACGGCCTTTACATCCCCGTCAATCTCGTACTTTCCTGTCTCAGTATCCCCTGCGAGCACTGCCCTGAGCTTATGCCCCATAATCTTCAGCTCCCTCACTTCATGCAGCAGGAATCCTTTTGTGTCAAGCAAAAACAGCAGCTCTTCGAGGAAATTGTAGAGCAAAGACTGCCTGTCGCTTCCGTCCACCTCGACCCTTTCTTCAGACTTAGTTTTGACCTTCTCATGGTCTGTTATCACTGAGAACATCGCAAGAGCCGCGTTTGAGAACGCCTCTTCCATTGTCCTGCCGTACGCCTGGAACTTGGCATCAGCAGTATGCTCGAAAAATTTATACTTCATATAAGTACAGAAGATCGCTCTATATAAAAACCTTAGTACTTCTTGAGCAGGCTCGGCACAGCAGCGCCGATTGAGCAGGGGAATGCGACCACTACGACTATCTTCATGACATCCATGAAAGAATGAACATAGGGGCTGTGGTCAAGGTTCATGAGATAGACCAGCATGAAGGATATGAGGACAGTGATTGCATAGAGGCTCAGCAGCCGCTTTGTCATGAACTGGCCGAGCTTTCTCTGGCTCTTGTTCTTGACCCTGCTGTAGCCTATGAAATATATCTCGATGAAGAGGATTGCCAGGGTCGCGCCGATGATGAGCTCTGTATGGAGAAGGTCAAGGCCTACTGCTGTCGACACTGTCGCGCCCTTGAGGATGAATGTGATGCCGATGATGAGCGCGCCGAAGAAAGCGTTCACCGCATCCCGCGTGCCGAAATGGTCGGGGACCCTGTCAAGGAGCTTCTCTTCGATTAGCCTTATCTGCTGCTCGATGAACTCGATCTCTTTCTTCTCCCTAGAGATGTCCTTGAAGACCTCTTTTTGAAAACTCATCTGTATTTCTTTGGACTGATGGTTTATAAACTTTTTTCTTAATCATACAGTCATAAGAAAGTCCGCTGCCAGTTGCTGTAGATTATGTTTCTCACTTCACTCATGTCCAGGCCTTTTGCCTCTGCAATCTTTTTGTACGACTCGACGACGAATGCAGGCTCGTTCTTCCTTCCCTCGTAAGGGCTCATGAATGGGGAGTCTGTCTCGCAGAAGAGCTGGTTAAGCGGGACAACGCCTGCCAGGTGCTGGAACTGCTCGCTCTTGACGACTATCGTAGGCACTGTGAACATGTAGCCCCTTTTTATGGCTTTCTCGACAAGCCTCTTCTTGCCTGAGAAACAGTGCAGGATTATCTTCAGGCTGTATCCCTTGAGGATCTTCAGGGCATCTGCCTCGGCTTTTCTCGAATGGATCACAACTGGCTTGTCAAGCTCAGAAGCAAGGTCGAGCATCCGGCGAAAGAGCCCCTCCTGCTCATCTTTGTCCTTCCCTGTCTTGAAATCAAGCCCTATCTCGCCTATGGCGATTATCCTGTCCCTGTTCTGTCTTATGAATTCAATCTCTTCATCTATATCAACAGAATATTTTTCAGGGGATATCTCGGTCTTCAGCGCATCGATAGGATACAGCCCCACGCTTGCCCTGACAATGTCATGCTTCTCTTCAACCTCTAGCGCGATGCGGTTGGATTTTGGGTGTATGCCTGATGACACGATAATGCTCACGCCTGCTTTTTTGGCTTCTTCGACTGCCCTGTCGATGTCTTTTACGAGGTCCAGGTGGGCGTGAAGGTCTATGAACATCTCATGCCTCCTGAAGAGAGTTCCCCGTTTCCAAGAATGCCATTTGTATGAATAATTTCCATCAGGAGAAGGATGCAGAGGTATTTTATAAAATTTTAGCTAGAAGACGAATCTATAGGTAAGTGCCTGGAGCAGGCACATATTCTGCCATACGCATCATGTCGCCATATGCCGGGCTTCCCATCATCCTGTACGCATCCATCATACCGTACCCGTAGTCTTCGCCGCCGTCATTATGCGCAAAAGCCGCCCCTATCATCGTGATGATCAGCGCAGCCAAAATACCCAACATTGCCATATTCTTTTCCATCTTTTCCTCACCTCTCAGATAGTTGCCGGCTGGTTCTCCATTATGAGAAATCCGCCCTGCTTGTCCTTCTGCCACATGAACATATCCCCTATCCTGACATGCTCATCATCCTTCATCTCTTTTTCCAGCTCGCTGAGATCAGCAATCTCTTTGTGCTGCTCCCATACCGATGCCCTCATGTCCTTGAGCATCAGCATCCTTCTCATGCCTTCTGCGGGACTCATATTCCCACCTCCTCTCTCTTAATTATGAGGGTCCTGTCGCCCTCGCTCGGGTATACCTGGGTCTCGAGCCCAAGCATCTTTCTCACCCTATCCATGCTTTCCAT
The DNA here is from genome assembly GCA_964469935.1 of uncultured Methanosarcinales archaeon. Taxonomy (GTDB): domain Archaea; phylum Nanobdellota; class Nanobdellia; order Woesearchaeales; family DSVV01; genus CAYXZQ01. The sequence continues at coordinate 13,648 of CAYXZQ010000036.1, forward strand.
CTTTCTTACCTCCGCAAAAAAGGAAATCCATGGAAATCTCGTATTTTTCTTCACAGACCCTTTTTTGCTGTTATTTTGGATGCCCTGCTCATTTATATACAAGAAGAAGGATAAATCAGATTAATGTTCCATAAAATTTAAAAATCAATTTTGAAGTCCCTTAAGCATGATATATTCCTATCTTTCACCTGAATGGTTCTACGGGTATGACGCAGGGTTCGAGCTGGCATTCGCATTGATTTCCCTTGTCGTTGCCCTCTTCGCATTCAAGATATACAGGAAGACTTCCCAGAGGCTCGTGAGGCTCTTCGGGTTCTCGTTCCTTCTCATATCGATCTCGTATTTCATAGAATCAATTCTCAATTATCTCATAGTCAGATTTCTGAACGGACAGATGCCTGTAGTGCAGAAGCTGACATCGATTGCCGGGTTCGAGTACATAGGGATATTGACCCACATCGTCCTCATGACAATCGGCCTTTCAATACTCTTCTACGCGACCCTCAAGGAGAAGCGGCTGAGAATACTCTGGTTTTTGATATTGATAGCGCTCTCGGCGATACTATTCAACGAGAACACCCTCTACATGTTCTACCTTGTCTCGACCATCTATCTGATATTCATATCCTGGCATTTCATACTCAATTACCTGAGGAACAGGCAGGTAAAGACACTGCTTATAGCGGCTGCATTCGTCTTTCTTCTCTTTGGCAGCTTCCATTTCCTGATATCTGTCAATCACCAGCTGTTCTACGTGATTGGCCACATACTCGAGTTTTTTGCATACGCTTTCATACTTGTTAATTTTTACCTGGTGCAAAGACAATGACCAGAAAGAGGGAGAGGATTGAGATTATCCACGATATCCTGAAATCAGTTCAGGACAGGCGTGGGGCTGCAAGGCCGACCCACATACTCTACAGGTCGAACCTCTCCTCGCAGATGCTCAAGGAGTACCTCTCAGACCTCATAGACAAGGGTTTTATAGAGGAGGACGTGGACGGCAACGAAAACAGGTCCTACAGCCTTACAGTGAAGGGCCATAGCTATCTGGAGGATTTCAATGTCATCAGGTCGTTCATCGAGAGCTACGGGCTGGATGAGTGAGATATGGTCATCACGCATCTCGACAGGAATCCTGCTTCAGAAAAATTTCTCTATTGCAAAAGGAATCAGCGATATGATGAATATAATTATTGCAACCCTGAGAACCCATATCAAGGTGTTGTATGACTGATCATCCTTATATCTGTTATTAAACAGGTGCATCATGATGTTGATTCCAATGACTGGGGCGATGGCAATATCGCCTGTCTCTTCATGAAATTTATCACTGAATTTAGCCCCGACAATCATAGTCATTATGAAGATGATCCAGAATGATGGCACCAAAAAGAAAAATGCCAGCATTTCTATAGCTGTTGCCATCAGATATTTCGGAATATTATTGAAATAAATAATTTGTCATCAAGCTTGTAAGTTATTCAGCAAATTATTTAAATACAGCTTGCCTAACATCCTTACTCGAAGATGAGGCATAAGAGAAGCGTGCTCGGGGTCGTGTTCACCAAGATAGGCGGACTGCTGCTGTTTCTCGTCATCCTCGCGCTTGCAGACATATTCCTTGCAGGGAGCACGAACAGGTACATTATGGCAGTTCTCGCATTCCTGAACGGCAACCTCGGGCTGATAATAGCCTACTCGATATTCTTCTTCCTTGCAGAACTGTTCTATGTGTTCTTCCTGCCGTTCAACCTGCCGTACCCTGTGTTCAACGCAGTAGGCGGGTTCCTGCTGGTCGTGTTCCTCTTCAGGATGCTTCAGATGATAGAGAATGTCACAGGCACGAGCCTCTATCCGCTGATTGCACTCAGGTATTTTGTCGCTCTGCTCGTCTTCTTCATAGTCCTCATAGTAGGGTTCGTGAAAGTCTTCATACCTACGCCGAAATATTACAGGACAAGAAGGCATAAGGAAAAAGAGAAAAAGACCTATGACTATCCTGGCTGGCATGACATAGGGGCCGAGTTCAGGGGCATGGTCATGGATGCGATCAAGGGTGTAAGAGATTCAATCAAAAAGAACAAATAAGCCTTTTTTCTATATTGTATCCACGTCTGCAAGAGATGCGATTATGACGTCCTGGCAGCTTGCAGCCATCTGCTTCAGCCTCTCGTCTCCTGTCGCGTGCCTAATCTGCGCGAGCCTGTCGAGAATCTGCCTGAACAGCCTGATGATGTCGCCCTCGACGAGGTTCGTGTTCTTCATCAGCTCGAATATGTCCTTGCCGTGGTAAGCCGGGTCCACGAGCGCGGTAATCTTGTTGAGGCTGCGGAATCTCTTCTCCCTCGCTATGCTCGGTGACCTGTGAATCTTCTTCTTCAGGCTGCTCAAAAATTCAGTTGGATACCTGCTGTAGAACCTGGTCTTCTCCCTGGGCTCGTAGGCAAGGCATGCGATGATTAGAAGTATCTGGTACTCGCTCAGGTCCTGGTAGAAATCAGTGCCGAATATCTCCCCTATTAATATCTCGTCAGCGTAGATCCTTGATGAGAACTCACCTTTCTCAGTCAGCCTTCCGTCCCTGATGTAGTCAAGCTTCTGAAGCTTTCTCTTGGAGCTCTCGAACGACCTCTTGACAGCAGAGTATGAGCCTTTCTGGAAGGTGAAGAAATTCATCCTCAGGATCCTGTCGATCTCAGCAGGGCTGTGCTGCCTTATTATGTTGAGCACGGTGTTGACAGATAGCCTGAACTGGGACCTTATCGGCTCTATGTCCTTGTCAGTCATCTTCCTGAGCTTCTGGTAGTCGAAGTCCCTCCTGTCTATCATTGCATATACGTACCCTTCCTTGTCGATGCCCCGCCTGCCTGCCCTTCCGGCGATCTGGAAATATTCCTTTGAATTGAGGAACCTGAAATTCGCGCCGTCGAACTTGCGAAGCGACCGAAAAGCGACTGTCTTTGCAGGCATGTTTATTCCCACGGCAAAAGTCTCTGTGGTATACAGGACCTTAATCAGGCCCTGCGAGAAAAGTTCCTCGACAAGCTCCTTGATCAAAGGTATCAGCCCGGCGTGATGGAATGCGATGCCGTAGGGCAATGTCTCCCGCAGTAGCCTTGTCGACTTCAAATTCTTTATCTCCGGAGCGGCATTATCGAGCTTCTTTCTGACAATCCCGCCTATCTCGGGGTTTATCTTAAACAGCCTGGCTTTCGCCAGCTCGACAGCAGAATCCTGGCAGCCCATCCTCGAGAAATAGAAGAAGAAGCATGGAAGCTTTCCCATTATCTCCCTTACGAGCTCGACATGGTCTGGGGGCTTGACCCTCTGCCTCCGCGTCTTTCCCCTGTGGTACTCAGGGATGTCATTGACCTCCTTTATGTCATCAAGCGAGCAAATGCCGAGCTCAGTGTCATAGAAGTACCTGAAGAGTGGCACGTGCCTCTTGTCATATCTCACGACATCCACGGGGTGCTTCTTTGTCTTCCTTATCCACTTTGCGAACTCCTCTGCATTGGGAATCGTTGCCGAGAGGCAGAGGAACCTCACGTGCTCTTTTGAGAATATTATGGATTCCTCCCATACATAGCCCCTCTCGATGTCGTTTATGTAGTGTATCTCGTCGAACACCACATACTTGACAGAGTCGAGCATTGGGTCGCTTATCAATGCCATGTTCCTGTATATCTCCGTGGTCATGATGAGCACTTGTGCACCGGGGTTGATGACGATGTCGCCCGTTAGGAGCCCGACGCTGTCCTTTCCGTAGTCGCCTGAGAATTCCTTGTATTTCTGGTTCGAGAGCGCCTTGATGGGTGCAGTGTATATGACCTTTATGCCTTTCTTGAGGTACTTGTTGATGATGTAGTCCGCTATCAGGGTCTTGCCTGAGCCTGTCGGTGCCGATACCACGACCGAATTATCATTGTCCACAGCCCGAATCGAGTCCTCCTGGAACCTGTCGAGAGTGAAGCCTTTGTATTCCATGGAGGGAAAAGAATATCGAGGATATATAAAGGTTTGTTAAATTGCCTTATAGCTCGAACTCCTCGATGAAACCCTTTATCAGTCCGTATTTCTCAAGGAAGAGGAAGCCCTTGTCAGTCAGGGTGATGTATTTCTTCCCTTTTTTGTCAGGCACTTCCTTGACAAGCCCTTTGTCGACAAGCTCACCAAGGTATTCTGCAAAGCTCTGTGATGACAGGTTGGATTTCCTCAGGAGCGGGGTAGGCTTTATCGAGTTGTTGCTGTCCTGGACAATCTTAAGGAAATCGTGGATGACCTCAAGCCTGTCCCTTTTCCTTGTCATTTTACCCATTTCCTGACTTTGTAATAGATTATGATGAAGACAACAATCGATATCATCTGCAGCAGATCCTTGAATCCCAACGGCAAGAACATCCTCGGGCCAAGGGCAAACATGTTTATAAGCCAGAAAATCGATATGAGCCAGTAGAGTGCTCTTGCCTGCGAGAGCTTTTTCTTGTGCTTTCTCACCCCTAGTATTATTGTCACCACCAGGAGGCCAAGCTGTATATAAGAGAGTATCTCAGGGGATCGGGTGAAGAATGCGACAGCAGATATGATAAGCGCAGTTGCATTCGCCAGAATCACGAAATACCTGTAAGAGAGCTTTTTCCAGGAAGTGCTGTATGCCAGATAGAATATTGCCATTGTGCTCAGGTAACCTACAGGGATCATCATTATCGGGAACATCATGCCTCGAGGCATGAAGAAGTCGAATGCTGTCGATGTAAGCTGGAACAGGCGGAAGAATATCCTTGCAGCATAGGCAAGACCAAAGAACAAAAACGCATTCCGGAAATAATGGATGCCTTTGTATCTTGTCAGCTCATAGATCTCTTTTGTCCTGAAATAGACCAGAAAGCACAGGAACACGATTATTATTGTGTATATGAGCTCCAACTGGAAGCCGAATCTTGGACCCTGCATGAATCCAGGGCCTGCACCGGTAAGGGATGGAGGCATGGGCATGGAAATATCACCAGTCCGGGCACATATTCATACATATATAAAATGAATGGACTTCAAGTGTACATTTCCCCTTCTTTGGACTTATAAAGAACATACGGTACACTCTGAAAAAAACTTGGAGGTAATAAGATGAAAAGAACAACATTTGGGTTTCTAGGGCTGCTTGTTATCGGTATCGTTGCAGCTGGAGCATATGCACTTCCCTTCGGCAAGGGCATGTGGGCTGGTGATGACATGACACAGGCGCTCGAGACAGGGGATTATGATGCCTATCTTGCGGCAATGGACAGCAGCAACAGGCCTGATGCGCAAGTGCTGACAGAGGACGAGTTCTCGCAGCGTTCTGAGCAGTACCGGGAGATGGCACAGCAGAGACAACAGGTCCAGGCAGCGCTCGAGTCAGACGATTATGGTGCCTGGAAAGGAGCCATGTCTGCCAGGTTCACAGAGGACATGTTCAACAGGCAGGAGACCGTGCAAAAGCAGCATGACGCAGTCGAGCAGGCGATGGCTGATGATGACTATGATGCGTGGCTTGAAGCGATCCAGGATACTCCTGCATCTGACAGGCTTACCTCAGTCGTGAATGAAGGCAACTTCGAGACATACGTGCAGCTGCACGAGGCTGTCCAGGACAATGACTGGGAGACTGCAAGAGAGCTCCAGTCAGAACTCGGGCTTGAGCCTTTCCAGAAAGGTCCGGGCATAGGCATGTTCAGGGCAGACGGAAGGGGAAGGTCCGGCTTCAGGATGTCGGGCTGAACAGAGGATATCTTTTCTTTTTTTTTCTCTTTATTCTAAATGATGTCAGCCGTTCATCCTGCTGAATGCCTCGTCAAAATCCTTTCCTGAAGCATTCCTGAGGCCCTTTGCCATCCCCACTGCAATCTCAACTTCATTTTCCTCCAGGCCAGCCATGACTTCTGCTGTGAACTCGTCTGTGGAAAGCCCCCTGAATGTGATGCCTCTCTCGTCCCTCGAACCTTTCCCGAGCTCAGTGTCGACCATCGGTGGGATTATCTCTATCACTTCTACCGAAGTACCCTTCAGCTGTTGCCTGAGAGAGACACTGTACGAGTGCACTGCTGCCTTTGTCGCACAGTAGATTGGGGCCATGGCCATGGGGACAAACCCAAGCCCGGAGGAGACGTTGATTATGGCAGCAT
>CAYXZQ010000037.1:0-18449 GCA_964469935.1 uncultured Methanosarcinales archaeon
CCGGATACATAGAACCTGTGGGTCTTGCCGTTGAACTCTGACTGGTATGCCATGCCTATCGGTGAGGGAAGTATCCTGTGAGCCTTGAAGGCCTGTATCTGCTCGGGCGTCATATTTGTATATACGTGCTTCCAGTCCTTTGCCTGGTGATAATTGTTGTCAGCCCCCTTCGCAAATGGGACTACGGCTGGGAATCCCTTAATGAAGCTGAGGTCGAGCTCGAGGGTCTTCTTCTGCTCGTCAAGCCTGTACTTTGCATGCGAGCCGAACCACTGGTCGAATATGGCCTTCTGCTTCGCCGTCTTGTTGGAGTTCATCATCTTCATCATGGCGAAGTTCTCTTCTGTCTTGTTATCATGCCACTGGTTGTATCCGAAGATGTCGCTTGGCATGTTCCGAGAGACCTCTGTCGCCTTGCCGTAATCAGGGAAAGCCGGTGTCTTCTGATGAACTGCCTTCTTCTCGACAGCTGCTGTCGGCTGCTTGGCATCTTTCATCACATGGTCCAGTGTCTTTGCTGAATCATGAGCAGGCGATGCCTTTGGGGCGTCCTGCTTCGGCTTCTTCACTGATGCCTTCTGCTTGTAAACACCGGAATAGAGCCCGAACAAGAGCATTCCTGCTGTGGCTACGAACGAGGCAAACAGCCCCAATTTGCCCCCTCTGGTAAATCTTGATTTATGATTATTCCCATTATAAGATGCAACCACATCATCAATGCTGCCGGCTGGTCCTTTCGAATCTTTCTCAGAATCTGGCTTTTGCGCGCAGGCCCACAGCGGCTGCCTGGTATATCCCAAGGAATTCGGCCTTGCTGTTGGCACGAAACGGCTAAGAGAATAATAAGCTGGTCTGGCCGGACTGCCTGCCACATTGTCAACGTAAGCAAGTCTGAACGGCCTGCCTGTTCCGATATCGGCAAGAGACGGGCTGACATGGCTGCCTGCCGCGACGTCATCAAGCCCGAACATGGAATTATACGTGACTTTGCCGCTCTTGTTCTTGAATTCATCGATGAGCCTGATTGCATAATTGACAGAGGCTGGCCTGTAGCTGACATAATCTACAGCTGCCGGTTTGTCGTTGAGCTCGGCAAGCAGGCTTTTTGCAGAGCTGCCAAGCTTTGTGAGGTATTCAGCTGTCCTTGTCTGGTTCCTGGTCTTGGTATCATAGGCCATGAGCATGTCCTGGACCATGTCTGCTACGATCTTTTTCTCATCAGAAGAAAGCCTGTTTTTCCTGGCATAGTCCCTGATGCTATCGATCCGCTTGGTATAAAGAGTTCCGCTGTCATCGATGTATCTTTTCAACTGCTCTTTTATAGGATTCATTATGGTATTATTGTAGGATTGTGCATTCATTTTTTACCCCCAAGCAACGATGTGCTGAGTTGGTAATCCACGCTATATATAAAGCTTTCGATTTTGTCACTACTGACAAAGAGTTTCTAATCGCCAGCAATAGAAGTTTTAGCGAAACCTTTAAATAAATGTTATCACTCTTGAATGGGAAAGGGTGATGAAAATAAGGGAGCAGAAGCTAAGGGACGCATTCAATAGCATAAAAAGGGACATGGAGGAGATCCGGCAGGTCCAGCGCTCCCAGTCCGAGGCATTCAACCTCAAGCTGAATACAAGGACTGGGGATCTCAGCCAGAGGCTTGACATAATCCTTTCTGAGATCAGGACCAGCCTTGCTGATGCTGTCGATAAGACCGGCAGGGACGTCGAGAGGATTTCTCAAGCTGCAAAGGAAAGCCTCGATGCAGGCTCAGAGGTCCCTAAGCTGAGGAAGGACATGGCACTGGTGAAGTCCGAGGTCGATGTTCTGAAAAATACTCTTGATGATACTGACAGGAAGCTTGAGCTCCTCTCGAACAAGCTCCAGGAATTCGAGAACCTTAGCGTCGATGTCGACGACGTGGAGAATGATTTCGTCTCGAGAAAGGCCTTCGAGGAGCACATGGATTTCATCTATCCCCTGGTCGGTGTGGACAAGCGCGTAAAAAAGTTGAAAAAACAGAACGAGCGAATCGACGCAAGGCTCCAGGACATAGAGAACGAGAGGTATGCATATGCAGCCAAGGAGCAGGCAGAGAGGCTCCAGGAGGAGCTTATAGAGCTTAGGACCAACCTTGCCATGAAGGACGAGATCTCTGCGATGAACAGCAGAATAGACAGCATGGAGGCTGCCATGCAGAAGAGGTTTGACAGGTCAGGGGACGAGGTTAAGAAAATCCAGAATGACATGGTAGACATATACAAGCTCAAGAAGTCATTCGTCTCCGTCGAACAGTTCAGGGACATGCGAAAGGAGATAAGGCTCCTTGTCCAGGGGCTGAAGGATGTACAGAAGCTCAAAGAAAAGATGGCCAAGGTCAGGTTGTCTGCAAAAAAGGCAGCAGCAAAAAAAGTCCCGGCAAAGAAGCCAACGGCTGCGCCGGATGTCAGGAAAGCATCTGTAAAGAAAGTGGTGTCAAAGAAAGCTTCAAAGAAAAAAGTCAAGGCAAAAAAAGCCGCTTCCAAAAGACCCACGGCCAAAAAAGCAAGGGCCAAAAAACCGGCTGAAAAAAAAGCAACTGCAAAAAGACCAGCAGCAAGAAAGACAGTCTCAAAAAAAAAAATATCTGCAAAAAAGATAGCTCCAAAATCAGCTCAGAAGGAAGATGCGACAAGAAAGGCTGCAGGCAAGATTATTGGTTCTGTCGTGGATTTTTTCACAGAAGAAGAAATCAAGAAATGACCAGGCTGATCCCGAGGTCTGAGTCGAACACGTCAATCAATCTTTTTTTGAGCGCAGTCCTGTCGATGCGGGACAGGCTCTTCTCAAGATAATCCCTTGTCTTCTTTGTCTCCTTTATCTTTGCCTCGATGTGGCTGAGCCTGTATTCCTGCTCATTGTAGTCCCTCATTATGCTGTTCTTGTGTATTGCATCGTCGATATCCTTCTTCTCCTTGTCAAGGCTGAGCAGCGATTCCCTGTGCCTGGCAAAGAACTCCCTTGAGATGTCTGAGAGGGCGTCCTCGGTCTTCTCCTTCTTCTTGTCCTTCATCCCAATCGTCCCGTCAGAGATATTCTTCACGACCTTCTCGAGCATCCCTACTATCTTGAGCTCCTGGTCGGACTTGAGCGCCCTTATGGGATTGTCAAGATATGAACCAACAAGCTTCTCGTCCATCGCTATCCTCATGTACTTCTTCATCGCGCTCTTGAGCTGGCTGAAAAACTGGACCATCTCATCCTCGGCCTTCCGGATCCTGAGGAGCACTTCATCCTTCTCCTTCTTCAGCCCCTCATATTCGCTGTATTCCTTGCTGTTCTTGATCTTGCTTATCTTGGCCTTGATAGCCTGCGACTGCTTTTCCTGGGCCTCGAGTTCCTTGTCCTTGGCGCGTGATTCTGCCGTGAGCCTCTTTATCTCCTCATCGGCATCGTCCAGCGAAAGTATCTCTTCCTTGACCTTCCTTATCTTGTCGAGCTCAAGCCCTTCCATGAACCTGCCTATCTTCTCGACCTCAGTGTCCATGTTCTTGAGGTCGATAGCCAGCTTCTTGGTGCTGTCTGAGAAGAACTCGCCTAGCACCATGTTGCTCTTGGTGTTGGATTTTCCGAGGATGTCGAGATTCAGCCTGAACTTCTCGACGAAATCCTCGATATTGTCGTAGGATTCGATGTCGACCCTCGAGAGGAACATCCTTGTCTTGCTTATGTAGGAATCCCTGTTTCCCTCCATGAGCTGCCTCTCCCTCTGCGGGATCTTCTTGTTCTTGAGCTGTGCATTCTCAAGCTCGTCAAGGTGGGCGCCTGCCTCCTCCACGAGCTTGCTGAGCCTCTCAGATGCCCTTGCAGCCTCGTCGTCAGCCTTCTTCAGGAGCTCCTTCTCCCTCTTGTCTATCCAGGCTGCAAGCTCTTCCTCCTTTAGCTCGAGCGCCTGCTCTCCCTCTGGCTTCTTCAGCAGCGACCTTATGAATTTCAGCATCTTTTCCAGGGATTCTGATTAATATAAAAAGCTTTTTATATCACGAAGCAGGCACTCCACCTATGTCAAAGCAGAGGCACAGGGCAAAGCCCAAAAACAAGAGAAAGCTCGCTCTCGAGAGGATAGAGGCTCTTTTTGAGCAGGCCAAAGAGCAGTTCGACAGTGACCCGAAGCTGTCAGACAGGTATGTCCTTCTTGCAAGGAGGATCGCCATGAAGAATAAGGTGAAGATGCCATCTGTCTTCAAGAGGCAGTTCTGCAGGCATTGCCATTCGTTCCTTGTGCCGGGGAGAAACGCAAGGGTAAGGACCACCACGAAGACTGTCACGTACTTCTGCAGCGTGTGTAAAGGATTTTCGCGATTCGGCTATCATAAAAATCCGACTAAAGTGACCTGACCCTGCACTAAAGTGTGCGGTTTGTATAAACACTTTAAATTCACTTTATTTAATTAGCAGATTTTTGATATGCTCAGAGCCGGGTCAGTATCATAGTTCAAAAAAGCATAATTTTAAGCACCACTCTGACATAAAAAGAAAACTATATAAATGAAGCATGCGAGTCAGCAAGAAGGGTGACGCGATTGGATGGATACAAGATAACAAGGGTCAGGGGAAGGGAGGTCCTTGACAGCAGGGGAAACCCGACTGTCGAGGCGGAAGTCTTCACGAGGACTGCAAGGGGCAGTGCCATTGTCCCGAGCGGGGCATCGACAGGCATCTACGAGAAGCTCGAACTCCGCGACAGGACAAGGAGATACCTTGGAAAGGGCGTTAGAAAGGCAGTGAAGAACATATCACTCATAGAGAAGAAGCTGAAAGGCGTCGATGTCCGCAGGCAGAAAGACATCGATGAGCTTATGATAAGCCTCGACGGTACAGAGAAAAGGTCGAGAATCGGGGCGAATGCAATACTCTCCGTTAGCCTGGCAGCCTCAAGGACAGCAGCTGACGCCAGGGGTGTGCCGCTATACAGGCATATAGCGGGGCTCGTCAAAAACAAAAAGATCATTCTCCCAGTGCCATTCTGCAATGTCATCAACGGAGGAAAGCATGCTGCAAACCCTCTTGAGATGCAGGAATTCATGATAGCTCCCATAAAGACCAAGTCTTTTGCAGAGGGTGTGAGGGCTGTCTCTGAGACCTACCACGTCTTGAGGGAGATAATCGCGAAAAAGTACGGAAAGAACGCGATAAACGTAGGTGACGAGGGAGGATTTGCTCCGCCTATAGAGAAGGCTGAGCAGGCATTGATGCTTATCGAGAAAGCCAGGGAAAAGGCAGGCTACCTAAAGGAGGTAAGGCCGGCCATGGACCCTGCAGCATCCGAATTCTGGAATAAAGGAGGTTACTACAGACTCGATAGAAGGTATTCAGGCAGGGCCCTGTCGGAATACTATTCAAGCCTGATCAGGAAATTCGGCGTGGTATCCCTGGAGGACCCGTTCGAGCAGAACGACCTCGAAAGCTTTGCAGGCTTCAGGAAGAAGGCAAAAATCCAGATCGTAGGCGACGACCTTCTTGTCACTAATGTCAAGAGGATCAGGCTTGCTCTTGAGAATGGACTCTGCAATGCGCTCCTGCTCAAGCCCAACCAGGTCGGAACCCTGACAGAGTCTCTCGAAGCCTACGGACTTGCGAAGAAGAGCGGCTGGAACACAATGGTTAGCCACAGGAGCGGTGACACAGAGGATCCATACATCGCTGACCTTGCGGCAGGCATCGGCTGCGGCCAGGCAAAGATAGGCGCGCCGTGCAGGGGCGAGAGGACAGCCAAGTACAACCAGCTCCTTAGGATTGAGGAGGAGCTCGGCAGCACGGCCTCCTATGCCAGGTGGTGAGATGGACTTCTCAGGCAGCAGAAACTCTGACATCGATCTCGTGATAGAATATATCCTTAACAACTTTGAAGTGCTCCCGAATAAGAGCGAAGTTCTTCCTGAAAACAACAGGGCATCAGTATTGAGAACAGAAGCCAGGATAAAGGCTGAAAAGACTTCTGAAGATAAAATGGACAGGAAACAGCAAAGGGGTTATATGGTGCAGCTCCCGCCAGGCTATGATGTCGTCAGGATAAGGGACCTTTCCAGGTTCTCGCCATCCATCCCTGTAGAGCGCATGCCCCAGCACATCCTCGGCAACGGTGTGCTCGGCAGGTGCTATCCTGCTCTTGGTGTCATCCAGATACGCGACGACCTCTATGGCAGGGATTTCGAGGAGGTCGACGTGCATGAGCTCAAGCATGCGATAAGCCCCCACATGAGTGAGTACCAGGTCAGGTTCTGGACAAGGGCCATGTTCGACTATACCAGGTACAATTAAGAGACGTCCTGCTATTCCTTACGAAAACCTTTTATATGCCAATGCCAAGGATAGACATAAAAAGGGGCAAAATGGGTAAAAAGACAGTCGTTTTGATAGTCGTACTTGTAGCAGCCGTATTCTTCCTCTACCCAAAGAATATTCACAGGGAATATCCCGGAAACATGTACATCTGCAACTGCCTGGGCCCCCTGTCCGGAGATTCCTGCCTGGGCGTCCCTCTCGACTGTAGCTCGATAAACACATCCTCCGGGGAGAAGCCTGTCCAGGCTGTCCAGAAGAGGCAGGGCGTCGACATCATATTCCTGCTTGACAAGTCCATGTCAATGTCAGGCAGAAGGCTTGACGAGGCGAAAAGCGCGGCAGACGACCTCATAGGGAAAATGGCTGACCAGGACAGAATGGCGATTGCCGTATTTGACACCAATTCCATGCTCCTGCAGGATTTCACTGACGACATGCAGAGGCTCAAGGGCATCGTGGGAAGGATAAGGGCATCAGGCGACACATTCTATGCACCGGCTCTCAAGATGGCCAAGAGCATCAGCCAGGGCGCAAGGCCCGAAGCTGTAAAGAAGATAATTTTTTTGAGCGACGGAGAGCCCGCTTCTGCCGAGAACCTGCATGATGTCTACGACCAGGTGTACAGCCTGACTGACCAGGACATCTGCCTTTACACCATCGGATACGGCAACGACGTCAAGGAAGGGAACAAGGCAGAGGAGATACTCAAGAACATGGCTGAGATCTCGAGTGAGAGGGCGGGCTGTGGGAAATATTACAGGTCGCTTGACGACTGGTATGAGCTGAGCGACATATTCAATGACATATACAGGGACAAGATAGACCAGGACCTGAAGATCACAATAGACCAACCAAGAAGCAGAGTCTACAACTCGATGGAGGTGCCCTTCAGCATGTCCACGAATGTGCCTGCTGTCTGCAGCTACAGCCTTGATGGTGGGCCTGAAGAGATACTGTTCCAGGAAAATTTCACACTCGAGGCTGAGCCTGGCAAGAACACCCTCCACATCGTGTGCAGCAAGTCCCAGGGCTTCGAGCAGAAGAAGAGCATGGACATCGAATTCTTCGTATCTGCAGGCATCAGGTCATATTTCCAGAGGAGGAAATTGACTCCTTCCCAGAACGTTCCTGCCTTGAGCGACGAACAGGTTGAGTTCCTCTTCGACGACATAATAAAGGACCAGGAGCTCGACATCACCAAGAGGATGAGTAAGTCAGGCTCAGGGACCCTTGTCTACGTGCTTGTCAGGAACACGAAGCCGGTGGCATTGCACAATGTAAGGGTCCAGCAGATGATACCCCAGTCTATATCATCGTCGATTGAGGATTTCTCCAGCAATTACACATACCAACTCACCGATATCCAGCCGATTACGCTCTCATTCGGCATCGATGAGATAGGGCCTGACCAGGTCGTCTCGCTCAGCTATTTCATAAAGAAGAGTCTTGACAGCGACGCGCTTAACTCAATCAAGACAAAGGTGACATACGACCAGATAACTAGAAGCGACATAAAAGACGTGATATCTGCCCAGAACAGGACAAGGGACCTTTTCTACATTAAGAGCAGGACAAGCACTTCAGATTCCGGCACCGACGGGATATTCAGCCTCACACCGAAGCAGGATGTAAAGAACATCAAGATCTACCTCAAGATCCCGAAATGCATGGCCTATAGCCTCAACAAGATCTATTTCAAGGACAGGAACTACGAGATCATCTCAGACGACCCCATGGTGCTCTGGCAGCTCGCCGACTCAGGGGACGGCTTCGACATTGAGTATCACACTGACCAGGAGCTTGAAGAGGATTGCGAAAAGCAGATATCCATAGTGACAATAGGCCAGCCAGTCCAGGGGCAGGGACAGGAAGCCGGCAAGTCCCGGTTCCCGATAACAATCATATTCCCTATGCTGATACTGCCCCTCATATTCATTGTCTTCGTCAACATGAAGCTCCTCAGCAAGGGGATCTCCGAGACCAGGAAAAAGTACATCAGGGCGCTGATATTCGTCCTGCTTATCGTGTTCAGCGTCATCTTCTTCTATCCCAAGGACAGGTACAGGGACGACAGGTTCTGCGAGTGCTTCGGGGTCGCTAACCAGAAGCAGTGCTACGGCCTCTCCTTCTCCTGCAGCGTCCCGCGGTCCCTCGTCGAGACCCAGACCCAGAAAGGGCCGGAGTGCATAGTTGACACCTGCAAGCAGGTCAGCGACTACATAAGCCTCAACCCATTCCAGAAGTCCGAGCCGGGCGTCGACCTCCTCATCATGCTTGACCGCTCTAAATCCATGGGAGAGAACGACAAGATGCAGCAGGCTAAGGCATCCCTGATAAATTTGGTCAACAAGGTCGGCGCGGACACGAGGATATCCATCATAAAGTTCGACAACGCCTCGCAGCTCGTCCAGAATTTCACGTCAGAGAAGCCACCTGTGATTTCGAGCATCAACAGCATAACCCCGGGGCTTTCGACCATGTACATTCCCGCGCTCGTGACCGCCCACCAGAACTTCCTCAAGAACGGAAACAGGCAGAGCCAGTGGAGGCTGTTCTTCGTGAGCGACGGGGCGCCCGCAGACCCCGGCAAGCCTGAATCAATATTCAACAAGGTCAGGGAGATGGCCCAGGACGACATCTGCATAAACACGCTCGGGTTCGGCTCAGAGATCACCCCTGGAAGCGAGGCTGAGTACATTCTCAAGGAGATGGCAAGCATATCGTACGAGACCACCGGCTGCGGGGCCTATTATTATTCCCCCAGAGAGATGACCAACCTCTCCCTCACCCTCGGCAGGATGTACGACGAGTCCGTGACAGCGATGCCCAAGCTCGACATGGAGCTCAAGATGGACAGCATGAAGCTCACGGCATACGAGAATTTTCTTGTCCAAGGCAAGCTCTATTCCGAGATGAATGGGCTTGAGATACCTGGAAGGTTCCAGCTCGGCGCACAGCAGTACTGCAGCCCTCCTGCTGACGTGAGGCTCGTTCTCAGGAACGATCCCGGCAATGAGACATACTACAGCCTGTTCTTTGACCCGGCAGACAGCCAGTACAAGCTTGACAGGAAGATCCCTGCGGGAAAATACAAGGCATACATCAGCGCATACATACGGGATTCGGCAGGTGATTCCTGTGACATATACAACACCCTTTACATCGGAGACCTTGACATAGAGGCCACGACAGGATTTGACCAGTGCCAGACAAACGACTGCAACGAGATAAACAGGTACCTGTTCTCGAACACCAGCAAGAGGAGCGTCATGGTCTTCATTACAGACTACGCCTATGTCCCCCAGAACCTGACTGTTACGAGCGGTACGACAGTCCTCTGGAAGAACATCGGCAAGAAGGCCCATACTGTCACCAGTGGCAGGGACTCGTTCGATGGCAGCTTCCACAGCACGGTGCTGTATCCGGGCCAGACCTTCAACTACACATTCAAGGGCGATGAGCCCACTGAATATTTCGACAATCTTTCCACCGAGCTCAGAGGAGGACTCGTAATGAACAGGACCAGGAACTACACCATAGGGAATTTCAGCCTCGAGTACAAGAAGAACATCGACCTCTCGATCCTTATCGACCGCTCAGGCAGCATGATGGGCCAGAAGCTCGACAATGTGAAGGAGGCTGCAAAGCACCTGGTGGGCATAATCTATCCGGGAGACAGGATATCCGTCCTCAAGTTCTCTGAAGATGCCAGCATTGCGACGCCCTTCACAGCCGACCGCTCGCTCCTATTAAGCGCAATCGACAACATTCATTCAGGCGGCTCCACACTTTACGTTCCGGCATTCCAGAAGGCAAAGGAGAACTACGACAGGACAAAAAATAGCAATTCAGGAAAGGTGATAATCTTCCTCAGCGACGGCGAGCCTTGGGACAGGGGAAGCCCGTATTCAATATACGACCAGGTCGGAAAGCTGATTGACAAGGGCATCTGCATCTACGCGATAGGTTACGGGGACGAGGTCTACCCGGGCAGCAGGTCAGAGGAGATTCTCAAGCACATAGTGCAGATGTCAGAGGACTCGACCAAATGCGGAAATTACGTATACAGCCCGTCAAATGAGATACGGCTCTCCAAGATATTCGGCTCAATATACCTCGATGCTGTAGGGGAGATAAAGGCCCTCAAGGTCGAGGCAAGGCTCTCGAAACAGGCTTTCTACGACAATGGATCTGTAGATCTATTTGTCAAGGTGAGGTCAGGAATGAACAACAACTACCTTCCGGGCTACATCGACGGCCCGGACACTCAGTGCGGCCCGCCTGCGCTCGTGACCGTTAGTGCAAGAAACAGCCGGGGCAAGGTCGTGCGGGCTTTCGAGACCCAGTATCAGGGCGAGACGACGGGATATTACGCCAAGATAAGCGGGATTGACCCAGGAAAGTACACCCTTGACATAGACGCAGAGTCGGTCTGCAGTAACGGCGACAGCTGCTATCTGCAGGGAGAGAACACCGTTAGCATAACCGTGCTATCTAGCAAAAGCTACGTCCTGACACCACTTTTCATCATGTTCTTGGCCCTGCTCCTCTTCACTGCCATCTACATCCTCTGGAAGCTGAGGTCCTGATGCAAAAAAAATAAAAGCTCCCAAAGATACCCCACTTCATGGAACTGAAGAGCATCAAGAAATCACTCAACCCGAAACTCTTCGAAGCCCTGGACAAGGATGTGAAAATCCTCCGGCCGGCGCAGGAGAAGGCTGTCAAGAAAGGACTTCTGGAAGGCAGAAGCCTGCTTGTCTGCACACCGACAGCCTCGGGCAAGACCCTTATTGCTGAGCTTGCGGCATTGAACTCCATCCTTGACAGGAAGGGCAGAGCTGTCTATATAGTCCCCCTGCGGGCGCTCGCACGGGAGAAATACATCGAGTTCAGCAAAAGGTACAGCATGGTCGATGTCGGGCTCTCCATAGGCGATGTGGACGAGAAGGGGCCGGGGAGGTTCGACCTGCTGGTGACCACGAGCGAGAAGCTCGACTCGCTTATCAGGCACCGCTCTTCATGGCTCAGGGAAGTCAGGGTCGTCGTGGTTGACGAGATACACCTCCTCAACGACCATTCGAGAGGGCCTACGCTTGAGATCCTCATAACGATACTCAGAAGGATGCTCAGGGACGTTCAGATAATCGGACTGTCAGCGACCATAGGCAACCCAAAAGAGCTTTCTGATTGGCTAGACGCTGAGCTTGTCGTGGACGACTGGAGGCCTGTAAGGCTCAGGCAGGGCGTATACCTTGAAGGCGGGATAGAATTCTCTGATGAAAAGAAAAAATAAAAAAAATTTCAAGTTACCTGTCTGCCCAGGCTACAAGACCGAGGACTACCAGGTTGCCGATCGCTGCAATCCAGTTTATGAACGGGATTATCCCTGCAATCGGGATGAGGGCAAGCCACCCAGGGTATTTCCTCTTCTCGTAGATCCTCCATGTCGCGATTATGGCCAGCACGAAAATTGCGATCCAGCCGAGTACAGGCACCAATATGAGGAAAATCCACGCCCAGTGGAAACCCCCTGCCTGCAGAATTCCCGCGACATTCGCTATCGGGATCCATGCGATCCACGGGTACTTGTACTCAATCTTCCTAAAGATGGTCATCCAGACAATCGATGTATATATGTACAGTACGATGACTGACACGAGGAATATTGCGAAAAACGCCGCAATGAAAGCCATGAATCCCCCGGCACCGAGCATGGTTGCCATACTTTCATAACCTGCCATAAAATCACCTCCCCCTATGATTTAATTGAGATAAAGAGCGTGAGTATTTAAATATTTGGAATCAGTAATGAGGATTGTTTTGGATTCTTTCCTTGACATAGTCGTGCAGCATGCCGCAGAGGCCGTTTGACTCGATATATTCAAGCATCACCCTGCCCATATCCGCAAGCAATTCCAGGCCCTGTACTTTTCCGGCCTCAAAGTACTCGATGGGATTGTCTATCTTGTCAAGCAATGTAATATATGTGTTTACAAGAATCTTGTTGAATTTGTCATTGCCCACAGCAGGGTTCTGCGACAGGTCAGATACATCTTTTATCATATAGTAGTCATGCTTCAGTATCTGGCCATTGACATGGGACAGGATCACCGTGAGTTCAGACAGGTCTTTCGCTTCTGGGTCAGTTCTTGCTCTGCGTTCCACCTTATCATACAGGTGTATGCAACAGAATATATAAACATTTCTTTTTTGGATTAAATTATGTCTTATGCAAGGCCGAGATTCTTTATGATTATCTCCCTGTCGAACTCCTGGAGAGAGTCGTAGTCCTGGCCCGTTCCAAGATAGAGTATGGGCTTCTTCGTGACATATGAAACTGAGATAGCGGCCCCTCCTTTGTCATCTACATCCGCCTTTGATAGTATGATGCCGTCGATGCCGACAGCCTCATTGAACTTCGTGGCCTGGACAATGCAGTCATTTCCTGTTATCGACTCACCCACGAATATCTTGAGGTCGGGGCTAGCGACCCTTCCCATCTTCTTCATCTCCTCCATGAGGTTGGTGTTGGAGTGCTGCCTGCCTGCAGTATCTACGAGGACGACGTCTATGTCCTTAGATTTCGCGTATTTGATCGCATCGAACGCGACAGCCGCAGGGTCTGAGCCGTAGTCGTGCTTGATGAGCTTTGTGCCGAGCCTCTTTGCGTGCTCCTCGAGCTGCTGAATTGCCGCTGCCCTGAAGGTGTCTGCCGCAGCTATGACGCATGTCTTCTTGTTCTTCTGGAGCATGTTTGCCATCTTTGCGATTGTCGTGGTCTTTCCCACGCCGTTGACGCCCACGAAGAGTATTACATAGGGCTTCTTCTTCCCTATCTCGTCGAGAAGCGATATTTTTTCTGCGTCGAAAAGGGACTCTATGGACCTTGTGAGGGACTCGATTATCACGTCCTGGGTCTTGCCGAACCTCACCTTCCTGTCCACAAGCTCCTGGCGCAGGTCCTCCTTTATCTTCTCAATGACATCGACCGCCACATTATTCTCGAGCAGCACTATCTCGAGCTCCCAGAAGAGGTCGTTGAACTTGGATTCCGATATGGATTTCTTGGTCACAGAGTCTGTGACTTTCTTCAGGAGGCCCTTCTTCGGTTCAGGAGGCCCGGGTTTTTTCTGCTCCTCCTGCTTTGCCTCGGGAACGGGCTTCCTTTCTTTTTGGGTTTTTTCCTCGGGTTTTTCCTCTCTGTGAGTCACCCTGTCCCTTATCCTTGCAAAGAGCCCTTTCTTATCAGTCGCCGGCTCTGCATTCTTCCCTGGAACAGGCTCATCTGCGCTCTGTTCCTCTGGCTGGGGCTTTTCCTCGGGCTTTTCAGCCTCGACAGGCCTTTTTTCAGGCTTTTTTGGCTCCTCTGCAGGCTTCTTCTCTTCATAGAGCTCATCCTCTGCATTCTCTTCCACTGCAGGTTTCTCCTCTTCGGCGGGTGCCTCTTCTTCAGCCTTATCTTCCTTCTCCCCTGCCTCTGTTTCAGCCTTCTCTTCTTTCTTCGGCTCTTCTTCTCCCTTTTTTTCAGATTCCGCCTGTTTTCCCTCTGTCTCAGGCTCATATTCTTCAGCAGGCTTTTTTCCAGGCTCTTCTGGCTCCTTTTCAGCTCTTCCTTCTTCCTCTGGTTCCAGTTCTGGCTTATCTTCCTCCTCAGGAGCCTCTTCTTTTCCCTCTGCTTCTGCAGGCTTCTGCCCTTCCTCTGGCTCTCCCCCAGCCTTCTCCTCTGGAGTCTCTTCTGCCTTTTCAAAAACTTCCTTTGCAGGCTCCTCCCTTATCTCTTCCTTTAAGTCTTCAGGCTTCGCATCCTCGCTCTCCTTGTCGACATTCTTTGAGAACCTGTCGATCGCCGACTTGAGCTTGTCCTTGAAGAACTTGAACATCATCGACCCTCTGTAAGCTCTTTGAGCTCCTGCTCCAGCTTCTGGCTCTTGAGGGAGTACTCGTTGAGCTGCATCATGAGACTTCCCCTGAGACCCTCTATCTCGTCAAGCTGCTTCTTGAGGAGCTCTTTTGTCTCCTTGATAGTCTTCGGCACGACAGCGCCTGAGCCGATGTTTATGAGAAGTTTTGCGCTGTCCTTTATGTCTGCCTTTATGAATATGCCCGAGCTTATGGGCGCGAGGATCTCAGTGCCTTTCTCGAGCTTCCCTATCTCGTCGAGGGACTGGCTTATGTACTCGAGCTCCATTATCTTGTTGTTGAGCTCCCCGAACTGCTCTGAAATCTGCCTGAGCTGCTGCTCGTTTATCTGGAAATCCATGTATTTGTGCTGGAGCTCATGCTCCCTGTCATCATTGCTTGAACTTGAGATTCTGCATCCCCCCCATCCTTTTCATCATCTTCTCCATGCCCTTTGCGCTGTTGCCCTTGAACATCTTGACGACCTTCTTGCTCGTCCTGTACTGCTTGAGCAGCTCCCTGACATCTGATGTCTTCGAGCCAGAGCCTTTCGCAATCCTCTCCACCCTGGTCGCATTCATGTTCTCCGGGTCCTCGAGCTCCTCTTTTGTGCAGGAGTCCATAATGAATTTCCACTTCTTGAGCTTCTCCTCCTGGACATTGAGCACGTCCTTGGGAAGTTTCAGCTGGCCCATGCCAGGTATCATCTCCATGAGCTTCGACATCGAGCCCATCTTCTTCATGGCCTGCATCTGCTCATAGAGGTCGATGAGGTTGAAATCGCCCTTGAGGAGCTTCTTTCCCATGTCCTCTGCCTCTTCCTGGGTCATGGCCTCTTTTGCCTTTTCCAGGAGGGCCTCCAGGTCGCCCATGCCGAGGAGCCTTCCGACGAATCCCTTGGGGTTGAACTCCTCGAGATCGCCAGACTTCTCGCCGACGCCGATGAATCTCACTGGCGCGTTTGTTATTGCGCATGCAGAGAGCGCCCCCCCGCCTTTAGCAGTGCCGTCGAGCTTGGTTATTATGACCCCGCCCACATCGCATGTCTCGCTGAACTTCTTAGCCTGGGCCTCTGCTGCCTGGCCGATGTCTGCTGAGAGCACCAGCAGGCTCTCGTCGGGTTTTGCGTACTTGTTTATCCTTGAGAGCTCCTCGATAAGTTCATCACTTAGCGCGTCCCTTCCGGCTGTGTCTATTATTATTATGTCAAACTTGGAAAGCTCTGTGTCGTATTTCTTCAGTATCTTTACAGGGTCTTTCTCACCCCTGATGCCGAACATGGGCGCCTTGACCTGCTTTGCTATCTGCTCGAGCTGGTCATATGCAGCAGGCCTCCAGGTGTCTGTGGTCACGACGCCTACCTTGAAACCCCTCTTCTGATAGAACCTTGCAAGCTTTCCGGTGGTGGTCGTCTTTCCGCTTCCGAATAGGCCCACAAGCATTATCCTGTAGGGCTTCTTCCTTATATCGAGCTTCCTTGCCTCGCCCCCGAGGAATGCGACAAGCTCCTCATAGACGATGTTCACCAGATGTTCCTTCTTTGTGAGGCCGGAAGGCGTATTCTCGTCCTTTATCCTCTTCTTTATCTTCTCTGAGAGGGAGAATACGAGCTTGACATTGACGTCTGCCTGGAGAAGCGCCCTCTGTATGTCCTTCACCAGCTCGTTAATGAGCTTGTCATCTACAAAGACTGATTTCGCTATCTTCTGGAGTGTCCCTTTTAGAGAGTCCCCCAGCTTCTCGAGCACCATGGGTGCACAAGAAACCGGGATTATTTATAAATATTTTCGAAAAAACACATTTTACAGGGAATTTCTCTATTTTATGAAGAATTTAATACACATTCGTATGTATAAGTGTGTATGGATATTATCAAAATCTTTTGTTTTCTCAGGGATTGAGACATATCTAGATAAGATAAGAAGGCGCCCTGTCATTGCCGTCGATTATGAGCTGCATCTCGACATCAGGGAAAGCGCGGCTGAGGTCTTTAATCAGCGGCTGAAAGCCGAGTATCTCTGTCTCCTGGTGGCCTAAGGGGATGAGATTCAGCTCAGCATACCCCCTTATGACATCAAGGATATCAAGCTCACCCATTTTCCCTGATTCCCTTATGTTGGTCATGGAGATGAGACGCCACCTGATGTCATCCCAGTCCACTTCACCGACTACCAGGGTATCCAGACCTTCAGACTTGGCCTCCTGTATCTCCTTGAAATTGCATCCTCCGCTGACAACGCCTATCTTTTTGCATACGTCACCGTTGTAATATCTCTCGACACTACCGGGTATCCCGAGCCTGTTCTTCAGGTATCCTGCTATTTTATCCGTCCTGACAGGCTTTTTGAGATATGACTCGTATCCGACAAGGATCTCTTTTGAGTTTCCATTTGATGCTGTTCCGAACCGGCCTTCATTTTTGAGCGGGAATTTCTCCTTTATGATATCGAGAAGCAGCCTGTTATGGCCGATTGTCTCATGGGCGTCCATGACTAGATGATACCATGCAAATGTTATCTCATTGGCCCAGAGATAGTAGCCGAAACTTTTATCCTGGAGAGGATGGTGGGAGATTATCAGGTCAGGCTCTGTCTTTAGGGCGCCGGTGTTCTTGAGCACTTTCTCGTCATAGACCATGAGTATCCTTCCGACATCTTTCTCGTACGGCAGTGTGGTACCGTAGAAATCAGCATTCTCGCGATGGTACAGCACGTCGAGGTAGCCAAGGATCTGTGTAAGGTGCATATAGGAGGGTAAAAAGGATTAATTTATATAGTTATCGTTTGTCACTACTTCTTGCTCGTAAAAATCGAAACATTTATATGCCAGCTATGCTATAAAGGAGCACAGGATGGGGTTAGACCACGCACTTGCACAATACCTGGCACAGCAGCAGGGAAAAGACGCTGCAAACAAGCCTGCCTATATCATGAAAACAGAGCAGAAAAGCCTTGGAGACTAAGTCCAGGCGAGCATTTCTCATCGAACTGCACGGCATGCGGTGTCATGGATTATGTAGAAAACAAGACACAGATGAACGGCATGTTCGAGTTCGAAAAATACAGTCTTGTAAGCTTCATCTACGCTGACATCATCGGGAGCAGAGCAAAAAACAACAAAGCCTCCCTCAACATGAGCTCAGGAGAACTCAATTACAAAGGAGGCCTCTTCTTTTTCCACTCGGGAAAAGATGATATTTATCTTCCATGACAATCATTTCATTTTCTCTAACTCAATAAACAGAATATCCAGCCTAAAGAATAGAAACATTTAAATATCAATTAATAATTATAACATATCAATTAATATCTAAAGGTGATGAATATGTCACAGAAATTCGAACCGCGTAAAATCAGCCACAGCCCGACACTCAATACAGTCATCATGGTAGAGAATACACTTAAGGACTCAGACGATAGTGTCATAAGCGTCGCAGAACTCAAGAGAAGGCTTCCGAAACAGGTAAATCACAATGTCCTGATGACAATCCTAAGGTATCTTGAAGAAAGCAACAAGATTGCTGTAAGCCTTAAAGGAATCACATGGATACATAATGACGATCCCCGTCTGAGGAAAGCCATAAGCACAGGTCTTGAAATTTGAAGAAGATAAGAGTCATATTCTCTCCTGAGGCAGAAGAGGTCTACAGATACCTGAACAGGTCCGCCAGGGGTTCAAAGACAGACAGGACAATCCTGAATGCACTGAAAAAGAAGATTGAGCTGATCAAAGCCAATGTGCACTATGGTGACCCTATAGCAAAAAAGCTCATCCCAAAGGAATACAGGCAGAGATACGGAATCACGAACCTGTTCAGGGTAGAGCTTCCTGTTTACTGGAGGATGCTCTACACGCTTGCAGACGGCAGTTCAGAGATCGAGATTATCGCTTTTATCCTTGATGTGATGGACCACAAGGCATACGATAAAAGATTCGGATACCGGAAGAGATGAGTTGTCAATTTGTCACTACTTCTTGCTCGTAAAAACCGAAAGATTTATATACCAGCTATGCTATAAAGGGGGTTAGGATGGGGTTAGACCACGCACTTGCACAATACTTAGCCCAGCAGCAGGGAAAAGACGCTGCAAACAGGCAAATAAACAGGCCTGCCTATGTCATGGTGGCAGAGCAGAAAAGCCTCGGTGACAGGCTGGTCGATGCTGGTTTGGGGTATTTGAATGATATTATTGATTGGGGTTCTACTGATGTTTTAGCGCAGG
>CAYXZQ010000038.1:0-17500 GCA_964469935.1 uncultured Methanosarcinales archaeon
CTTGACGATTGGCGCGAGGCAGTTCGTGGTGCATGATGCGTTGGAGACAATGTGATGGCTGTCCTTGTCATATTCATGCTCATTGACGCCTTTGACGAGCGTTATGTCCGGCTCTTTTGCCGGTGCGCTTATGAGGACCTTCCCCGCTCCTGCGGCAAGATGCTTGGTTGCGCCTTCCCTGTCCCTGAAGAAGCCCGTGCTCTCGACCACGACATCGATTCGGAGGTCTTTCCAGGGAAGCTTCTGCGGGTCCCTCTCTGCAAACACCTTGATCTCCTTGCCGTCGACGACAAGGGCGCTGTCTGTGAACCCAACGTCACCTTTGAAATGCCCGTGGACAGAGTCGTATTTCAGCAGATGGGCAAGGGTCTTTGTGTCGGTAAGGTCGTTGAACGCGACCCACTCGATTTCAGGGTCGTTGTGCCCTGCCTGGAACACCTGCCTTCCTATCCTCCCGAAACCATTTATAGCTGCGCGAATCATGATATCACCAGCTATGGCTAATGCAGATTAGTTTATAAAGATTTGTCACTATTCCAGGGTTCTGCCAACTTCACATAAGCTTCGAATGCAGCTCAGCGACCTTCATCACAAGCCTTTCGTACTTGTCCCATCCGAGGCATGGGTCTGTCCATGACAGGCCTGGCGTGTAAGGCACCTGCCCGGGACTGCCCTCATGTTTGCCGTCATGGAGGTAAGCCTCTATCATCAGACCCTTTACCATCTTCCCTATCTCTTCATACCTGTTTCTGTTGCACATTATCTCAAGAGCGATGTCAGGCTGCTCATACCATCTTTTGCCGCTCTGGGAATGGTTGGTGTCGATAATCAGGGCCGGATTCTTCAGTGAGCCTTTCTCATGGTTCCTGTAGGAGTTGATGATCCTCACCAGATTCTCCCTGTGGTAATTGGGATGGTTCTCTCCGAAGAGATCCTCCCATCCCCTCAAGATCCCGTGTGCAAGAGGGTTCCCATCTGAATGAATCTCCTTTCCCCTGAGGGTGAAATCCTGGGGCGACTGTGCCGCCTCGATGGCATTGAGCATGACGCTGATGTTTCCAGACAGCGGATTCTTCATCCCGGTGCCTACTTTGAGGTCGCTTGCAGCCTCCCTGTGGAGCTGGCCGCCCGTGGTCCTTGCGCCGACAGCATGATAGCAAAGGGCATCCCTTACGTAGAACATGTTCTCCGGGTTGAGCATCTCGTCTGCAGAGCCGAGCTTATAGTCAAGAGCCTTCAGGTGCATCTGCCTGGACAACATTATGCCCTGATCCAGGTCAGCAGGCTGTCCTGGCTTCGGATGTATCATCGCTCCCTTGTAGCCCTTGCCCGTGGTCCTGGGCTTTCCAGTGTAGACCCTTGGTACGAGCACAATGACATGCTCGACCTTTTCCTGGAGCCTTGCGGATCTATCCAGGAATATTTCTAATGGATTCAGGTCATCTGCTGAACAAGGTCCGCCGATTACGAGGAACTCCAGACTGTCTTCTGTCAGGACAGCTTCTATCTGAGCGGTCCGCAGGTCGAATGTCCTTTTCTGCTCTTTTGTAAGGGGCATTACCTCCCTGACCAATCTTCCAGGGGTTATCATATCAGGCAAATCATCGAAATCAATATAATCTGTCATTTTCCTTCCTCCAAGTTCATTTGTTTATTCTACACTCTAGCCCGGATGAGAGGGACCCAGAAGACACGGATTTACTTTGTAATGGAGATGCGATGAAGCAAACCCGGCCGATGAGTCCCGGATTCACCAAAAATAATAATAATAGAAGCTAGAGCTATAGCTGGCAGAATAATCTGTTTTTATGCTGCCAGTTCTTTTCATCCTCCTAGTCATTCAGGAACTTATACTTAAAGCTTTCGGTTTTCTACTGGCTGATGATGATTCCGCGCTTCTCAAGGTCCTTTTTCAGCTGTCCCGCGCCGGTGAACCTTATGGTGTTCATTATCCCTGCCTCCTCAGCTGCCCTCAGATATGCCTCTGTGTCGTCTATGAATATGCATTCCCCCGGCTTAAGGCCCTCTCTTTGAAGAACTCGTCTGTATATCTCCGGCTCAGTCTTCTCCATTCCTTCGAAACACGTTGCATAGATGCTGTCAAAAAGCCTGTCAAGCCTGAACTTCTCGAGTTTGATTGCCAAAAAGTCTTTCCCGTCGCCTGCGAGAAGCACGAGCCTGTAGTTTTTCCTGAGCATCCTGAGCAACTCCTCCATTCCAGGGACAGGCAGGATCTCCTTCTTGAATAGGTGCTTTGCAATCGGCAGGAGGTCCAGGCCCAGGCCGAGCTCACTTAGCACCCTGGTGAAATATTCATCTATCCCTATCTTCCCTATGTTATGCTCAGGATGGTATCTTCTTGCCATATCCCAGAACTCATCCCTTCCTATCCCGAGCATGTCCCTGTACTCGTTGTCGATCCTCGATTCCTTGTAGGACACTATCACGTGATTGAGGTCGAATATCAATGCCTTCGTCATGCTGCTACACCTTTACGCTGCTTCATGTAACCTGCATTATTATTTAAACATTGCTCTTATGCTTTCAACATCGGAGAGCTGAGAGATTTTCCTCCTCGCCCCAGGACCCAGCCCGGCCCTCTTTGCAAACCAGAGCGCGTGAGTCCTGAGCTCGTTGAATGACTTGTTCCTGTCGAATCTTTTATAATACTCGAGAAATCTGAAAAATGACTCCTTGGGGTCAGGGATTTCTGTCTTTCCGATGCCAAGCTTCCTTTTGCACCTTGCAAAGAACCAGGGGTCGCCCATGGCCCTCCTCCCAATCATCACGAAATCACAGCCTGTCCTTTCAAGCATCTCCTTTGCACGACCCGAGTTCCTGACATCGCCGTTGCCGATGAGGGGGATAGAAAGCTTCTCCTTTATGTGCCTGAGTATCTCCCAGTTTGCCTTCCCGCCGAACTTCTGGACGACAGTTCTTCCGTGGACGCTCACAGCAGCGACGCCCAGGCTCTGGAGCTTCTGGGAGACGCTTACGCCATTGATGCCCTGGCTGTCCCATCCGATGCGTATCTTTGCCGAGACAGGAGTCCTTATCCCTTCTACCATCGGCCTGACAAGCCCACCTATCTTTTCAGGATGCCTTGCATAGTACCCCCCGCACTTCGCCTCTATCATGTTCCTGTCAGGGCATGCGAGGTTGATGTCGATCATATCAGCGACACCTTCGAAGAGCCCAGCGGATTCTATCATCTTTTCAGGGTCATTGCCTATGAGCTGGAGGGAGACAGGCCTCTCCTCAGGCACGATGCCCACGAAATCAAGCACAGCCTTCCTGCCCTCCTCGTGAAGCTTGTGGGTGATGAAATCACAGTGGTACATCTGGGTGAAGACCATCCCTGCGCCCGCCTCCCTGCACATTACACGGAATGCAGTGCAGTTGACGCCTGCCATCGGCGCGAGGATCAGCGGACATTCTATCCTGATATCTCCTATTTTCGGCATAAATATTCAAGAAAAAGAGGAAATATAAAAACCTATTCAGGGCTCATGCCTAGCTTCTTCTCGAGATCTGCTATGGCAAGCGTGGTCTTGATGACAGTATCAGGATTCAGGCTCATCGTCTGTATCCCACACTGGACCACGAATTCGGCGAACTCGACATAGTCAGAGGGTGCCTGGCCGCATATGCCTATGTACTTGCCCTTCCTGTTCGCGACCTCGATCACCTGCTTGACAAGCCTCTTGACAGCCTCGTTCCTCTCGTCATAGACGTGCGCCACCAGCTCAGAGTCCCTGTCCACACCCAGGGTCAGCTGGGTGAGGTCGTTCGTGCCTATCGAGAACCCGTCAAAGACCTCAAGGAACTCATCAGCGAGTATGACGTTCGACGGTATCTCGCACATGCCTATCACCTGGAGTCCGTTCTCGCCCTGTCTCAGGCCGAAATCAGCCATGGTCCCGATTACCTTTCTCGCCTCTTCCACTGTCCTCGGGAAGGGTATCATGACCTGGACATTAGTCAGGCCGAAGTCGTTCCTTGCCTTTAGCATGGCCCTGCACTCGAGGCCGAAAGCATCCTTGTAGTCCTCGCTGTAGTACCTGCTCGCCCCCCTCCAGCCGATCATCGGGTTGTCCTCCTTTGGCTCGAAGAGGTCGCCTCCTATGAGGTTCGCATACTCATTGCTCTTGAAGTCTGAGAGCCTGACAATCACCTTCTTGGGATAGAACCCGGCCCCGATAAGGCCGATGCCTTCAGCAAGCTTGTCGACGAAGAAATCCGTCTTGTTCTCGTAACCGTAGGTGAGCTCCTCAATCTTCCTTTTCACCGCTTCGTCCTTTATGTCCTTGAAGCCCAGGAGCGCCTTGGGGTGGATCTTGATCCATGAGTTTATTATGAACTCCTCCCTTGCAAGCCCCACTCCCTCGTTCGGTATGAAGCTCTGCTCGAACGCCTGCTCAGGCGAGCCTATGTTCATCATTATCTTCGTCTTTGTCCTGGGCATGGACGAGAGGTCTGTCTCGATTATCTCGAAATCCACCTTGCCGTCATAGACATAGCCCTCGGCCCCCTGTGAGCAGTCTATTGTCACCTCTTTTCCCGACTGTATCTTCTCAGTGCCGTCGAGCGTGCCGACCACGCAGGGGATCCCAAGCTCCCTCGAGATTATCGCCGCATGGCATGTCCTCCCTCCCCTGTTCGTGACTATTGCCGATGCTATCTTCATGATCGGCTCCCAGTCAGGGTCTGTCATCTCGGTTATCAGCACCTGGCCTTTCTTGAAATTATTCATGTCATGGACATCGCGAAGCACGTTCGCCTCGCCCTGGCCGATCCTCTCGCCGACAGACTTGCCTGCGATTATCACCTCGCCCTTGCCCCTCAGCTCGTATTTCTTGAGCTTTGTCGCGTCTTTCTGGCTGTGGACAGTCTCCGGCCTTGCCTGGACGATGAATAGCTGTCCGGTGAGCCCGTCCTTGGCCCACTCCATGTCCATGGGCTTGAACTTTCCTGCCTTCTCAGAGTAATGGTCCTCGATGATCGCTGCCCAGCTTGCCAAGGTCAGGACGTCGTCATCGCCTATGCAGAACCTCTTTCGGTCCTGGGGACTCACATTGACGTTCTTTGTAGGTGCATTTCCGTCGAAATTGTATATGAGCTTCTTGGTCTTCGAGCCTATGGTCCTCGATATTATCGGCCTGTGGCCTGTCTTCAGGGTCGGCTTGAAAACGTAGAACTCGTCAGGGTTGACAGCTCCCTGGACAATGTTCTCGCCGAGGCCGTAGCTTGCCGTCACGAAAATGGCATCCTTGAAGCCCGATTCAGTGTCTATCGAGAACATGACCCCTGAGCAGGCCTGGTCGCTTCTCACCATCTTCTGGATGCCGATAGAGAGGCCGATTGAGAAATGGTCGAATCCCTTGTCGACCCTGTAGCTTATCGCCCTGTTCGTGAAGAGCGATGCAAAGCACTTCTTGCAGGCATCTATGAGCGCGTGGGGTCCTGTTATGTTGAGGTACGTCTCCTGCTGGCCTGCAAAGCTCGCATCAGGCAGGTCCTCGGCTGTCGCACTGCTCCTGACAGCGACATCGATGTCCTTGCCGTTATTGTACTGGCTGCACAGTTTATGGTAGGATTCGACTATCTTCTCCTTGAGCTCCTCGGGCATCTGCGCCTCGAGGATGATCTTTCTCACCTTGTGGCCGCGCTCTGCGAGGTTCTTCATGTCCCGGGTGTCAAGGTCGCTGAGGGTCTCCTTTATCCTGTCCCTGATGCCTGCCTTGTCCAGGAGATAGTAGTACGCATAAGCAGTGACGGCAAACCCGTTCGGGATGCTCACGCCTTTCTGCGTCAGGTTCCTGTACATCTCGCCGAGAGATGCGTTCTTGCCCCCTACCAGAGGGACATCCTCGATGCCCAGCTGGTCAAACCATAGAATGAATTCGTTTTTCTTGTCCACTTTATCTCGCCTCTTTTATATACTTTACTGACCTCTCTTGGTAATATAAATAATTTTAGTATCATTGCAGAATGAAAAAAATTCAGACCTTGACCATCATCCGCTTGGTCGACGGCTCTATCTGCCATAGGCTCTTCCTGGTACCCTTCTGCTTGCCTGCGAACAGGATGGCTTCCTTGTCCTTGAGACCTGCAAGGAGCCGGGATGCAGAGCTCATGGATACCTTCAGCCTCTTTGCCACCTGGCCTGTGGTCTTCGGGGATGATTTCATGTACCTGAGCACCTTTCTCTCGGCAGGGGTGAACCTGTTCTCGAACCTGTCAGGAGCGTCCCTCGTTATGCTGCTTATGACAGCCTTCCTGTCGTCCAGATGCGAGAACCCCTCCACATAGACCTTGTCAAGTCCGAGTATCTCCCTTGCGCCGTGGTATGAGACTGTGTAGTTCTTCAGTAGCATAGGATTCTTGTCCCCGAACTTGCTGTGATGGAAATCGAATATCTCGTCAGCGTACTCGAGGAGCCTTCTCGGGTTGCCCCCGGAACACCTGACGATGAACGTGAGGGCGTCGTCGCTCAGCTTGTCTGCATAGTTGAGCTTCCTTCCCTTCCTGAGCCTCTTCGTTATTATCCCCTTGAGCTCGTCCTCGTCAAGGGTCCTTAGCTGGACTATCCGTGAGCCGAGCCTCTCCTTGAATGACGGGGTGATGTTTCTGAGATGCCTGCTTATCTGGGATATTATTATGGACCTGATCCTCTTGTCATTGGGGTTCTCCCACTTGGCCCTCGCTTCCAGGACGACATCCGGGTCAGTCGCCTGGAACTCGTCTATTATGAGCACCGGCTTTCTCCTCGGCGAATTGCGGAGCAGCAGCCTGTCGAAGAAACTTCTCTTGCTCCTCAGCTCTTCCTCGAGATTGAAGCTGTCCGGCAGGTCATGGGCGTCGAGATAGACGAAATTATGGCCCTTCATCTCCTTCTGCAGCTTCATGAGAAGGGATGTCTTGCCGGAGCCAGTGAGGCCGTTGAGAAAGCAGATCTCCTCTTTCTCTATGTGGTTCTTCAGGAGAGCCTCCTCCCTCTCAAGGCCTATCAGCGAGGTGTTCGGCCTCACGTCAAGGGGATTAGAACTGAACTTAAGTTTCTCATACCAGGTCATGGTAGTGCGTCCTGCGTTGGGAAAAAAATATATATAAAAAAAATTTATGCTTTTCCGAGTATCCTGAACACTTTGGTACCGCATGTCGGGCATTCGCCTTTCATTGCCTTCATGCCGTTCTTCATGACAGTCTCAGTACCGTTCTTGATCTCAACCTGTTTTTTGCATTTCATGCATCTTCCCTGTGTCATATTATCGACCTCCTGGTTTTTTCTTTTCGGGAACCTTTCACTCCCCATCTCACTCAATTCTAACTGTATTTGAGCTATATTACAATTTTTCTCAATACTCATATATAAAGCTTTTCGTGAAACCAGAAGATTCCAAGGATAAATTAGCTGTTTTAGCTACTTCAGGGTAAATAAGTGATGGGGATAGATTTTTATGGAAATCATGCTTTATAGCCTGCAATGGCAGACAATATATTCGTTGTGCAGAAGCATTTCGCAAGGAGCCTGCACTGGGATTTCAGGCTCGGGATGGACGGTGTGCTGAAGTCATGGGCAGTACCCAAAGAGCCGACAATGGACACCGGCGTGAGGCGGCTTGCGATAGCTGTAGATGACCATGACATGTCCTATGCGGATTTCGAGGGCGGGATACCGAAAGGCGAGCAGGGCGCAGGCACTGTCCAGCTATGGGACAGGGGGACTTACAGGCTTATCGACAGGAAGGACTACAAGCTGGTCTTCGAGCTTCACGGAAAAAAGCTGAAAGGGGAGTTTGTGCTCGTGCAGATGAAGGGCAGGCAGTGGCTGCTGTTCAAGAAGAAAGAATAAGGAGGAAAAAGATTTTTATATGATTTAGGATTCGTCCTCCATGGTGATAATATGGAAGAGCTCTATCTTGATGACTGCTACATGAAGGAATTCGACGCTGTCGTGGAGTCGGTCAAGGACGACAAGTTCGTCGTCCTCGGCAGGACAGCGTTCTACCCCAATGCAGGGGGCCAGCCCCATGACACTGGCAAGCTAGTGCGGGAGGCTGACGGTGAAGAGTTCCCAGTTGTATTTGCAGGCAAGTTCGGAGGCGTGGTAAGCCATGAGGTGTCGAAGCCCGGGCTGAAGGCAGGAGACAAGGTCAAAGGGTTCATCGACTGGGACAGGAGATATATACATATGAGGATGCATACTGCTGCGCATATCCTGTCCAGGGTGCTCTACATGGAGGCAGGCGCGCACACATCCGGTAACCAGCTGGGTGAGGAGCAGTCAAGGATAGATTTCACTCTTGAGAACCTTGATAAGGACAAGGTCCAGGGCTGGATAGACAGGACAAATGGGATAATCGCAAAGGCTCTGCCTATAAAGATAGAGGAGATATCGCGCGAGGAGGCCATGGCGAAGTTCGAGGGGCCGTCCAAGCACCTGATGGCTGATTTGCCCGTGCTGCGCGTGATAAACATCGAGGGTTTCGACATCCAGTCCTGCGGGGGCACGCACGTGAAGAACACCGGGGAGATTGGGAAGCTCGAGCTTGTCAAGACCCAGAACAAGGGCAAGAACAACAGACGCATATACTACAGTGTTGTTTAATAATGTCTTGTGGTTCTCTTTAGTTTGACTCTTTCACCTGCTTCATCAAATGATATTATAAACTTGCTGAAAAATCCAACTCTTCCTAGTAAAACTGGAAAATCAAACTTTCCCAGTATCACTTTGACAGGAATCTGAAAACTATATCTCTCATGTCCTTTGGAAACCGTGATTCTCATTCTAGTTTCGACAGAATCAACCTTCCCGCCGATTCCAAATGATGGTGTGGTTTTTCCTTTCAGATCAAGACCTATAATCTCTGCAATATCTCTTGGAATTGCTGAGATATCTGCACCGGAATCCAACAAAGCTATTGTCTCGATGCTCTCCTTTCCTTTGAGGACTACAGGGATTGATGGAGTCTTTACTTCTGTTCCATCAGGTCTATTGACTGTCTTATAACGAAAAGTGATTGTCATTTTCAGAACTAAAATATCATTGTCTGTTTTTCAGGGACTCTTGTAATCAACGGACGTTTCGTTGGGCATTTTTCTTTTGCTTCCTTATAAACCTGTTTTACATCCCTACCATGCGAAACAATCTCCTGATTACAGATAGCTATCCATTTACCAATATAAGGGTCAACATTGGCCTTCATATAAAACTGGTAGTTTTTGTCCATGATGCAGAGTAAGGTCTTATTTTTTATAAATTTTTCCAATAGATTTCCGGAAAATCATGAAACAGGTCTTTGCTTGGGATGACTGCAGGGCATGTGAAATGCTCGCAGAATCATGAAATCATGACATAATATTTATATACTTCATGCATTTTGTAATTCTTGAAAAAAGGGGAATTCTCAGAAAAAGATAGAAGGTGATGCCACTTGGCTGAGTTTGTTTACCATGAAAGCGTGATATTCAAGGACCTGGCGCTTGCAAAGGAATTCGCAAAGCTGCTGGGGATTACAAGTAGGTTTGCTGACAAAAAATACATCAAAGATATCCATGAAAACGAACAGGGGACGTTCGCAATGGAAGTCAGGGAAGGGTATGACCTTCTGGTTGTCCCGCTCTCCGCAGGTCATGACACGAAAGAAGAGGGCCTGACAAAGACTCTCAATGACCTGTACTATAAGCTTGAGAAAAGGAAGATTCTGAGAAAGATTGTCTCATATACAGCCAAAGGACTCAAATCAATAGATGACCTTATATCCCGCAGGTCTTGGGAAAAGGAAGGGTTATTCAAAAATGCTTTAGGGAGCCTCGAGACCCCAGATGTCAAGGCCTATAAGAAAGCCTACGGCTATGTCGAGAACGCAGCCCGGTTCGGAGAAGCATTCTCAGAAGACCAAGGGCTGGAGTCAAAGCTTCTTTCGATTGCAGACATCATGGACTGGGGCGTGCGAGGCGATGACCAGGGACTGATCGAAGCGGCATTGAAGGGTTTTTATGACGCGTGCAGGAAATATAAAGTCTGGATCGGAGGCGGTGAGTCAGCGATACTCAATGAGAGGGTCACATCTGATTTCAACATAACAGGAGCAGCGACAATCGCAGTGCCGAAAGGGAAAATAAAGCCAGGCAAGTACGTGTTCAGGTTTGAAGGCAGGGAGCATTCCTACGTGATTGCCGAGCACAGGGGGCAGCTCATACTCCAGCGCTGCGACGGCCAGGGGACAAAGGGAGAGTTCAACATGGAGAGGATTCCCAGGGGCAGGGCCAATGCCTCTGACGCAGCAGCGATGTCAGAAGACGATCTCGGAAAGATGGTGATTGACAGGCTGCTCCTGAACGCGTTCTTTGCAGAGTCCAACAGCATGGTTCTTGTCAGGGAGTTCCTGAAAGGTGTTCAGGAGCTGGAAAGAGAGAACAGGACACATGCGCCCTATGTCGCGAATTTCGACACAGAATCAGACATATCAGGATACGGGGAAAGCCACTTCAACCCGACATCTGTCGCATTCGGTGCGATGAACAGGCATGATTTCTACAATCCACCTGTCCCAAAAGCAGGCCAGAGCGTCATCTTCGTCAGGTCACTTGATCCGGAAAAATGGAACGGCAGGTGCAATGGCTCGACACAATGGAGAAGAGATGCTGTAGCATACCATGGGGGTGACAGGGATTATCATCTCACGCCGGAGGGCAGCAAGACAGCCATGGCATTCGGCAATCCTGCCATTAAGTACTTCGAGCTCTTCCAGGGACTCTATAAAAAAGGTCTTGCATCCCTTGTGGGCCACGGCAGCGGAGGGGGTTGGGACAAGAAATTCGGCAAGGTGCTTGCCGCATTCGGCCTAGGGGGTGAGTTTGTGACGGGCTATGAGCCGTTCGAGGGCCACAGGATATCCAAGCAAGTGAATGGCTGGGGTGCACAGAAATGCGCTGACAAATACAATTTCTGCGGAGATGCCTGGGTGGTTGTCAGGAAAGGCAAAGAGGAGGAGACAATCAAATACCTGAGAGAGAACGGGTTCGAAGGGGAGAATATCGGTCAGTTAGAGCACATGGAAACGCCGAAAATCAGGTTCACTTTCAGGAGCATCGGTGATACAGCAGAATTCGTCTATTGAGCATGCCTCTGCCATATGCAATGGAGGGCTTGCCATGAAATTATAAACATTTCGATAGTTTCCCACTGAAAAAAGGTTCTGTAAAACCCCATAACCGCAATCTTTATTTACATCAATCTTTTCTAGATGGTAATGAAGGGCTATATCGTCACAATTTCTTACAAGGCATCAGGGGCGGGGGCAACCATCGAGATGATCGGAAGGCTCGACAACGGCGAGTCTTTCCTTGCAAGGGTGCCGTTCGCTCCGTATTTCTACATCAGGAAGAAGGACCTCAAAAAGGCCCAGGAGATACAGGAGACAGAGCACGAAGACACCGGGCTCAAGACATTTGACGGGAAGCCTGTCGCAAGGATAATCCTGACTAAGCCGTCGGAGGTGCCCGAGGTCAGGAAAGCATACGAGGAAGAGGGCATAACGACCTATGAGTCTGACATCAGGTTTGTCCAGAGGTATTTCATGGACAAGGACATCATGGGCACTGTCGAGCTTTCAGGCGAGTATGAGAAAGGCGACAATGTCGACAGGGTGTATGAAAACCCGCAGATAAAGGCTGTGAAGCCCTATGACGTGAAGCTCAGGACGCTGTCGCTTGACATCGAGACAGACAAGGATTTCGAGAGGATCTATTCCGCTTCTGTCATCTGCGATGATGTGAAGGAGGTGCACATAGTCACAGGCAAGAGGACAAAGGGCTCGATAATCTACAGGACAGAAGAGGACCTGCTCAACGCGCTTGTCGAAAGGATCAGGGAGCTCGACCCTGATATCATCGTCGGCTGGAACATCATCGATTTCGACCTGAAGGTAATCGAGAAGCGGCTCAAGCACTTCAGGATACCTTTTACTATCGGCAGGGACGAGAGGGTCGCTGTCATACGCCAGCAGCAGGATTTCTTCAGGGACAGCTCAGTGAATGTCTCAGGAAGGATAGTCTTCGACGGCATCTCGCTCCTCAAGCAGGCGTTCCTGTCATATCCTGACTACAAGCTTGATACAGTCGCCCATGAGGTGCTGGGCGAGAGGAAGGTCGAGCTCGAGCCTGGTTTCTGGGACAGGTTCCCCCAGACAGTGAAGGACGACCCTGCAAAGGTCGTCAAGTACAACCTGAAGGATTCGCAGCTCGTGCTGGACATACTGGCAAAGCTCAAGCTCATCGAGCTCATGGTAAAGAAATCCCTGATTACCGGGATGCAGCTTGACAGGGTGAAGGGAAGCGTCGCATCGCTCGATTCATTGTATATCCGGAATGCAAGAAAGCAGGGCTATGTCTGCCCGAACTCATCCTTCGGCGAGAGGGAGGAAAGGATAAAGGGAGCCTATGTCATGGATCCAAAGCCGGGCATATATGACTACGTAGGGGTGCTTGATTTCAAGAGCCTGTATCCGTCGATAATACGGACATACAACATCGACCCCATTGCCCACAACAAGAAAGGCACCATCATCGCGCCGAACGGCGCAAGGTTCATCGATTCAGAGGGCATCCTGCCGCAGATAATCAAGACCCTCGGCGAGGAGAGGGACAAGGCAAAGGCCGAGAAGGACGAGGTGAAGAGCTACGCAATCAAGATCATCATGAACTCGTTCTACGGCGTGCTCGCAAACCCCTCCTGCAGGTTCTACAGCCTGGAGATGGGAAACGCCATAACATCATTTGCAAGAGAGACGATAAAGGAGACTGCGAAACTGATAGAGGACAAGGGCTTTGACGTGCTCTACGGGGACACTGATTCAGTGTTCGTGGACCTCGGGACTGACAATTACGATGATGCAAGGAAGAAAGGCGACGGTATATCGTCATACGTCAACAGGCATTTTGAAAAGAAGGTCAAGGAAGTGTTCGGCAGGAGATCCTATCTCGAGCTCGAGTTCGACAAGATGTTCAAGGTACTTATGCTTCCGAGGATGCGGGGCGGGGAGGCAGGGGCAAAGAAGAGATATGCCGGGCTCCAGGTCAAGGACGGCAAGGAGAAGATAAAGGTCACAGGCATGGAGATTGTCAGGCGCGACTGGACCGACCTTGCAAAGGAGTTCCAGTGGGAGCTCCTCGACAGGGTGTTCCACAAGAAAGAGGTCGCAAAATACATAAAGAAGATCGTCGAGGACGTGCGGAAAGGAAAGCACGACGACAAGCTCATATACAGGAAATCCATAAGGAAGGACCTCAAGGAATATGTAAAGACGACCCCGCCGCATGTGAAGGCTGCAAGGATGCTGCCGAAGCTGACCTCGAATGTGATAGAGTACTACATGACTGTGAGCGGCCCCGAGCCCGTGAGCATGAGGAAGAGTTCTATCGACTATGAGCATTACATCGAGAAGC
Source organism: uncultured Methanosarcinales archaeon (assembly GCA_964469935.1). Taxonomy (GTDB): domain Archaea; phylum Nanobdellota; class Nanobdellia; order Woesearchaeales; family DSVV01; genus CAYXZQ01. Next base: position 13,453 of record CAYXZQ010000038.1, read on the forward strand.
AGATAAGGCCGATTGCAGAGACGATCCTGACCCTGTATGGGACTGATTTCGAGGAGACAATGACAAGCTCGAAGCAGAAGAACCTCTTCGACTACTGATTTCTAGTCGAACAGCTCGTATGAGGCCACGACGCAGGGCGCGAGAAGCATGACCCAGAACACCAGCTCCTCGAGCGGGAATCCTATGCTCCCTAACTGCAGCCAGGCCAGGTAGTAGCCAGGGTATATCCACAAGCTCAGAATGACCGCAGCTATCTCGAAGAGAAGCGATAATACGAAGAAATAAGGCACGATCTTTGCCATGGGCCTAATTATGCCAGGCTTTCTCGCAGCAGAGACGGCAATAGGGAGGGCTATGATGAAGATGCCCATCCAGAGATAGGCGAACGGGAAGATAAGAAGGCTCGGCGCAAGGAGCTTGACAAAGAGGTATATGATCAGAATGCTGCCCGTAAGGATGAAGATTTTCTGGTGGCTTCCCTTCTGCTCTCTTTTGAACATGTACAGGTAATATATGAGGGGGACGTAGACCGACAGGATGCACCATATGAAGATCTCGACGACAGTGGTCCCGAGGAACCTGTAGCTTATGACTGATGAAGGGACAAGCCACTGGCTGTTTGCCACGCCAAGGTTGTCTATGATGATTGCCGTCGGAAGGGCTGTTGCAAGAGAGAAGATAATGCTGTCTTTTATGCCTTCGGGGTATCTCCATGAGATATAGATTGCCGGAAGCCCGAGGAACAAGACTGTAGCGCCGAGGACACCTGCCCTTGCATAGATTGTTATTAAGAATGACAAGACCGCTAGCACGATCAGGATGATGTGGTCCTTTATCCTTTCAGATGCTCTTTTCATATTCAGCGATGTCAGCTAGGAACCGTCGCAGGGTCTTTGCCACGTGCTCTGGCTGGGTGCTCAGGACCTTCGCTGTCCCTGCAAGGGCGTCTCCGTCGAATTTCTCGTCTGAATGCGGTTCAAGGTCTTTCTTTGCCAGCTTTGCGCCCTTTTTACTGGCCTTCTTCACCTTTTTCCAGAGCGCAAAGACCTCTTCTGCCCTTGCGGGCACGCGCTCAGGCGACACGCCAAGGAGCTTTGCTGCCTCGGCAAGGACGTCTTCCTCAGCGCTCATCGACTTCTCAGCTGCCTTTCCTGCGGTGAATGTCAGCCTCACGACCCCGTCCTGTATCTTGGTGGATTTCTCGATCCTGATACGCCCTGTCTCGCCTGTCGAGTTGAGATGCGTCCCTCCGCATGCCTCGACATCTACCCCCGGTATCTCGACTATCCTGACATTCTTGCCAGGCACTGCGCCGCCCTGGTATATCTCCATGCCGAACCTGTCCTCGGCCTCCCTTCTTGGATAGAACTTCTTGTTTATCCTGATGTCCTTGTCGACGATGCTGTTCGCCTCGTCCTCTATCTTCTTCAGCTCAATGTCGGAGACCGACTGGTAATGGGTAATGTCGAGGTGCGCCTTCTCCTCTGTCTTCTTCGCCCCTGCCTGGAACACGTGGGAGCCGAGCACCCTCCTTGCAGCAGCATTGATTATGTGGGTCGCCGTGTGGTGCTGTGAGAGCTGTTTTCTTGCAACAGAGTCGACTTTTCCTGATATATCATCTCCTGCTCTGAATTTCGGCCTCTTCTTCAAAACGTGCACGATGACTGCGCCCTGCTTGAACACGTCGACTACCTCCTCCCCTCCCAGATCTCCCTTGTCATGGAGCTGGCCGCCTGATGTGGGGTAGAACAGGGTCTGGTCGAGCACCACCTTGTTTTCGATGACCCTGAGCACTTTTGCCATGAAATCCGTCCTTGAGTAGTCCTCGAAATAATTGGCCCTTGTCTCAGGCATGTCGTCAAGGTCGAGAGAGAAGTCCTTCTTTGTCGCATGGACCTGCGCCCTCTGCTCGTGCATCTCTGCTATCTTGCCGAAGAAATTGTCAGGGATCCTGATCTTCTTGCCGTGCTTCTCTGCCTCCTCCCTGATGAGCTCCGGCGCGATGCCGTTCGAGTCATAGAGCCCGAGCAGCATACTCTCTGTTATGTCCTTGTCAATGATGCTTTTAACAATCTGCCTGGTCTTTGCCTTTGTGGCCTCGTATTTTTTCTTCTCAACATCGAGGATCTTCTCTATGTTGTCAAGGTTCTTCATGAGTTCAGGAAATATGGGCTTGAGATACTCAGCATGCCACCTGCAGACATCTGAAAGGCTGATGTCCCATCCGTACTTGTCGATGAACGAGAGCGCGCGCCGTATCAGCACCCTGAGGTTGTAGCCTCCACCGACATTCGAAGGCAGGGCGCCGTCATTGAGAGTGAGAAGCAGCACCCTTGCGTGGTCAGCGATTGAGAATATGCCTGAGAGCGGAAGGACCTTTGCCTTGAGCTCCTCTGTCTTCATGCCAAGCAGGCCTGCGACCTCCTTCCATGCTGCCTCTATGTCGTCGATCTCGTCGATGTTGAGCCTGCCTGAGAGCGGGACATACTTCTTCATGAAATCCTCGTCTATCTCCATGCCGGTCTTATCGAGAAGCTTGTCGATGACAGTCGGGTATATCGCCTGATGCTGGGTCGATGTCGCCTGCGTGAACCAGGCATTCCTCTCCATGCCCATTCCCATGTCAAGCACCTTGAGCCTGAGGTCGACAAGCTCGTCGTCAGGGGTCTGCTCATATAACATATAGACCTGGTTGCCGAGCTCGAGGCCCCGTGAGAAGTATTCCATGCACGGCCCTGCATTGCCCCCGCCTGCCCAGGCATCCTCGTGGAATGTCAGCTCGCTGTCAGGAATGCCAAGTCCGTCATTTAGCCATTTCTTGATGTCCTCGAACACCCTGTCCTGGTCCCACTCGTCCTTCGGCACGAACATGTGCTGGCCTATCATGACAAAACCGGTGTTATGGCCTGCTGTTATGCCGATATTCTCTATGTCGACGAACCTCAGGCAGAACTGCGGGATTACGAGCGGGTTTGCAGGGGGCTCCACCTCGCCTGAGACGACAAAGGGCTGGAATGCCGCAATCGATGCGATTGTGAAGTCCATTGTCGGGTTCCATCTTGAGACCACAGGATACCTGTCTATGGGAGTATAGCCGAGGCTTCTGAACATCTTGGCGAAATCCTGCCAGACCTCAATGTAGGTCAGTTTCTTCTTCGAAGGGTTGTCCTTGAAGAAGCGGAAGCCTCCTGAGCACATGGAATCCCCGCAGATGTCCTGGTCATCATGGGTTGTCCAGAAGAAAAGCCCGCAGCTCTTGCATTTCTTTCTCATGAATCCGTATTTCTTCAGGGTCTTTGTAGCATAGTACTTGTCAGGGTCCTTTGACGCAGCCTTCTTTATGTCTTTCTTTAGCTCTTTTGCTGTGCGCATGATGTCTCTAGGAAGATAGAGGTTATTTAAATAATTGCCTGAAATGCCCCTGTCCAGCATACGGAATCATCTATGATGCCTGTGGACCTGGTTGTAGTATATCGCAGCATTCTGGTTCTGCTGGTTGATATGCTGCTGAATCATCTGCCTGTTGTAATCCTCGTTGAATCGCCTGTTCCAGTTATCCGGATTGAACTGCTCATTGTATCTTTCAGGCAGGAATTGCCTGTTCCAATCATCGGCTGTCGTTGGTTTGTTTTCGGGCTTGCTGTTATAATAGCCCTTGTTTGGATTGGGGTCGGATGGGATTAAAAATTCAGCTGCCGGCTTGTCCTGTTCCGAATTCTTATTATTCAGGATATCGCCCAGGGTGTGCCCGGACTGCGATGGCGTGTCAAGAGGCAGGCAACCGCCTTTTGAGGGAGAGTAATGGGGCGTAGATCCCCCATCAGATGGCGAGTCCAGAGGCAGTGAACCGCCTTTTGAGGGTGAGTATAAAGGGGAATAACCCTTCTCATTCCCAATGTCAACCTCTTCTATGGTGACTGTGCCCGTGCTGCCTGGCCTGTCCTTCTTGCCATGATACGAAGGCTGCTTCGTGTAAATATTTCCGGGCTGCTCATCTTTCTTTGGCTCCTCTGCCGGTATCGTGCTTAATGCCTTTGGATATCCATAA
>CAYXZQ010000039.1:0-16412 GCA_964469935.1 uncultured Methanosarcinales archaeon
AGAACAATGCTGATGGATCCATTCAGGGAAGCGTTCATGAAGAGCGTCGCGGATTTTGACAAGAATGTCATGAGAAAGGATGTTGATGAGTCTACAGCGAAGCTGCGCGCTATCGGTATCGAGAGTGTCCTTACAGATGAATATGGGATAAAATACACGCTGAGAACGATACCTATCGGGATTATTGGAAGAACAGCTACGAATGTTCAGTATGCTCGAAATGCCCTGCCACTTTCAATGCAGGATATGGACTCGCTACGCGCTTCAGGGATTGACAATATCAAGGAAAAATACAGTTCCCTGTATGCTGAAATCATGAAATCAGATCTCAGGAAGACAGAGCCGGAGCTTTTTTATGCAGGCGGTGCAGCTTATTCACGCTGATTTTATCCACTGATTTATTCGATTTATAAATATCAGGATGTCCCCTTATAATCCCGCATGCTCGCCGAACTTCACTCCGTTCACATGCCCCCATATATCAACATCCACTTTCTTATCTCCGATGTCAATGCTCATGTATTGGTGCGGAGAACCCCAATACACTGTCCACCTGAGGTCGATGTCGCTGTCCTGGAAGAATCCGCTTTTCACAAGGAGTATCCTCATCAGGTAATTCATATTAGTGCAGTGCAGAAAACCGTCCTTCGCCCATATTTTCTCCATATCATCCTCGAAAATCTCAAAGAACCTGATATATGTCATCAGCCGATATCCCCTGTACTTTTTTGTCAGGATACCATAGGCTCTTTTCAGGCAATCCTCTTTATTCTTCGAACTCCTCAGTTTTTCTACAGCATCCTGCATTGCCGGCGGAATCTTGTCAGGGATTGAGGGTTTCAGGAATATATTGAGCCTCATCGTGTTATTTCGAAGCCCTGAACCTTCTTGAGTAGTTCCCTTGCTTTCTTGTCTCTCTCAAAATGGTCCCTGACAGGCCTGATGAGCTCATTGATATAATATGAGACAGCGGTCTTGAGGTCCATGGGGTGGAGCTCGCCTGACTCAAAGGCTTTCTCAAGCTCATCATAGCTGGAGAGCGACAGGTTTCCGCCGAATTTCTCAGGCCTCTTTATCTCCATCTTGTCGAACTTCTCAAATATTATGTATCTGCAATATTCCAGGACAGGGTTCTCCTTTGGCTCTTTCTCGGGGCAGTACGCCTTGCCTATCTTCCTCTTTATGTCCTCTTCTGTATCGGTCATGAATATGGCCGAGTCAGGCTTTGACTTCGACATCTTGAGCTCAATCGCCCGCTCCATCGCATCATTCTGCTCAGTTGCAGGCTTTCCCAGGCCCATGAGCATGTGGTGGCTGACGATGACAGGCTTCCAGAGCCCGAGCTTCGGCCCTATCTCCCTTGCGAGCATGTTGACCTTCCTCTGGTCCATCCCCAGCTGGCAGATGTCGGCCTTCAGGTAGAATATGTCTGCTGCCTGCATGCAGGGATAGAGTATCTGGGATGCCTGGAGCACCTCATCTTCCTTCCTTCCCATAATCTGGCCGCAGCGTATGATACGCTTGACTGTCGAGTTCCTTGCTATCTGCATGACTGTCTTCCAGTAATTGTCGTCACGGACCATGTCGCTGACCCAGATGAACTCCACGTTGCCCAGGTCCATGCCGCAGGCTTTCCATACTTCGATCAGGTATTTGCCCACTGTCTGGATCTTTTCCAGGTCGCCGCCCATCTTGTTGTTGGCCCAGCCGTGCCAGTCGGCGACAAGCATCTTGAACTTGATGCCTGCCTTTGTGAGCTTGTTGATGTTTATGGTCCTGAGGACTCCCTGGGCGATGTGCACCATCCCAGAGGGCTCGAAGCCGTCGTATGCGACCAGCTGCTTCCCGGACCTTAGGAGCTCCTTGAGCTCGTCTTCTGTGATGATCTCTTCTCCTACTTCCCTGACCAGTTCAAACCTTTTATCAATGTCCATGAAGAAGCAGTTCTGGAAATTAGTATAAAAAGGTTGCTAAAATATCAGCATCCTGACTTCCACTTGCCTATCGCCTGCATGAGCTCGGTCATCCCTGTCTTGATTGCAATCACTTTTACAGTCGAGCTTTGTGACAGAGTGAATGGTGATGAATATCGTGCCGAGCCTTGGGTCGGTGTGCTGCCGTCGGTCGTGTAGTATATCGACGACCCTTGCGTTGAAATGCTAAGTGACACTGATACGCTGCCGGTGTTTATCACCTCGTCGGGCGTGATTGCCAGGGCTGAAGCTTCCTGAATTATGGGTCGAGACGCTCATGGCCTTAGTGTCAGAGCTGCATCCTCCTCCGTTGCTCAGAGCGGCACCGGACTGTGTGGCTGTGCCTGAGTTTCTGATGAAATAGGTCTCTGCGCCGCCAAAACTGCCCAGGACAAGGAAAGCGAGGATGACCACCACCAATTTTTTCATAATGATATGATTTTCAGGCGATTCGGTTTATATATTTTTCCCGCACCGACGCATTCTGCCTGCTGTCCTGAGTCACTTTTTTGTCACTCCCCTATAGCAGAAAAAAATATGCCCCTATTAGAAAAGTTTAAATATAACCTGTTGCATTCATTGTCCCATGGCAGAAGAAGAAAAAAGATTCTCAAGGCAGCTCATCGGAAAGACCGTGGTCTCCAAGACCGGCAAGCGCTTCGGCGAGGTAGGGGACATAATATTCGAGACGCGCTCAGGCGAGCTCATCCACATAATCCTCAAGAACCAGACATCCTACACAGACAAGCTAGAGCTAGAGAAGGACAAGCAGGGAAACACCCTGATACCGTTCTCGGCAGTCATCGCTGTAGGCGATTTCATGGTCATTGCTGAAGAGGACATCATCTGATCATTGTCTCTTCACATTCTCAAATTCTTTTTGTCTTGCCAGCATAACCTATTTAAATAAACCCTTATTCCTTTTGACTCATGGAAGCTGCAATCTGGACTGAGAAATACAGGCCCAAGGATTTTTCGGAAGTCAGGGGACAGAAGGACATAATCTCCAAGGTAAAGGCGTTTGTGAAGCAGGGCAACATGCCCCATCTGATGTTCTCAGGCCCGGCAGGAGTAGGGAAGACAACCCTCTCATTGGTGATAGCCAGGCAGCTTTTCGGCGATTCCTGGAGGAACAATTTTTTGGAGCTAAACGCCTCTGACGAGAGAGGGATAGACATCATCAGGAACAAGGTCAAGGATTTCGCAAGGACAAGGGCCATAGGCAATGTCCCTTTCAAGATAATATACCTCGATGAATGCGACGCCCTGACAAGGGAAGCCCAGCAGGCGCTCAGGAGGACCATGGAGAACTACACCCAGACCTGCAGGTTCATACTGTCCTGCAATTATTCATCGAAGATAATAGACCCTATCCAGTCAAGATGCTCTGTGTTTCGGTTCCGTCCGCTTGAGAAGAAGGAGCTTTCAGGCATAATCGATAAGATTGCAAAAGAGGAGAAACTCAATATTGATGACAAGGCCAAAGACGCCATTTTCGAGGTCTCCGGAGGCGACTGCAGGAGGGCGGAGAACATCCTCCAGGCGACAGCAGCGGTCTCTGACAAGATTACAGACGAGGCGATCTTCTCCATGGCTTCAGTCGCGAAGCCCAAGGATATAAAGCAGATACTCGAGCTTGCGATGCAGAACAAGTTCATCGCAGCAAGGGAGAGGCTCCTCGACACGATGCTGAACTACGGCCTTTCAGGCATCGACATCATCAAGCAGATCCAAAAAGAGGTCTGGAATCTCGATATCGACGGCAGGAAGAAGGTCGAGCTCGTTGATAAGTGCGGAGAGATAGAGTTCAGGATGACCGAGGGCTCGGATGAGTATCTTCAGCTTGAGGCCTTGCTTGCAAATTTCACATTGGCTACTGATGAAAAGATTTCATGAATGTTGAGAATAATTGTCTTGCTGATCCTGTTTGGCAAGCCTTGTGAATGCATATGCCCCGACACCGTTCTCAACCGGTGCAAGAAGAAATTCACCGAATACAGGATGCCTGTACAAGGTGCCGTACACCTGGACCTGGGGGACGCCTTCCTTATCGCTTGCAATCAGCTTGACAAGCCCGACATGTACGTAATCTTTTCGAAGGATGTCATTATGGGCTAATTTAAGCATATCCTCCCTGGCCCCGTACCATGCATATGGATTTTCTCCGAGCATTGCATTGATGGTCTCTATTGTCTGGGTGTTTTGCTGCATTTTCCCAGGCAGATGACATAAATAGTTTAAATATTTATTCAATATTCAACATATTGAGACTGCAGCTTATGCTCAGTCTACTTTCATCAGGCCCATTATTATCGGGATCGCCTTTGAGAGGTCGTCCCTGATTATGAAATCCGCGTATTTTTCTATGCCGTCCCTCGGGTTTATCGCTATGCTCTTTGCAGCGAACTCGAATATGCTCCTGTCTGCAGGCGAGTCTCCGATTGCGATGACTTCTGGCGCCGATATGCCTTTGTTGTCAAGGATATCTAAGCAGTCAGACAGCTTGAAATCATCACACGAATAGTCGCTCTTCTCTATGCCTGCAATCATCCCATCTTCGATCTTGGGCCTGCTCCCTACGATGTGATCAGCTTCCAGCCTTTTCTGGAAATGCTCCAGGATGGAAACCAGATTTCCTGAGGTGATAATGGAGATTATTCTGTTCTCTTTGAGGAAGCTGAAAAACTCTGATGCGCCCGGCATCATCAGGTCTTTCTGGTCAAGGAATTCAATGATTTCTTCGATCTTCTGCCCCTTCAAATAATTTATCCTCGTAATAAGTGGGCCCAGGCCCAGGACAGGATTTTTCATGTATTCTTCATTGAGCCTTATGCTCTCCTGCTTTTTCCCCGCAAACTCGCATGCCAAAGAGAGGAGGTCTGTCCTGACTACAGTCTCGTCAAAATCTATCAGAGCGGCCCTGATGTTCATATTATCTCAATCCCCGCAGGACAATGGTCTGAGCCCATCACATCGGCAAGGATGAAGGCGTCCTTGAGCATTGGCCTCAGTGATTTTGATATGAGGAAATAGTCTATCCGCCAGCCGATGTTCCTCGCTCTTGCGTTGAACATGTAGGACCACCAGGTGAAGTTGCCGCCTTCCCTGTTGAACTCCCTGAACGTGTCGATGAGCCCGCTGTCGATGTATCTCTGGAATCCCTCCCTCTCTTCGGCAGTGAATCCTGCGTTCTTCTGGTTCTGCTTCGGGTTGGCAAGGTCGATCTCCCCGTGCGCGACATTGAAGTCACCGCATGCGATGACCGGCTTCTTTTTTTCGAGTTTTTTTAGATAAGCAAGGAAATCCCTGTCCCATCCCTGCCTGTAGGGTAGCCTGTCAAGGCTTCTCTGGGCATTGGGCGTGTAGACATTCACGAGAAAATATTTGTCAAATTCAAGCGTGATAATCCTTCCTTCCCTGTCTTGTTCGGGAATTCCCATGCCTTCTGTCATCTTCAGCGGTGCCTTATTAGTGAATACCGCTGTCCCTGAATATCCCTTTTTCTCGGCATGGCTGAAATACTGCTTGTAGCCAGGGAGGCCCAGCTGCACCTGGCCGTCCTGGACCTTTGTCTCCTGCAGGCAGAGGATGTCAGGCCTCTCCCTGTTGAACCAGTCCACAAAGCCCTTGCCGAGCACTGCCCTGAGGCCGTTCACGTTCCATGTCAACAACTTCATCAGTATCAGGGCTGTGAATGTTTTAATAAATCTTTTGTAGAAAATTATTTAAATGAGCCGGACAGATAAAAATCCATGGCATATCTCATCCTTGTCCGCCACGGCGAGTCGCGCTGGAACATCGCCAACAAGTTCACCGGCTGGGTCGACGTCCCCCTGAGCGAGGTGGGCATAAACGAGGCGCTTATCTCTGCAAAGAGGCTCGAGGGCGTGCAGCTTGACTATGCATTCACATCGAAGCTTGAGAGGGCGCAGGAGACCCTTCTCATCATACTTTCAAAGCAGGATGCCACAGGCATATTCGTCCATACGACGGGAAAGAGGAAGAGCTGGTCGAAGCACAAGGGAAAGCTGGGAAGCCATGAGATCCCCATATTGAGTTCTGATGCCATCAACGAGAGGTATTACGGCAGGCTCCAGGGAATGGACAAGGACGAAGCGAGGAAGAGATACGGAAAAGAGCAGGTCTTCAAATGGAGAAGAAGCTATGATACCAGGCCTCCGGGAGGCGAGAGCCTCAAGGATGTATATGAGAGGGCTGTGCTGTATTACAGGAAGAAAATATTCCCGCTCGTGAAGAAAGGGAACAATGTCATAGTATCAGCCCATGGCAACAGCCTGAGAGCGATAATCAAGTACCTTGACAACATATCTGATGAAGACATACCCCATCTCGAGCTCTCATACGGCACGCCCATCGTCTACGAATGGAAGAAGGGAAAGCTTGTGAAGGAGAGCCATGTCCATTCCTTCAACAGGCCGGTCCACTGGCAGAAGCCCAGATATTATAAGACCAAGAAATCATCAGGCAGGAAAAAGAAAAAATAGAAAAGATTCACTCAAGATTCTCCCTGATTCTCACTGTCTGCTGGACCCAGTCCTGGTAGTAATACGATAATGTCAGGGTCACTGCCTTGGTGTACAGCGCCCCGCCTTCGAGGTTGTCATCGATGCACCTGATGACGACTTCCTCGTTCTCAGGCTCGCCGTTGGGATGGGTGATCCTTCCGACATTGTAGTTGCCCCTTGCCGAGCACTCCCAGTCAGGGTCATTGACCTGGAATGCGAACTGGTCGAAGTTCGGCTCGAACTCGTCGTTCTTGTATGCCTTGGCCTTGCCCTTCTGGACGTTCTTGATAGGGATCTCGAGCATTATCTTGCCCTTGCCTATGTAGCTCTCCCTAACAGAGCCTACCTGCATCGGCCCGCCTGATGCGAACGCATCCTTGGTGGCGTCAACATCACACACTGTCGTGTCCCTGATGTTCTCCTTGTAGCAGACCTGCGGGATGTTTATGTATGTCTCGTAAGGATATGTCGCGTATACAAAGATGTTTGCGTCGTAGTAAGTTCCGACGAGGTTTGTGTATTTGGCGTTCCCGAAATCCACATAGTCGACGCCTCCGTCCGGCATGAAATCCGAGACCTTATCGATCTCGTTTGGGTTGTCGGTTTCGAAATCAATACCAGTGAAATCGCTTTTTGAGATGCCTTTTATCTCAAGCTCGACAGAATGCGCAGGCAGGGTGTATTCGCCCTTGTTGTCCAGCTCGACCTCGAGTGGCCAGGATTCGTCCTCCCAGACCTCGTTCTTCGCCCCTGTATCGCTCACAGAGCCTATCTGCTGAAATTGCATGACCAGCCCCTCGATGCCTCCATGGAATGGCGCCTCGACAGACTGTACCTGGTTGCTCGTGCAGCTTGCGCCCATTGAAAAGATAAGTATAATCAAGATGGCAAGGACATACGCAAATCTCATTTTATCCGCTCCTCCGATTGTTCATTTTTTATTTATTGTGTTTCCTGGTTTAAAAAGTTTTTGGTTTATCAATCATTCACCAGCCCGACCCTGAATGATGCGACCTTGGTGTTGGATTTGTCATAGCCTATCACCGACAGATCCCCTTGCCCTGTAAGGGAAAAGGTCCCGCTGCAGCCCGGATAGCTTGGAAGCGCATCCGAAACAGGCCCGGATACTGTGCAATGGTCAATATTCTCACCGGAAATACCTGCGGTATTCGGCCTGTCCTGGTATAATGTAGCGACCGGAAGCTGATTATGGTTGCCTGCCATGTACTGACTGTACATGTCCTGGCCGTTGACAAATATGTGTATGATGTGCTTTTCCTGCGAGGCAGTCTGCTGGTCAACCGCTGTGCCTGCATTTCCTTCCGTAGGTACCGTGCCTCCGTAGGATGTTCCTGTCCCGGGCGGGTTAGCTATTGTCACAGTGCGCGTCACGCTTGACGTGTACCCGTATGAGACCTTGATCATGAGCGGTGTCACGTATGATGTATGTAGCTCGACAGGCACCCTGCAGAATATGACGCCCTTGCCGTTCACGAGCCTTATCTCCCTTGTGGTGGGCGTGCACGTTATTGTCCCTGCCCCGCTCATGGAGACGTCGACATTGACCTTGTCCATGTCGTCATATTTGAGCTGGAACGGGCAATTGCTCATGGCGGCCTGGCTGAAGACCTTCCCGTCACCGACATTCTGGACAGTGATTATGAAGTTTAGGGACTGCTGCATGACCTCCTCTTCCACCTTTGTCACTGCGACGGGAGCTCCCTGGCTGGTCATGGAAATAGGGTCTGGCTTGCAGACATTGTCCTTTGTTATGGCAAGCGGGTCTGACACGACGCAGACATTGGGTGTTGCGATGGTCTGGTAAGTGTAGCAGCTCGTGGCCATGAGGGTAGGCGTGTACGTGTCGCCGAAAGGCACGTTGACCTTGCCGTTCTCCTTGAATTCCATGACCTCGTAGCCGCCGTCGGCCATGTAGGCGTTCTTTCCCATTATCTCCGGGACGTCCATCTCAGCATACTTGCCGTTCTGGTTGTAGTTTGCGAAATGTATAGCTGTCGGGTCGAATCCTGAGAGATAGATCTTGGCATTGCCGGGGGCGTTGTAGTATGCGCCCTTGTTCCTCACCTCAAGGACCAGGTTAAGGTAGCTGTCCTTGTACACCTTGTCCGGCGGGCTGCCTGCGGCGAAGTTCACGACAAGCCCTTCTGTGCCCGTCCTGTAGTCAAGGTTTGCATAGGGATTATTGTTAGTGGTATTGCAGCCGGACAATGCCATGACACAGAGCAGTATGATTACCAGGAATTTCCTCATCACCCTATCCCTTGGAAAAGTGGTATATAAAACTTTCGTCCTTTCAATAATGCCGCTTAGCAGGGACGTTTTTTGGCAGCTAGCTGTTTGTGCTCTTTATGACGACGTCCTTTGTTATGGATTTGGTATACCCATAGTCAAGCCTGATATAGGCCTGGGTGAGAAAAGACGGCGTGCTTTTCTTTATCAGCTGGTCAGCCGTCAGCTTGGCATTGTCGATCGAGCACCTGATGAAGTCCACTCCTCCCTCCGGACCGCTTGTGAGGCGCAGCGGGTTCGGGCTGCAGGTTATCTTGTTGTCCGTCGCCCCGAACTTGTAGAAATAGTCCTGGCTCGAGAACCCGAACTCGGTCAGGGTCACCCTGTTCCAGTCATTTCTGGATAGCTTTGCTGCTGAGCATGCCTCTTTTAGCATGTCCTTGTTCACGACCTGGCCGTCGCCCTTGTTCTTGATGTATATCAGGAAGTCAAGCTTCACATTGTCTCCGTCAGGCATAACCCTTGTCTCTATCTTCGTTATAGCGATCGGCGCGCCCTGGTCTGTGAGCGTGATGTCGGCTGCCTTGCAGGCCTTCTTTGCGGTGCTCGTGATGTCAGGGTCGATGCAGATGTCCTGCGAAAGCTCGGTGTAGTAGTCATAGCACGCTGTCAGGACCACAGGCGATGTGTGCTGTACGCTCAGGAGGTCGAGCTTCTTTGCCTTTGCAGTGAATTCAACGTGGCTCGACGTCCCGTCGGGATAGTACACCGACCTGCCCTGCATGCCGCTTATTGTCTTTGTTATGTCCGTGTTGATGACCTTGAACTGCTTGTCCAGCGCATCGATTTTCGTGCTGATGTCCGCAACCTGCTTGTCGATATCCGCGACCTTCTGCGCATCAGCAGCTTTGGTCTCTGGATTTGCCTTGGCCTCCTGGTTTATCTGATCTTTCTCGACTAGCAGTTCGGTCCTCTTTGACTTCTGTTCTGTAATGTCGGATATGAGCTTTTGGTCCTCCGTGCTCAGGCTCGCGCAGTCATTCGTCCCCTGCTTGAGGATGCACATGTAGTCGTTCTCGACAGTCGCTGTCAGGAAAAGGTTGTTTATGGGGTATGCGCCCTTGTTCCATAGGTCTGTCGCTATGTCGAAATTCGAGTCCTCGAAGACCGTCGCCGGAGGGCCGTTGGGTATGAAGTCGAACACGAGCCCCTGTGTTCCTGTCTTGTAGTCCTTGTCAGTGATGGGGTAGTTGTTGTTCCCCTGCGTGCAGCCTGAGGCAAATAATGTGATGATTATCATTGTTGCGATTATCCAGTTTTTCATTTAAGTCACCGCCGGAACATTTGAATAGACGCATTTGCTGTCTAAATATATGCAGCTCTGGCACTGGTTGCAGGCTGCCTCACTGCACGTTGAGCAGTCGCTGCAGCACGACTGAGGTGTATTGGTTGAGGAGACAGAGCTCTGCTCTGCTGAATCCTTTGGCTGGCAGACGTCCTGGTCAACGACATTTGTTATCTCGCAATTGTCGCATGAAGCACAGTCAAGGCCGGTGTCTTGCAGGGTGTTGCAGGTCGTGCAGTCGCTGCAGCAGTCGTTTGCCTTGTTTATGTCGACCTGGACCTGGACAGTGGCCCTGTCGCTAATACCTTCCTGGTTCTTGATTGTCTCCTGGTTCACGGTCTTGATGAAGAACAGCTTGCTCTGCTGGCAGTTGCCTGCAAGCCAGTCGCTGTATGAGTTCCACGGCATTGTGCAGAACGGGCTGAACTTCTCAGAGTAGTCATACAGGCTTATCTGGTCATTGTTGTAATAAGCCTTCATCCAGTTGTCGAATATCACGCTCCTGTCGTCTATCTGCGTCGGCCCGGAATATTTCTTCTGGCCCTTGACCAAGGTCACAGGGTTTGAGTTTGCCTTGCTTATGTAGGTGTAGCTTATGCTTTTCTTGTCCTTGCTGAGCTCGAACTTGATAAGTGGATATTGCCCGTCATAGACATACTCTCCCGGGACAAGGTCGATATAGCTTGTCAGCTGGGCGCCCATGTAGTCGTCTGTCTTGCCGGCATAGTAGACCCTGACCTGGTATTTCACTACATCAGCCTCCTGGCCTCCCAGGCCGGCTGTGCCCGAGGGCTCTGTGTTCTTCAGCACAACGGCCAAGTACGGCGTGCCTGATAGTTTCTGCTGGAACTTTCCGTCTGTCTCGTTATCTGGTATGCTAATTGTTATCTGCCCTTTCTCTGTCACTGCGCTCGCCTGTGTCGGGGTCTCCTGGTCTGTGGTCACGAAATCCATCCCCATGCAGGCATCGTATCTCTGCATGACATACGGGACATAGGTGTTCCCTGTGGTCTGTCCGTTTCCAATGTTGCACTGGCTTGTCAGCGTGTTGTATTCTTTCGGGCATTCCCAGTTGAGCTTTGTCTCGCCATTGCAGTTGATAACAGTGTTGAGGGCCTTGGGTCCGCAGTTGTAGTAGGCTGCAAGGTTCTGTGGCTTGTCCCCTGAGTCTGGCAGGTTTTCCCCTTCCTTGAGGTAATATATCGCAGACTTGATGTTGCAGTCGATGTCGTAAAGGCTGCAGGAATCCAATTTGAACTTGGTCCAAGCCTCCTGGGCAGCAGCCTGGGTTATCTGCATCAAAAACATCGACTTGCCGTCATCACCATTGTTGACCTTCACATTGCCGTTTGACTCCCTGGCCATTATGGACATCACGAGGCATGTGCATTCCTTTCCTCCCTTGAGAAGCTGGCTTGCCTCGCACCATTTCTTTATATACTGCGGCGGGTTCTTGTAGAAGTACGTATAGATGAAACTGAGCTGGTTTGCTATGTCCTGGTAGCTCGGCGGGCTAGGGATGCTGTACTGGCTCGCGATGTCCTTGCCTTTCTTCAGCTGCACGTTTGTGTATTCTTCTATCTCATAAGTATACCTTGCCCTGACCCTGAAATACTGCGTCGATACAGGGGTGTTGCCGAGTATGTTCTGCGGCTGGTCGAGATTGACCCTGCAGCTGAATGTCTTGTACTTGTTTTGGTCGGCATCATAGCCGATGTTCGAGTAGTATTGCTTTGTCTTTGAGTTTATTGTCAGGTTGTATGCCTTATAGTTCTCAAGCTCCTGCGAGCAGTAGTTCTTCAGGCAGGTCTCGAAATTAGCCTGTTGCTCATCGGTGGCGCCAATGAGCTCACCCTTGGGATCGACATTCTCCTCCTTGTCAAGCCCGACGGAAGTCACGCAGTCATAGAGCTGCTTGCTCTTGTATTTCTTGTAGTTTGCCTCGCAGCCTTTCAAGTATTTGTCCTCGGTTATCTCATAGAACTCAGGGCACTCTGTGAGGTCGAGGGACATGCTGTTCGGGACCATTATCACGAGCTCCTCGAGCTGCTTTATCTTGCCTTTCCAGCCGTCGTTGGTGTCGAGGGTTATGCCCAGCCTCGGCTTGACTGACTGGGAATCGGTGATGCCGATAGGCGGCGTGACAGTGGCCATGCCTATCTTGACAGGCCCGTTCGTGTATTTTGCTGTCGGGTCCTTGTCGGTTATCCCGTACTCGTCAAGAGGGTCGATTCCCTGCCTGACCATGGAGCGCAGCCTGTCCTGGTCCATGAAATACGTCTTGAGATATGCCATTGTCTCGAAATGGAAGTCAGCCTGGATCGTCACCTTGTTCGAGCCTTCGGTCATCCCGTTCCTGTAGCTGTCAGGGAACCTGCAGTCCACGTCGACTTGCTCCTGGTCGTATATCGTCGGTATATTCGCCGGGAATGTATCACCCTGCTGTGATTTAGGGAAAAGCCCGGTCGTGGAATCCTTGTTTCCGTAATAGCAGCTGACATTGACCGTGAGCCCGTCCTCCAGGGTCTTTGCCTGCAGGGTCGCCCAGACTGTCACAGGCTCTCCCAGGTAGAACTCTGGGTCAGACGGCTTGAGGTCTTTTAGGTATACACCCAAAATCTCGTTCTGGTTCTCATCCACTGTCCCTGTATAATAATCTCCCGTCGTCGCGTACCGCCATTTGTTGATGAAGTACTGTGTGCCCTGGTCCATGACCTTGTTGAAATTTGTGAATACGTCGACCCACCATTTTCCTGTCGATACATAGAGGCTCTCAGCCTTTGCGAGCTGGGCAGGTGTGACCATGGTCGAGATATCGTTGAATGTGTAGGCTGTCGAGATGAATGAGAATGCGATGCCGATCCAGACGAGCACCATAAGGACTCTCGCGATCTTAGTGATAGTTGTCCTCGAATCGGCGCGGATCACGGCAAAATAGAAATATCCAAGGGTTATCTGCGGGTTAACTAGATAAGAGGTCACCCACTTATTCTGCAATAGGAACTGCGTGGTGTAGATGAACTGCGGGAGCGCTATCTCAACGATGAATATCAGCGCCATCCAGCCCCAGAAATCCCCCCTCTTCTCGCTCTTGGGAAGCACGAGCAGCGCAAAGACAAGCATCACCACGTGCATGGAGAGGTTCATCGAAAAGCTGCCTCTCCAGGCGCTTGCCGCGAGGTAGAATATGATCGATAGGAAGATCATGATGTCATATCCGAAGGGCTGCACCTTTGCCTGGACAATGGATACGACTCCTCCCTGGCTTCCGATGGCCTGCCCCTTCTTCCCGAGTTTCTTCATTCGCATGATGATACCTTAGAGCTACCGCTCTGACTCATGCACTGGAAGAACTGTTATTTAATATTTTCTCTTATCACTTGATCTCGATGAGAAGCTGCCTGATGTCAAGGGTTGTCTGGTCTGGCTCGATCTTGATTGAGTTGCCCCCGTCCTCGACATAGGTGTCTATGTTCCTGGAATACTGGTCACTGTAGGTGTTGAAGCTGAATTGATAACCGTTTACAAATACTTTGCCTGCTTTCTGCTCATTGTCATCAGTGAACTTGAGAGTGAGCTTTATGTCATAGCCGCTCCTGAGTACCGCCTCGTCCCCTGTGGTGGATTTCGGGCATTGGAAGTTCGACTCGTCGCTCTCCCAGCCGGCATAGCATGCGTCGCATTCATCCAGGGTTATCGCGTCCTTGCAAGTGGCAAGCCCGTACTTAGGGATGTCCGGGCACCAGAAATTGTCAGGGCTCTGGTCAAAACAGCAGTCCTTGTCATAATATCTTGAGCACCCGTCAGGGCAGTCGTTGTCGGTGTCGTCGCCGCAGAGGTCCTCGCAGAATTTCGGCGGGTCTCCGCTTGCGTCCTCATACCCGCTCGGACACAGCTGGCAGATCGCCTCGCCCGTGACAGCTCTGCACCTGTCGTCCTGGTTGTTCGGCTGGTAGTCGCACCAGTAGTTGCTCGTGGTCTGGAGGCAGCAGTCCTTGTCCAGGTCTGGGTCGCAGCCTTTCGGGCAGACTCCGTCTATGTCGCCGCAGTTGTATGTCTTGTCCGTGTCTTCCTTGAGCGTGGAGGAGAACAGCGCCTTGTCGAGATTGAAATAATAGGTAGGGTATGTCATCTCCTTCATTGTTGTCTTGACATTCACCTGGTCTATGAGATAGTTGCCGCCCTCTGTCTGGAATGTCACCCTGTTGGTCCCGGCCTCTATGACGCTGGGAGAGAGGTCCACCTTGTTGAGCTGGCCGCAGTCGGGCACTGATGAGAACACAAGCTCCTTGTTGATGAATGCGTCAAGCTTGCCTGCAGTCTTCGGGTTGCAGTCTGGGGAGAACTGGAACGTCGCCTTGTTCAGGTTGAATTTCTCCGTGTCAGTCACCATGAACACGTTGTTGCTCGTCTGGGTCGAGGTGTCTGTCTTGTCGTAGAATATCTTTATGTCGTCAAGCTCGTACTCGTTCGTGGTCCAGAACCTGTAGCCTACACCGGTGACCTCGAATGACAGCGTGTTCACCTTGCCGAGCTTGCTCTTGATGTCGATGGGCGAATTAAGGGCATTTCCCAGGGTCTTGTCGAATATCAGCTGGGAATTGAGGTATATCATGAGCCTGCCATTGTTGTTCCTGTTGGGGTTGACCTTGAAGCTGAGGTAGACATTGTTGGTGTTCTCAGGGTCGTCAAGAAGGAATGTTATGTTTGCTGTCTTCATGTCAAATATCCCGTTCTTTACATAGACAGAGTCCCCTATGTCCTGTTCATTCGAATTGGTCGTGGTGTAGAGATTGATCGCCGGCAGCGGGTGGTCGTAGCTCTTGAATTTCAGGTAGTCTATCCTTCCCGGGGTCTTGACGAGCACTGTCCGGTTGATGTTCAGCAGAGTTGGGTTTTCAGTTACAGGATTCTTCCCTGTAGTCGTAGTGGATGTGCCGTCATTTAGGAGCTGGTCCCTGAGGTCAGGAGGTATCAGAAGCAGGTAGAGAAGTATGAAAACTGCAATAAGTGCAAGAAGCGACCCTGCAGCCCCTGCCTGTGCCCTTTTGCTCCTTTTTCGCATGTTAGGGGTTTTATTGAGGTTTACATATATATTTCTTTCTATTTTTAGGAATATTGCGAATGGGGGCGTCATGACGACGAGACCATGGAAAACCTTTAATATACCATTGCATTCATCATGCATGATGAAAATAATCCACAGGAACCTCAGGAAGGGCATAATCAAGGTCCTTATCCAGAGCCAGGACGACCTCTGGTTCCTTTCGCATGTAATCGATGCAGGTGACCTTGTCAGCGGGGTGACGCAGAGGAAGATCAAGACAGGCGAAGAGGGCGACAGGAATGCAAAGACGCATGTCAAGAAAGTGTTTCTCAAGCTCAGGGCTGAAAAGGTGGAGTTCCACAAGTATTCAGACAAGCTCAGGGTTTCAGGTAAGATAACCGATGGGCCGGAGGACATAGCCAGGGGGAGCTATCATACATTGACACTTGAACCGACAGTCGATGTCACAATAGAGAAGGAGAGGTGGCTGAAGTTCCAGCTCGACAAGCTGAATGATGCTGCAAAAGAGAAGGACGTGAAAGTCATGATATGCCTCCTCGATAGGGAGAAGGCGATATTTGCAAGGCTCAGGAACTACGGGTTCGACGTGCTGTCTGAAATATCCGGAAGCGTGCAGAAGAAGGACAGCCCTGAGAAGGTCAAGTCAAGCTTCTATCCGGATGTCGTGGCGCATCTCAAGGAATATGACAAGAGGGAAAATTTTTCAAAGATAGTCCTTGCAAGCCCGGCGTTCTGGAAGGAATACATGATGAAGGCCCTGGAAGGCGAGGCGCTGAAGAAGAAGGTCGTTTCAGCGACATGCAGCTCAGTAGACGTGGATGGCATCAATGAGGTCTTGAGAAGGCCCGAGGTATCGACAGCCCTTGAGCAGGACAGGGTTGTCAAGGAGATGAACGCTGTCGAGGAGCTCCTTGCAGAGATAAGGAAGGAGGGGCTTGCAGCATACGGCCTTGACGAGACAGAGCAGGCAGTGAGACAGGGGGCTGCAAAGACACTGCTTGTCGCTGATTCCCTCATACACAAGGCCAGGGAAGACGGGACTTATGAGAGGATCGACAGGATGCTCTCGGCTGTAGACAGCATGAAAGGCGACATTGCGATAATCAGCTCAGAGCATGACGGCGGGAAGAAGCTCGAGGGCCTCGGCGGGATAGGGGCTATTCTCAGGTACAAAATAGCATGATTTAAATATCTTAAACCCATTTCTTGACATATGATAATCGCAATCACCGGCTATATCGGCTCAGGGA
>CAYXZQ010000040.1:0-4973 GCA_964469935.1 uncultured Methanosarcinales archaeon
ACTTTTGAATAATCCGGGCAATTGATTGTCGTGTTCTTCACATTACCGTATATGTCGCAGTAGTACTCAAGGCTCGTGTTCTGATTGAAGCAGCTGTCCGGGAAAGCGGTATCATTCTTGATGACAACGCCGTATTCCAGGTAATTTATCCCCTTGTCCGTGTCTTCACAGCCTGAACTGCAGCTCACGCACACGCCTCTGCCTCCTGCAAGCAGCATGCAGGAAGAGTTCTTTACCACAATCCCTGAGCCTGAGCATTCAGACTCCAGATAGTCAGAGCCCTGGCATGAGAAGCTGTCGCCGTAGGTCTTCTGGCAGTACTCGTAATCGCAGAGAGACGTGTCGGTGACGTTCTTTACAATGGTGGGTTCGCAGGAATAATTGATGCATCTGCCGTTCTGGCAGTAGTCATGCCCGGATTCTGGGAAGTCGTACCAGAACGTGTCCTGGGTCGAGTAGCATCCGTCAGGAAGGCAATCGCGGTACAGGCCGCACTGGCTCCCTTCCTCTTGCGTGCATACGGCTGTGAAATCTATGTCTGAGCATGATTCGCCGCACTGGTCGTAGCTTGGTTGGCAGCACCATTCCCCCTGGCAGGTCGCGGCTGTCTTCTGGCTGCACGAGCAGCCGTAATTGTCGACAATCTCGCCCAAAGGGGTGTTCAGGCAGTAGTCAGCCATGCAGCCGATGCTCTCAACATCGCAGTAGCCGTCCATGTCATTGTCGATGATCGAGATGGATAACGGGATGCAGATTATCATGACAAGCAGGAATATCAGAAGCTTATGCTTGGTCATCGGCATACACCCCTGTTCAGGTTCTCCATGCTCGTGCATGCCGGAAGAATTTCCTTGTCAATTGCAAACTGGTAGATATAGAACGGCTCAACGCCGTAAGAGTTGTAGGAGATTATCCTCAGAAAACCCCCACCTTTATAGCATGCCATTATCCTGTTGCATGACAGGTCCAGTTTCGAGAGGTCAAAGGAATCGGGCGAATCCTTTATCTGTTCTACGAGATTGAATGCCAAGACCAGGTCCTTGGCAAGCTCCAATGGATACTCCCTGCTGAAATCTGAGATCACTGACTCTCTTATGCCGCTGTCAGAGATCATCAGAGGATACTCGACATTCACTATTGTCGACTTAGCCCCCAGGACAAAGTTCGATTTGATGCCCCCCATCTCAGAGATGTTGAGCCCGTACTTGCTGAATGAGGCCAGATCGATGCAGTTCGCGATCTCTTTATTCATCTGGCCTTCAAGCCTGGCCTGAACCTCTTCCTTCGACGGGATCAGGTTATATCCGTATTTAAGTCCGAAAGCCAGCTTCTGGCCATTCATGGTCTTGTACCACATGGGATTGAGAAAGTCGAATTCCCCACCCTGGTAACCGAACCTGATAAGGGTCTTCAGAGCTGCCATGTCGAGGCATGATTCCACATATGATTTCACCATGCTGGACTGTTTCGATGATAATGATGTGATGTCCTGACCAGAGACCCTGCTCCTCTTGAGGTACGAAGAATACGTGATGAACAAACCGAAGGTCAGCAGGATGATTAGCCCAAGTATGATGAATACTGTCAGCTGAGCTTTTTTCATTGAAAAAAATTCCATCCAAACCCTTGAAGCTTGATTTTTTCCTGTATCCAGGTTCAATTATGACTTGAACCTTATATAAATCTTTCTCTGCTGAATCCAGAAATGATGGGTTAGACCATTTTTCATAATTGATTCCTTGCCCAGATAAAAAAAGCAGGACACGTGGGTTGGGACCGTAATGTTTTTATAATAGCGCCGCCCGGTTAATGCCAAAAGAGGTGGTTTTCATGCATACTCCTGACGGTTTCATAACAAGCTGGGTCTGCGTCGTTATCCTGGCATTTGCAATCGGCGTCCTTGTCCGCTCTGCACTGGTCGAAAGAAAGCGCATGACTGCGCAGAGGGCGCTTCTCATGTCCGGGCTCGCGGCTGCGGTATTTGGCTTCCAGATGCTCAATTTCTCCATAGGCAACGGCACATCCGGCCATTTCCTCGGCGCTGCGCTCTGCGCAATCCTTCTCGGACCCGAGGGGGCTGTCCTCGTGATTGCAGCGGTCATCATAGTCCAGGCATTAGTCTTTGCCGACGGCGGGAGCCTTGCAATCGGCGTCAATATCCTGAACATGTCGATTGTCGCATCCTACTCAGCGCATTTTGTCTACACGAGGCTGAAGAAGCAAACTATCATGGGCGGGTTCTTTGCAGCATGGACAAGCATCATCGCTGCATCGCTCAGCTGTGCACTACTGCTTGGCATAGGAGGGCCTGTGCAATTGTCCAAAGTGATTCCCGCGATGCTCATGACCCACATGTTCATCGGGATTGGCGAGGGGCTGATAACCGGAAGCATACTGCTCTATATCCATAACACAAAGCACGGACTGCTCGATAAAAGCGGCATCAAAGGCTTGGCAAGATACGTGGCAGTCTCGACCATGGGAGCGCTGGCTGTTGTTTCGCTCGCCCTGCCGTTCGCTTCCCAGAGCCCTGACGGGCTTGAGAAAGTCGCCCTGAACCTAGGATTCTTCGATAAAGCTAAAGTCATTCACACATTCCAGCCGATGGCAGATTACACCCTTCCGGGGATTGAAGGTCATATTTCGACCATTGCAGCCGGGATTATGGGCATGGCACTCGTGTTCGGTCTCGCCTATCTTGCAGGCAGGATGCTTCAGAGAAAAAAGGCAGAGACTATCCAGTAAAACCCCTGCTGGCATCTGAGCCGGAAAAACAGCAAAACATATATATTAAGTTTTTATTCTTTTGCTCGATGGAAATAGCAAGGATTGGTTCGGGCTCCGCTGCAATCGACAGGCTTCTGGACGGCGGATATGAAAAAGACATAATCAACACTGTCTATGGCCCTGCGGGCAGCGGCAAGACAACCATGTGCCTGCTTGCATCCATCTCAGTGACAAAGTCCGGGAAGAAAGTCATCTTCGTCGACACAGAGGGCGGCTTCTCTGTGGACAGGCTGAGGCAGCTTGAAGGATACGATGATGACGTGCTCAAGAACATCCTGATCCTCAAGCCCACGAGTTTTGCGGAGCAGAAGAGGGTGTTCGGCAATGTGAGGCAGATGGTCAACGAGAAGATAGGCCTCATAATAGTGGACACAATATCGATGCTCTACAGGATCGAATGCGGAAAGACCAAGGACATAAAACATGTCAACAACGAGATGGGAGTCCAGATATCGACGCTGAACGAGATCACGAGGACGAGGAACATACCCGTGCTCCTGACTAACCAGGTCTACAGTGATTTTGACGAGAGGGACGCAGTCAAGATGGTAGGAGGAGACATCCTCAGGTACAGCAGCAAGTGCCTGCTTGAGCTTGTCAAGTTCAAGTCGCGAAGGAAGATAATCATCAAGAAGCACAGGTCTCTGCCAGAAAACAAGGAGACAACCATTGAAATAAAAGAAAAAGGATTTGAAGAGATTAGCTAAGTTCTCATGGGTCAGCGAAATCATCAAGGGTCGGTGTGAACTCTTCTGCTGACTTTATCATGCCCCTCCTGAGCATGTATTCCCTTGCAAGGATATAGAATACGAGCCCGATGCTCTTCTTCCCCTTGTTGTTGCACGGGACTACGAGATCCACGTTGTTCGCCTGGTTGTTCGTGTCGCATAACGCAATCAGGGGGATGCCTATCTGCATGGCATCATTGACCACATTCCTGTCAGGCCAGGTATCGATTACGACGATTATCTTCACTTCAATGAAATTTACAAGGTTCGGGTTTGTAAGGATGCCCGGGGGATACCTCCCGGCAAATACCTTGACACCGGTCAGCTTCTCGAACATCTTGACTGCCTTCCAGCCGTTCTCTCTCCTGCTTGCGATGAGTATGTCCTCGGGCGCATATTGTGAGAGAAAATTCGCAAATATCTTGAGGCGGTCATCTATCTTCTGAAGATTGAGCACGGAGAGGCCGTCGGGCCTGGTCTTGTATATGAACGGTTCCATGTACTTTGTCTTGAATTTGGTCCCTATGTGTATTCCTGACTTCAGGTAGTTCTTTGTCGGGACAAGCAGTTGTTCTTCTGTCATCTTTTCCTCCTCCTGCGTTCTTTATCGCCTTGCGCAGGCATTACGCTGCAGCCGAGCAGGCATCGCAGCATATCGGCAATTATCCTTCTGGGTTCCCTGACTTATTTATAAATGTTTTGAGTGTCTCATGTATCGGGCCGTCAGGAGTCAATGTGCTTTTGATGAGCTCAAAACCCATGACACTGTTCTCTAAAGGAGGAATCTTCAGCGCCATTGCTGAATTTGCCAGTGCACGAGGGTCATTGCCCCGCCTTGCCCTGGCTAAAGTGATGTGAGGATGATACCTCTTTTCCCTGGGAAATCCCAGTACTGCCAGGCAGTCATCAATCATCTTCTCAAGCCTGATTACATCGTCCGGTGGCACAATTCCGGTCCATACCACCCTCGGCCTTTTTCCATTTGGGAAAAAGCCGATGCCGGACAATGAGAATGTGAAATTCCTTAAGTTGATCTTATCCAATGCTGCGGTGATCTTTTCGACCTTCTCATCAGGCACCTCTCCCAAAAACCTGAGAGTTAGGTGAAATTCTCTCGCCATCCTTGCAGGGAGCCGTATCTTTGAAAGGAATTCCCTTGTCTCCTGGCTAAGGGTTATTGCAATGAAGAGTCTCATGGCATGCAAGAAATCATCTTTTGATATATAAATATTAGATAAAAAAAATAAAAAAAACCTTATTTTTCCTTTTCGTCTTCCTCGTCTTCAGAGTCGCCGGAATCCAGAACCTCTTTTATCTTCTCTTCGTCTTCCTCTTCCTTCTGTTCGTCGTCCAGCTTCTCGTCAGCCTCGTCCAGAGCTTTCTCTTCATCTTCCTCAGGCTCTTCTGCAGGCTCTTCGTCATCTGCTGCCTTCTCTTCCTCTTGAGGCTCTTCCTCTG
>CAYXZQ010000040.1:5073-15629 GCA_964469935.1 uncultured Methanosarcinales archaeon
TCTCTTCTTCAGGCTCCTCTTCCTCTGCCGGCATCTCTTCTTCAGGCTCCTCTTCAGGCTCCTCGGGTGCCTCTTCCTCGCCGAAGTCCTCTGATGCCTTTGCCTCGAGCTCCTCTTCGGATATCTCGTCTTCTTCAGGCTCCTCTTCCTTGGCCTGCACCTTATCATCAGAGCCGCTTCCGACAGAACCTATCACATCAGCGAAACCTACCTTGCGCAGGACTCTTGAGACCTTTATCCTGACCTCGTCGCCCTCCTTGACATTCGGGACAAACAAAACAAACCCGTCCTTCTTGGCGATTCCGTCTCCTTTCTCTCCGACTGCTTCAATCTTTACATCCAGCTCGTCTCCGACATTCACCGGAGCGACATTACGACCTCTGTGGTCACCGAAGTGGCCACCTCCTCTATTTCCATACATGTTTTTTTTCACCTTATCTATTCTATTTGACAGACTTACGCCTGCAATAGTTCAATGTTTTTACTATTACTATATAAAGTTTATCAAAAAAAATAAAGAAATTATACGTCCCGAAGACCACCCTCTTCGACGTAGAATGATGCCTCTGCATCAGGCAGGCTGGGGCTGTCGACAAGCTTGACCACTCTTGAGCCTTTCTTTCCTTTCCTCAAGTATATCCTGAAAGTGCTTGCATGGGCCACTATATGCCCGCCGATAGCTGCTGTCGGGTCGCCGAAGAATACATCAGGCCTTGACATGACCTGGTTCGTGACATACACGGCTATATTGTACTGGTCAGCGAGCTTTAGCAGGATATGCATGTGCTTGTTGAGCTTCTGCTGCCTCTCAGCAAGGGTCCCCCTGCCGATGAACTCTGCCCTGAAATGCGCTGTGAGCGAGTCGACGACCACGAGCTTCACATTGAGCTTCTGCTTCTTTATCAGGTCCTCAACCTTCTCTGCGAGAAGCATCTGGTGGTCTGAGTTGTATGCCCTTGCGACCTTTATGCGCTTGAGCACTGCATCAGGGTCAAGCCCGGCTCCGGCTGCAAGCTGTTTTATCCTTTCAGGCCTGAATGTGTTCTCAGTATCAAGATACACTGCGACAGGATCCTTCTCCTCCTTCATCTTCTGGACATTGACGGCGAAGAGATGACCCATCTGGGTCTTGCCTCCGCCGAACTCAGAGAATATCTCGGTTATGGCACCTGTCTCGATCCCTCCGCCGAGGATGACGTCAAAGGCCTGGCTTCCAGTGGTTATCTTCTCCACGGACTCCCTTCGCTTCATGACCTCGTCGGCGCTCTCAAAGCCCATCTCCAGCGCGTCGCGCGCGGCATTTATCATCTTCCTTGCTGCAAGCTCAGTCACGCCTGCGGCGTCCACGAGCTCGCCCGGAGATGCCACAGCTATGGAAAGCAGGTTGTCATAGCCCACTGCCTTAAGCTTCTCTGCAGTCGCAGGCCCTACACCCGGCAGGTACCTTACATCCATGTCCTTCTTGGACCCGGTCTTGTCCTTCAGCACGACCTCTACCTTATCATCATCTGTATTTTCTTCTTCTTTTGGCATTTCCATCTCAAGCTCGACCGCTTGCTTTTTTGCAATCATTGGTATCACCCTTGTTTATTTAATGCTTTTCAATTGACCCCCCATCGGCCGGACCAAGGAATGCCCAAAAGAACCCGCCGGTGTCCCTGCGGGCCTTTTTGGCATGTCCCTGTATTGGGGTATGTTACTGATTTCGGGGTTGGTGAACATTAATAACATTATCCGGCAATCCATCGGATTATCGTCTATGAAAATAAAAAAAATCCCGCTGTCTGCGGGAGTGTTCCGAAAAAAAGCCGTTCAAGGCATCATTGTCCGGAGAACCTGGAAAATCGCCTTATGCGACATTCTGCTGGTTCAGGACAAGATACTCGTATGCCTTCTTCAGGACAAGCGAAGCCCTCGGCAGGTCATTTATTCTCAGAGAATTCGTGCTCTGCCATTCGTCGTTCCTGTCCTTGTAGCTCCTTTCGATCGAGATGGTGTTGTACTGGGTCGGCTCACCATCCTTGCTCTGGCCTGTATTCTGCCAGACAGTCGCGCAGATTGCGCCTGCGCGGAACTTCATCTCAGGCAGGTTCTTTGCCTGGACGCTCTCGTTTTCGGTCTTGTTCATTTTGTTTACCTCCATTGCTTTTCGCATCTTATTTCAACATCCTCTCGGGCATGAACTTTGGTTCCCTGCCGTCACAGGGGATGTGGAAGCTGTTTTCCGGGCTTAAGCCCTTGCTGGAGAATAGATAGAGGGAGTTCATTTATATACTTCACAAGTGACTGTCCAGTGACCAGTGAGGCATGGCCCACCCTCATCAAAAATATTTTTATTTATCAGTAAGAACATTGGAGATTATCATTATGAACTTTGGAAGGATTTATCTCATTTACGTCTGCAATAAGCCAGCAGCACAGGCAATGCTATCCTGGCATTCTTGCCTTCAAGGTCGAACCTGTCTGTAAAGGAGCTGATCTCTATCTCGTCAAAATACCGGCTCAACAGTCTTTTCAGCGACTCCTCTGTGAATTTCTGGTAGTGCTCCTTGCATCTCTCATGGCCCAGGATATTGTCCGGCACCCCGAGTATCGCGACCTTGGCCACCCTTGATATCTCGCTGAGTATCTCGTCGGTATCGATGAAGTGCTCAAGAAACTCATTTGCGACTATTACGTCATATTCATCATCTTCTGCCGGGATCGGCGGGACTTTCGCTACAATCCCTTTGATATCAATCCTCTTTTTCATGATATCAATAGCAGCCTTGGATATGTCTATGCCGGTGACAGTGTTGTCCTTGTCCAGCAGTTCTGCCAGCAGGCCTACGCCGCATCCGAGTTCGAGTATCTTCCTGCCTTTTCCTACAAGCTTTGCCACTTCCTCATTGGTCTTAGGATATCTTCTCCAGGTGCCTGCACCCTCTTCTTCCCATATCCTGTCCCAGTACTCTGCATTGTTCACATTCATGGATTTTATTGCCAGGATATTCTTCTCGATCATCTCCTTTTTTACATGGCCAAGCTCAATCGCCTTCTTCAGGTATTTCAGCGCCGGCTTGTAGTGCTTGTGCATGACGAGCAGATTTGCAAGATTCAGGCTCATGGACGGGCTGATGTATCCTGCCTTCAGGAGTTGCCTGTAGATCTGGTAGGCCTCTTCATACTCTTTCAACTCTATATGGGTAGCCGCAAGCGCTTCCATGGTCTTGATTTTGTCATCATCATATTGCATCGCGCTTAAGAAGTTATCTTTCGCCTTCTTATAATCCTTCAGAAAGCAGAAATAGACAGAGCCGGCTGTGTAATGAAGCCTGCCTGTTGGGCGGGTCTTTAATGCCTTCTCAGCAATATCAAGGTACTTCAGCTGCCTTTCCTTCAGCGGCTTCTCTTCGATATAGTGATGGATCGGGATTTGTGTATCCTTGCATCTCATGCCTGTCGTGTCGACAATCTCATGTACAGGGCCTGTGAACCTCATCCCGTTGTTCCTGAAAAGCCTCACAACCGGATTTCGCTCATAGCCTGAGTAGCCCTTGGTATACCTGTTTTTCTCGACAGCTACCCACTTGGGCCTTGTCATGTCATCTGTATAATTTCTCTGTATGAGACGGAAAGCGTCAAAGCCCTGTCCAGTCAGTTTTCTGAGAGCCCCCATGTCTTCAATCACTTCATCAGCGTCCAGAACCAGTATCCAGTCAGAAGTTGCCTTGCTGATGGAGAAATTCCTGGCATCGGAAAAATCGTTTTTCCATTTGAAGTCGAACACCTTGTCAGTATACTTCCTGGCGATTTTCTTGGTGCTGTCAGTGGAGCCGGTATCGACGATTATTATCTCATCGACATCGACTGAATCCAGGCATCTTGCAAGGGCATCCTCTTCGTCTTTTACGATCATGCAAAGCGATATTGTCGGCATGGTCTTTCGGAAAAGGATAAAGTATAAAAATTTACTGGCACTGTCTGTTTCGTCAGGAAGCTGAGCCTGTCATCAATAGGAACTCAGCAAAGAATTCTCTACATCGGTTTTTGTCTTGATCGTCCTTGGAATGCTCCTTACAGAATTCCTTACGACATAGTCCTTGATGTCGGCAAAATCAGTCAGCTTAGAATTGCCCCTCTGTGCCTTGAACGAGACCATGCTCCAATATATCCGCCCTGAGTTTTTAAATATTTATATGTTGAAGAAGATAAATTAGTATATTTTTACGTATACTAAAAGCGTAACATTTATATATAAATTCCTTCATAATTCTGAATATCAGAAATTATATCTGAATTTAAGACTTTTTTATCTTATTTTCAGATAATTTTTCTGAATTTCAGAAAAAAATGAAGAATCACGAGTGACTGAGGGTTGCTCTGGCTTTTTCATTCACCTGCGCAAATGAAAAAATATCCAAAGATTGTCCAGTCCGACAGCAGGGGACAGATAGTAATCCCCAAAGACATTAGAAGAGAGCTGGGCATAGAAGAGGGTACCGGCTTCTACATGTACACCATCACGGATGAGGGCATACTTCTCAAGAAGATCGATGCCAAGGACCTTGGGGAGAACAAGAAGATTATCGATGAGCTCACAGAGAAGGCAAAATCAGTGGGCATCGACCCGAAGAACATCTCGAAGTCAGTCAAGAAATACAGGAAGACAAAAGAGGGCGGCCTGGAGGAGGTAAGATGATACGAGTGAACAACAACATGATTGCCGTATTCGCAGTCATCCTGCTGATGTTCGCTGTGGCCGGCCAGCTTTTCGTGTACAAGAAGGCCGGTGATCTTGAAAACGCCTACAGGCCGCAGGAGATAACAGGAAAGGCGACAGCCACAGGCACGGTGTCCTTAATAGTGATCAGGCCTATCTCTGACATTGATTTCCATGGAGAGCTGGCAGGCGACAACAGGACTGTCATCCTCAGATGGGCCAACCTCAACCAGGACAATGTCTCGATATATATAGCAGACAACCTGACAGACAATTTCGGCTACGGCACCCCGAACGTGACAGGCCTAACAGTGTTCAACTGGTCGGACCCGACAGCGGGCTCTGTGCCGCATAGATACTACAGGCTGGGCATATCTAGATACGGACTCTATAACCTGAGCGAGAATATCGTCGGGAAATACGACATCCCCATAAAGTTCGCCGACGGCGGCCCTGCGACATACGAGCTCAACGAGATATCCTTTCCGTTGATACCATACAACTTGTCATTCAGCGACATCATGCGGTGGGGGACACCCAACGACGTCGTGCTGAGGTACAACACCACAGATATAGGCGGCAAGTTCAAGGGCTGGGAGACGAATCTGAAGCTTGCAGGAGGGACCTGGCTCACGCAGTTCAGCAGGATGTCGGTGACCGACGGCTACGTGTTCCCGTTTGTCCAGAATCCATACAACCTGACATTAATCGGGACTGTGCCTGACGGGACGGTCAAGGTACCCATGGTCGTCACGAACGGCGCGCCCGCAACATACGAGATGATGCTCATGGGCTGGAACTCGCTGCGAACCGAATGCAACCTGGCATCGGCCCTCAACACCACGACACCCCCGGAGACTATGGTATGGTTCGACACGACCGACATAGGCGGGACATACCAGGGCTGGCGGACGAATCTGCTGCTTTTCAACGGGACAGGATACAGCTGGTTCCCTGCAGGAGGATGCATGAAGCCTGGCTACGGCTATTCGTTTTTGCAGATAGGCGCGCCGTACAACTGGACTTACGACAGGAGCTGGAAATGAAGATGACCAATAGAAAACAAATGGCATGGATGGCAATCGCACTAGCCTTCCTGCTCGTGATAGTCCCTGCAGGCCTGGCGTCGTCTGTATGCACCCTTATGGGATTCGTCACGTATCCTGACGGCTCTGCTGCAAAATCAGGCACAGGAATCAGGATAACTGATATCGATCTCGGAACGACATATGATGTCCAGACAGGCGGGAAAGACTGGCCTTATGCCAATTTCTATCTTCAGTCGTTCACCTGCAACTACGGCTCTGACAGGATAGATCTCAGGTATGAAAACACAAACCAGAGCGTTTTCAAGGATTTCGTGTATGACCACTATCCATTCGTCATGAATCTCACCATACCTTTTACACCCGAGACAGGGGACCAAGAAAGCGGTGGCTCTTCCTCGGGAGGAGGCGGAGGCGGAAGTTCCGGAGGCAGCGCAGGAGGTGGAAGTTTTGGAGGCGGAGGCCCTGTTGTCAGCACGGCAGGAGATGGAGGCAGCTTTGATTTCGGCACTGTGATTGACCAGACCTCCGTAAACAGGCTCCGGGTTGACGAGAAATTCAGGCTCTATATAATAAACGATACTAGGAACATAAAGATGATATTAGGAAATGTCAACAAGATAGGGAAGGATTCCATGAGGGTCTCGTTCAGTACCATCAAAGACGAGGTTGTCCTCAAGGTGAACCAGCCGCTGGACCTTGACCTGGACAGTGACGGAAGTCCTGACACCAGGGCATTGGTCCTCAGCATCAGCGGCGATGAGGCATATGCCAGGTTCGACAGGATATACCCGAAGATAAAGGTCCCTGCACCACCAAATTCCACTATCGGGAAAGAAAACAAGAGCAGGGCACAGCACACCGAATCCCCCATGGCCTTCGCTGAAAAGGACAAGGATTACGCGCTGGAGCTTTTGGGCATGATCCTTATCGTTCTGCTGCTGATCATCATTTTCATAGATCACAGGGGCAAATCAAGAGAAAAGGGAGGTGGAAAGGCTCATGACTGATTTTGACAGGGCCAGGATGCTCGGGCTCATGGCAGTTTTAGTCATGCTGCTGTCGATTTTGCCTGCATATGGAGACCTCTGCGTCATGCAGGGAAACATATTCTACCATAACGGCTCAGCAATCCCTGCTGGAACCAATGTCACAATAACCAACCTCAATACGGGACAGGTCAAGAATTCAGTGACAGGAGGAGGGAACGGCAATTTCTATGTCGACACCCTGACCTGCACCCAGGGGACCGACACCCTGAACATATTTTCAGGGCTAACACACTGGAACGTGTCATACGATGTAGGCTCTGTATTCGGCCAGCTCAATTACGTCAACAACCTGACTTACGGCAATTTCGTGCCGATATTCACCTCGTCCCTGCCGAATCTGGTGATGGACGAGGACAATGCGACAGGCATCGTCAATGCCACGGACCTCGATTCCTATTCTGTAGACTATGACGGGACCCCTCTCATCTATTCGATATACAGCCAGTCGAACTCAGCTCTCGCCAGCGCATCGATAGCCGGCTCCTATGTCGACGTCTCGCCGCCGGCGGCAAACCAGAACGGCGCCTCTAATGTCTGTGTCAGGGCATATGACGGCGAGGATTATTCAAGCCAGTCCTGCTTCACCATCACAGTCAATCCTGTCCCTGACAGGCCGGCTTTCACCTCTGCGACTGCCAACGATTCAGGGATGATAAAGGGAGGCAAGAATGTCAGGATAACGACCACCGCATCTGACGTCGACGGCGACCTGGTCAGGCTCTATGTCTGCAGCACCCCGGCGGTGAACTCAGGAGGATGCCTGGCCACACAGAGGTGCACAGACTTCAGGGCGTCGAACCCTTACTGCACATTCACGGCTGAGTCCGATGTGGGCCCGCATTCGTGGTATGCTTTCGTCTACGACGCAACGGGCCTCAAATCCGCAAGCAATTACACAGGCAATTATACAACTGATGGAAGCGACCCGTCAGCAGGGACGGTCTCGGTAGAAGGCGGAGCGACGTACCTGACAGATACGATAGTCGATTTCACATGGTCCGGGTTCTCAGACACAGGCACAGGAATCAGATACTATTACTACAGTTTCACGGACAATTCCGGCACGAGGACAGGAACAAGGGTCAGCAACACCACCTTCTCAGGACAGCTCACGGGAGCGTCGCAGGGGACTAACACTGTCTATGTGTGGGCAGAGGACTGGACAGGAAACATAGGCTCGTCTGCAAGCGATTCGATAATAGTAGATACTGTCCAGCCCGTGCTCTATAGTTGGACGCAGAGCCCTGCCAACCTCGAGGAGAACTCGACAGGGGGCTTCACAGTGACGGTAAGGGTCAATGATACGACATGGAACTCGAGCAATCCGCCCCAGCTCAGATACGAATACGACTCGAACGGGTACTATTCCTGGCAGGACATGACTTCGCTCGGCGGGAACAGATATACATATACCATAAGCGAGCCAGTGGGTGGCTGGTCCGCCTATGTTGGAGAATACCTGAACTACCAGGTCAGGGCCACTGACATGGCGGGATACACCACGACGGATACGAAATCCGAATACATCGACCAGTTCAACTACGCTCCGGTCCTGCAGAACATACCGAACCAGGTTGTTGCAGAGGGCTCCAACCTATCGATCATAATCGAGGCATATGACAGGGATGGTGACACGCTGTACTTCTCATCTGACTACAATTTCACATTTGACAGGATATCTGCAAACAAGACCCTTGCATGGTGGGTGCCGCCCGGAGCATACGACGGGAGCAATCTGGTCACGTTCAGCGTGACTGACAACACAGATACCGACAGCCAGCAGGTGACCATCGACGTGACATCTGAAAACGATGCCCCGGTTCTCGAGCACGTAGGCAACCTGTACGGGTACCTGCATATCCCTTTCAGCCACTATATCTACGGATGGGACCCTGACAACAGGAACAATTATAGCCTTGACAATAACCTCCTGATATTCGACAAGATCCAGGCATACTCCTGGTTCAGGATAAGCACTTTTTTCAATGTCTCTAACCAGACATACTACGGCCTGATAAATTTCACCCCTCTCCTTTCCCAGGAGGGCAGGCACAATATAACGCTCTATGTATCCGACGGCACGCTGATCGACACGGAGAACATAACATTCGTGGTCGGCTATTGCGGCGACAAGGATTCAGGTGGGGATCCATGGTGCGATTCTGACTATGAGTCCTGCTCCAACTGCCCTCAGGACTGTGGCACCTGCACCCAGGGCGAAGATAAGTACATGACGATCATAATCGACCCAAGGAACTGCCTGGCCAAGAATTTCACGATATGGACCTACAAGCTCTATGACAGGGCGACATGCGCGACTGAAGGCCTCATCGTGAACAACAGGGAGGTGTGCGGCAATCTCTCAGGCGTCAAGCTTGATGTGTACAGGCTGGAGGACAGGGCATGGCAGAAGCTTGACAGCTATGTCTCTGATTCGAACGGAGAGATAACTTTTGTCCCGGATGAGATTGGGGAATACAAGCTTGTGGGTACTAAGAGCGGCTATCCGACAGCCTACGAATATCTTGAGATAGGGCCGTGCATAGAGAAGAAGAAGGTAATGAAGGTCGCTGCCAACAGGACCGAGACAAAGCCTGAACAGGAGCAGCCGACGCCTGTCAAGGAGCCGGAGACGCCCCCCGAGGGCGAAGTGGTCCCGGAGGCGTCGACGACAGCCATAATAATCTACTATGTCGTGATGCCTGTCCTTGCGATAATCCTGATTGTCCTGGGTTATTACTATTATGACAGGCAGAAGAACAATGTCACGTGGATACTCAAGGCAAGGATATGGGCAAAGCAGAAGAGGCTAAAGGTTGAGAGCTATGTGAAGATGCAGTGGAAGAGGCTGAAGGGTTACCTGGGGTATGACAAGTGAAGGCATTAAGTAGAATTGCCCTGATATTTGCATTTGTTATAGTACTATTCATGCAATCAGGATGCGAAGGTGCGGCAAGGTTCTCATATGAACCTTGTAATGGATCCTATCAAATATTATATGGATTCAGCGATTATATCAAGGAAGCAAGGTGGGAAGGCGATACGCTAATAATAAATCCGGTTGTAAATTATAATTGCGCTGCCCGCAGGATTAAGGGACATTCAGAAGTTAAGGATGGTGACATTGTTCTGGAGACCAGAACGAATATAGGCTTTCTGAATGCGATGTGTTATTGTGATTACGACACATGGTTTAAATTTTACCATTTGGAGAAAAAACAATACAATATCATCTTAACAGGGGAAGGTAAAGAATTGGACAGGCTGACATTGAATCCAGATAATAGTGTTGTAGATAATTGTGAAGGCCACAGAACAGTTTTTTGCTATGGAGAATATATATTCAAAAAAAGATTTCCTGAAAATGAGCTATCTATAGAAAGCATTATAAACGAATCTATAGAATATTTGCAACAATCAGAAGAGGATATCTTTTTAACTATCCACAACCAGAAAATCCTGATCAATGAAAGAAATTAACATGAAGGCTCTCATGACCGACAATGGAAAGCTGTTCCTGCATAAGAGCGGAGACATGCACACCCAGTACGGGTTCGTCAAGGCAGAAATCATCGAGAATTCAAAGCCCGGAACAGTCGTCAAGACGAATACTGGCAGCGAGATGACTGTCCTTGAGGCAGGGTTCCTGGACCTGTACAAAAAGATGAAGCGCGGCGCGCAGATAATACCGCTGAAGGATATCGGAAAGATTATCGCAGAGACGGGAATGAGCAAAAAGAGCGTCGTGCTCGATGC
>CAYXZQ010000041.1:0-15402 GCA_964469935.1 uncultured Methanosarcinales archaeon
TTATATGACTTTCCCTTCAGCAATGTATTTGTCGAGCAGTACAATATTGCAATACACTTTCATGAAATAAACAGACCAAAAACCATTGAACCGAATTTCCGGACTGACCGAACAAAGATGTTTCTTTATTGATGGCAAGGGGGTGAATAATATTACCCTGAGGACCATGGCCTGATGCTCATTCACTATTGAAATATTTATTGTTTCAGAAAATATTTTTTTATAAAGGTGGCTGCTGAAGAACATAATATCCTATTTTTGTAATTAATTAACCACCACATAGTTACTACAAAAGCGAAATATTTATATATAAGTTATGTTATAACCAACCAGTAATAAATATTGGGGGTGTTCCAATGGTAATAAACAGCATACTCAGGAATATTTCACTCAGGAAGCTGAAGAAGCTGCAGTACAGGACAGGTGTTTTCGGGGCTGCAAGCCTCGATGTCGACACAGGCTACAACAGGGCCTGGATCAGGGACAATGTCTACATGGCTCTCGGCCTCTGGGAGGCAGGGGACAGGGAGGACGCAAGAAAGGCCCTCCAGGCGCTCTTTGACATGCTCCTCAAGCATGAGAACAAGATAGACCAGGCTATCGAGCAGAAGCCGGATGACAAGCAGAAATACATCCACGCAAGGTTCTGTCCGATGACCTATGAGGAATACAAAGAGGACTGGGGAAACAAGCAGAACGACGCAGTGGGAGCCTTCCTCTTCATGACAGGCGACCTTTACAGGAAAGGCGTTATGGTGATCAGGGATGAGAACGACCTCAGGATTGTTCAGAAGCTTGTGCATTATCTCGGGAGCATCGAGTACTGGCATGACCCTGACAACGGTGTCTGGGAAAACGACGAGGAGGTCCATGCATCAAGCATCGGCGCATGCCTTGCAGGGCTCATCGCAGTGAAGGGAATGGTCGACGTTCCTGAAATACTCATAACCCAGGGTAGAGAAGAGCTTGACAAATTGCTGCCCAGGGAATCCCATACAAAAGATGTCGACCTTGCGCTCCTTACGCTGATCTATCCATATAGCATTGTCTCGAACGAGCAGAGGGACGAGATACTCAAGAATGTCGAGACCATGCTCGTGAGGGACAGGGGGGTCGTCCGGTATTTCGGAGACTGGTACTACAACAACGGCAGGGAGGCTGAATGGGTCATGGGATTCCCCTGGCTTGCTGCCATATATAAGAAGACAGGCGACATGGAGAAGTACAGCCATTACATGAGAAAGACATACGGATGCATGAACTGGAAAGGGGACCTGCCTGAGCTATACTTCGGCGGGACAGACAAGTACAATGAGAACACACCTTTAGGCTGGAACCATGCGATGCTGCTATGCGCCATCGCATGACTGATACTCACAGGGATATGGAGCCACCTTCTCACCTCGGAGTCACCCCTCCTTAGCTCCATATTCCCTTTTTATTTTCAAGATGAAGAAAAGATTAATACTCCCGGACCTTGCATTGACCGAGGACATGGACATTGCCCTGTTCAATCCGCAGATGCTTGACCTCACATCTAGAATCGCGAAAGAGGCCTCGGGCGATCACATGCCTGAGCAGGGGGGATATTTCGGCGGAATCCTCATCGACAGGAAATTCTACATATTCGACCACGAGCAGACAGGAAAAGGAGATTTATGCAGGTGCGTCTTCTATGATGACGTCGAGAATCCACTGATGGATAAGTTCCTCGAAATCATTGTCGAGTCAATGCCTGATTACAGGACCATAGTATACCACAGCCACCCCCGTATCGACAGGGACAAGGTGAAGTCCTTGCTAGGCAGGGATGCAGATGCCCTCATCGACACGATAAGGACGGGCCTGGCCAATGGGGTCTACGAGCACTGTGGAATCAAAAATATCGACGATGCCCTGAACGAGGAGATCGCACGGAGGCTTTCAGAAGGGGACGTGAGGAAGATGCCAGGACGCTACAATCTTGTGCTGTCCAATACACCAAGGGAAGGCGACCCTTTCGCCCATCTCAATCTCTATGACATAAAAAGGGGACTGCCTCAGGGGAGATGCCTAAAGACAGGGACCTACCAAAAGACCGAGGTTCCCTGGCTGGCTGAGAGATTCGAGCAAGTGGTCAACAGGTACAAGAAAGAGGTCTACGGAGCCGAGGACCTCACGACACTTGGGCAGGGCGGGCTCCAGAGGGCTTTCCTCATGAACCAGGGATATCTTTCCCCTGGCGATTCATAATGAAAGACAGAGACATCCTTGCTTCAGCTCTTGAACCCGTGCTTGCCTCTTAGAGGGACAAATGAGAAGCTGCCCAAAGACTCGGTCTCGAGGCTGACGTCCTTTTTCCTTCCCCTGACCATCACCTGGTATGTGCTGCCCACAGGCGCAAGGATGATTCCGTCATTTTTCAGCTGGCTGACAAGGGGCGGAGGCATCATCGGACATGCACATGTTACGATTATCCTGTCATAAGGCGCTCCTGCCTCATGGCCGAGAGAGCCGTCCCCCTGGATCACAGCGACGTCAATCCCCACCTTCCCGAGATTCTTTTTCGCCTGTTCTGCAAGCTCAGGCACATATTCCATGGCAATGACTTTTCCAGACCCGACAAGCTTCTTGATCAGGGCTGCGTTCCAGCCTGAGCCCGCACCTACCTCCAGGACTGACATGCCTTTCCTGAGCTCAAGAGCCCGGAGCATCAATGCGACTGTGTAGGGCTGGGAGATGGTCTGCTCATGGCCGATGGGGACAGGATGATCGCCGTAAGCTGCCTTCCTGAGAGCATCGGGGATGAACAGGTGCCTTGGGACCTCTCTCATGGCGTCAAGCACAGGCCTGTCAGAAAAACCATAGGCCCTAAGAGTATCCAGCATGGCTTCAAGCTCGTGCAGAAGATCATCCATGTCGCAGGTAATGCAACATGGATATAAAAAATTTTAGCTGTTGAGGCCGATGCCATACCTGTCAGCCGCAGGGGGAGAGACATCCCCGAGCGCAGCCTTTGCAAGGCTCGCGCCGCCGAGAGCCTCTGGACAGACTATGTGCACAGCTCCTGCATGAGTGAGCTTCTTGATTATCCTCTCATGGTTGGCCCTGGACGCTATCCTTATCTGGGGACTCAGCTCCCTTGTCGTGAGCACGAGAAGTATGTTGTCGCCGTCATCTCCCAGGCATGCGAAGAGCCACGATGCGTTCTTCACATTGGCCTTGGCAAACTCCTTCTCGTCAAGGACGTCGATGTGAAGGACGCTGTAGCCCTTCTTCCTGAGGCTCTTGCACCTCTGCTCGTCCTTTTCAAGGATCACGTAGGGTTTTTTCGCCTTGACCAGCTCGTCTGCCACGTGCTGGCCGACCCTTCCGCCCCCGCAGATTATGTAATGGCCTTTCTGCCTGCTGATATTCTTCAACATCTTCACCTCCGAGAACAGGCTGCGCAGCCTGCCCTCCATGATGTATTCGAGTATGACATAAAGGAGATAGAACTGGAGGATATAGCCTGTTATGGAGAGGAACAGGGAGACGAACTTGTTGTCCAGGTGGCTTACATCCACGTGAGTTATCAGCTCTATCGTCTGGGTGAATGAATCGCTGTAATTGAGCATGCTGTTGCGGAAATACAGTGTGCCGAGCGTGATGAGGGCGAAGAGCAGGAGCATGGCGATCGATATCTTCCTCAGGAACCTGTCCTCTGTAGGGATGCTGAATTTCGGCATGCTCCAGCTCATGGATGGTAACTATTTAAAGGTTTTTGTTAATCACAGAGTGGGGGCTTTCGGTGTGGTGTTTTGTCTGCATTCAATATGTCTCAAAACTTTGCTTTAGCAATGTTT
Organism: uncultured Methanosarcinales archaeon; assembly: GCA_964469935.1. GTDB lineage: Archaea > Nanobdellota > Nanobdellia > Woesearchaeales > DSVV01 > CAYXZQ01. The sequence continues at coordinate 3,825 of CAYXZQ010000041.1, forward strand.
AATTCGCTAAAGCGAATTAAGTTACGCACATGTCAAGAACTTCTTCATTTATTAAGCGGTTCTTGAGCATGCTCGGAAATCGTACGCTTCATGGACAAAAAAGTCTTTTTGTTTGCGAATTGGCGATTTCCGATATGTCAAAATGACTTCGTCATCGAAATTTGCTACAGCCATGCTGTCTGACGGGATAGGAGAGCATTCATTGGCCTAATTTCGCATAAAAGCGAAATCAAGTTTACCTGCGGCAAACTTTTTGGCGACATTTTAAACGCAGTCCAGGATTCCAAAACCTTTATATAACAAATGCCATACTTGACAGGCATGGAGGACATCGCCAACCTGAAGAGGATTTCTGAGGATGATTCAGGCAGTGCAGGGGTCAAGGCAGCGAGGCTCGGGGCACTGACAAAAGGGTTCAATGTGCCGCCGGGATACGTAATAATGCGGGGTGTCTTCGACAAGTTCATTGAGGCAAACCAGCTCAGAGGGAAGATCAGGAACCATATCTCATTCGCTGGGGAGGCTGATGATGAGAAGCTGCAGGAGATCGCAAATGAGATACAGAAGCTGGTCCTGTCAGGCTCAATAGACGAGGAAACCAGGGAGAACATGATCGAGTCATACTACAGCCTGAACATCAGGGATGACGCTCCGCTTCAGGAGCTCGTGGACTCGAGCAGCGAACCTGTCGTGGTTGTCAGGGCAAGCCCGGTCCATCCCACAGGAAGCAAGGCAAACATCAGCATCCTCCATGTGAAGGGAAAGGATAAGCTCTTGAAATCCATAATCGCCTGCTTTGCATCGGCTTTCACTGCAGAGGCAGTGAAGGGAAGGCTGAACGCAAAGCAGGATGACTACGGCATGGCTGTGCTTGTACAGAAGATGATCATGCCCCACGTGTCAGGGGACATCAGGCAGGAGGACAGTGAAATCATAATCAGGTCCTGTTTCGGGCTCTCTGACGAGTCCACTGAATTCGACAGGTACGTGGTTTCAGGTGAGCTCGAGATAAAGACTGCGACAGCAGCAAGGCAGAGAAAGGCCTACATGCAGGACCCAGAGACAGGGAAGCTCTCGAGGGTCGAGCTTACAGAGGCCAGGTCGCAGAGCGAGAAGCTCAGCGCAAAGCAGGTGCTTGCCCTGGCAAGGCTCTACCGTAAGGCCGGGCTTGGGGGCAGGCAGGTGGAATACATAATAGACAAGGAGAACTATCATTTTGTGCAGGTGTTGGACATGGAAAAAAAACCGATCGATAACAGGGCTGCTTCAGGGAACAGCGGCCAGGATGAGCCTGAAAAGGTCGTTGTGAAGGCAGAGGAGAACCAACAAAGTCCTTCTCATGCTGAAGGGGCGGGCGAGAACACGCTGTTCTCGCTCTTCAAGGCAAACAGGGGGGACAAGCTCCCAGACATACCCACAGAGCCGAAGCCGGAGAAAAAGCCTGAGCAGGCCCAGCAGGTGCCGAAGACAAGCATTGTTGAAGAAGAAAGCCCGGAAGAGGAAGTCGTGGAGTATGAAGAGGAAGAAGAGAAGCAGCAGACGCAGGAAACGCCGGCAGGCATCGAGCGGGAAGAGCTTGAGGAAGCAGAGCTTGACAGGGATGCAGAAGTCCAGGAAGAGAGCGAGCCCGAGCCGCTCAGGGAGGCAGAGGCAGAAACAGCCGACGAGACCCAGCCCCTGACTAGCGAGGAGTGGTACGACACGCTCAGGATGGAGCATACAAAGATGCTCATAAGCTATGACCTGGTCATCTTGAGCGCCCTGAAGAGGAAGTATTTCCATTATTTCAGGGAAGAGGCCCCGAATTTCGAGGAGATGATAGACAGGCTCAGCACCAAGACCAAGGTCCCTTATGCCGAGGGTATCAAGAAGATACGCAGGATGAGAAACGACTTCCTCCAGGACCACAAGACAATCACAATGGAGGAGCTGAAGGAATCATACGAGACCACTGTGCTCTTTTTGAGGGAATTTTCCTGAAGGAGCTGATCAGCCCCAGGGATTGCCTATCAGGACAATCTCTTTTGTCATGCTCCTGTGGACGTAATGCGAAAAGACCCCTGCAGGCGAAAGCCCGGCCTTTTTCAAGAGCCTTGCAGGCTCTGCCGAAGCAGGGAACATGACGACAGCCATGCGGACATTGCTCTTCTTCAATCTTTTCAAAAAATCTGGATACAGTCTATTTCCGAGATGTCCTGTGTTCTTCCCGTACGGGAGGTCTGTCACGATGTACCTGTGCCTTTGGTCGAGATCCAGTGCATCCCTTCGGAATAGGGAGTATCCTGTGATATTGCATGCATCAAGGTTCTTTTTGGAGGCTAAAAGCATCTTCGGGTCTATGTCGTATCCCACTGCCCTGTGCCCGAGAAGGGCTGCCTCGATGAGGATCCCGCCTGTGCCGCAGAAAGGGTCAAGGACCGTGCCTTTCCTGATTCCCAGGAGGTTCACGCACGCCCTTGCAAGCTTAGGGGGAAGGGATACAGGAGAGAGGACAGGCCTTAGATGGGGCGCCCTGCCGAGGTATCTCCTGTCGTTTTCCCAGACAAGCTTTCCGAGATACATAGAACCGGCTGCTTCTGCATAGACCAGCTTGGTGTCGGGGTTTTTGAGGTCGACCCTGGGGTTGCTTATTCTCCTGTAGACGATATCCGCTACAATACCTTCAGGGATGTCCGATTTGCCGAGCTTCCTCACAGAATAGCTGCCTCTGACTTTCAGCCTCGTGCGTTCCAGCATTCCCAGAAAATCCCTTTTTCGCGATTCCAAGATGACTCCCATGACATGCGTGGCGTATGCAAGGCGCGAAGGATCCCTCCTGCTGGTCGTAAGCATGCAATGCCCCTTGTCTGAGCATGAGCCTCCCTTGAGCACAGCCCTCGCCTCGGCTTTTGCCAGCTCAGGATTGTCATTTGAAAGGATGACCAGTCTCATGGATCTTTGTTATTCAGCAGGCATATATATGTTTAGCGGAAGAGGCTGGTGGAAAAATATTTAAACACAGGTCGACCCGGGAGAAGGCATGGCGAGGGGACGGCCTCTGAAATCTGAGATACGGCAGAACATAATAGACATACTTCACTACATGAAGAGGGGATACGGGTACGAGATATACAGGATCTACATCTCGGTCTTCCCCAAGTGCACGATAGAGGTCGTGTACTACCACCTCAAGAAAGGCGTTACGCTAGATGAGTTCAGGGTGGAGAGAGTGAGCCAGGAGAGAGGGGATTTCTCATGGGGACCGATTGCTGAGAAGACATACTACTCGCTGGGGCCTAATGCAGTGCCAAGGATCAACAGGAGGCTTGAGAACCATATCAAGAAGCAGAAGAATAGAGAAGGGAACAAACCTAGCGGCAGACATGATTGAGAGGACCAGGGACTCTCTTGAGAGGCCCAGGAAGTTCTTCACAGACATAAGGACAGAGAGAGGCCTGAGAAACCCGTTCCTCTTCCTGCTCATAGTCCTCTCGATAACATTCATATTCCTCACGTACCAGCATATCGAACTTTTCAATGCGCTGATGGAAGGGATGACCAGGTTCTACAGGCATCTTGGTCTGGATGTCGCGTTTCCAGCAATAAACATCACCCCGTTTACATATGCCATTGCATACCTGGTACTAATCGTGTCTTACGTCCTAATAACTTTCCTCTGGTATGACATCACCCACCTCTGCGTGCGGATTGTGGGAGGGAAGGGAGGTTTTGAGCAGACCTACAAGGCCATGACCTATTCCTTGTCAGCTGATTACCTCGCACTCCCCGCATTCATACTTACATTCGTCACCCTTACGATGACGATAATCAAGAGAAACAGGATAGTCATCGCCATACTCGTGATTTCAACTATACTCTATCTGGTGCCTTCGTTCTACAGGCTATATCTCAGGCTTGTCGGTCTTGAGAAGCTGCAGAAAATCAGCAAGCTGAGGGCGTTTTTCGCAACATACATCCTCGCCTATGTCCTTGTTTTTCTGGCAATCCTCGTTTTTGACATAATCCTAATAACAGTCATGTACACTGCCTATCTTATCTTCGGGATCCCCCTGCCTTTTTGAAGTATCCCATGAGAGCAAATGCCTCCCGCTTGGTGAGCATCGCCTTGCCAATCACCCTTTTCCAGACAGTCTTCTGGGTATTCTTCTTCTCAGGGGTCGTGAAAGTCATGGTGTCGAGGGATTTACCTACGTAATCCAGGAGGACCTCCTTGTCCTTCCTCGACATGGAGGTTATGCTGCTGACTGTCGTCTTTTCGGCATTTTTCTGGAAGAGCTCATACAGGATGATTGCGACTGCGTGGCTTATGTTGAGCGTTGGATATTTAGTCGATGCAGGTATCGTGACTGTGAAATCGCATCTCTGTATCTCCCTGTTCGTAAGTCCGATACCCTCCCTTCCGAAAAGCAGGCCGACCCTTTTCTTGGTTTCCAGCTTACCTGCAAGCTCCCTGGGAGTCAGGGGGCTTCTCGGGATGTTGTAGTCTGTGCCTGTCTTTGCAGTGGTCCCGACAAGGATATCGAAGGTGTCCAGAGATGAGATGTCTGCTATCCGGATACCGTCGATTACAGACTGCGCGTGCTTTGCCCTGCACCTGGCCTCATCAGTGATTGAGGCTGCCGGGTTGATGAGCACAAGTTTCTTGAATCCGAAATTCCTCATGACCCTTGCGACAGCGCCGATGTTGCCGGAGTTTTCCGGCTCAAGCAGTATGACGTATAGCATGGAGAGTGGAAATCAGGATATCATATAAAAATCTAATGCTCCTTTTTTTATCCTGCGCCCATGACAAGGGCTGCAAGCTTCGGCAGGTATGTCCATAGAAGAAGGACAAGTATAATCGTTATCAGCACAAAGGCGATGAACCCTATCACCCTGTTGCCCTTGCGGTCGTCAGGGACTATTCTCTTGACAGCTATCTGGAACATCCTCCCGCCATCGACGAAGAGCACCGGCAGGAGGTTGAAGATGCCGACGAGCAGGCTAAGCCTGTAGAGCCACTGGATAAGCCCCTTGATCCAGAAGAACGGGCCGCTTATGCCCTTGTATTTTGGCTTGAGGGATATCACGTTCTCTACAGGCCTGATCCCTATGAAGCCCTTTTTTGGGTCAGCCGGAGACGAGGTCGTGGTCACATTGTATGTGCCCTGTGTCGTGCCTATGGTGAGCTCTTCTCCAGGGGTTACGCAGGCAAGCTTGTCCTGGAAAGCGTAGAAATCAGTTATGTTCTGGCCATTTAGGGAGATGATGGTAGAATCTCTCATCCCTGACTGGTAGGCGGGCAATGACTGGTTGATTGTCGTGAACGAGAACCCGTCGCTCTGTATCATGGCTGACTGGATCGGCGTAAAGACAAGGGCAAAAAGGAGGAATATCAGGATGCCTGCGATTATGTTTATGAATGGGCCTGCTGCAAACACCGAGTACTGGACAACATCGTCCTTCTTCTTGAGCACATTCTCGTCAGGCTCGACAAATGCCAGGGGTATGAAGGGGACGATTATTCCGAGAGCGCCGACGCCGCTGTTGTCCACAGGGACATCATGCGCCCTGGAGACCACGCCGTGCGCGAATTCGTGAATGGTTGCGATGAAGAATATGGATATGAGGAAATGCCAGAATGATAGGTAGCCGAGGCCCGGGATTGTCGTGAAAGGTATCAGGAGCGCTGCGCCGTTCTGTATGTCCGGCCTGAAGATGAGCAGAAATACGGAAAAGACCATCAGAAATGTCACGAGGAGCATTCCGATGAAGCCCACGCCTATGCCTATGTAGCCGAAGAGCTTGACCTCTTCGCGGAATTTCTCGGCAATCCTGTCCATGAGCCTAAGCCCTGCCTTGAGCCTGAGAAGAAGCACGTATACTATAGGGATCTTACCGAGGCTAACGCCCCTCTGGATAGAAAGCCTCTTCCTGTTATGGTACAGGTATAGGCACATGAGGAATACGAATACAATGGCGCTTAATATATCCAAGTTAAGAAACCATATTCCAAACAGCAAACAATAACACCTCTATTTCTTCCTGACAGGCCTCAGGCTCTTGCTACTGCATTTCCTGCAACTGACCTTCCCGCCCAAAACCTTCAGATTCGGCGCCTTGACAACGGTCTTGCATTTCTTGCAGACGAACTTGTTCCTGAACATCCTTGCTTCAGCTTCCGGAAACTTTACCATTCTAATCAGCTCTTTACCTGCTTCATGACTTTCTGGCTGAGAATCACCCAATACAGGACCGTGACGCCCTCTGTGACCTCTGATTTGAGCTCATCAGGGATCTCAAGGTCGAATGTCTCGTATGTCTCCATGTCCATGACATTGGCGTTCCTGCCTGTTATGGAGAGGACCTGTGCATTTCTCTTGTCGACTATGGGCACCTCGACATTGTCGTGCCCGGGCTTGACAACCTCGCGCTTCCTTCCGTCGATAATGCCTACGCCGACAAGCCTTACCTTGGCATGGCCGTGCTTACCCGGCCTTGAGACCTGGATATCAGTCACCCTGCATGCCTCGCCGTCGATGACGACATAATTCCCCTTGTTAAGCGTCCCTATTGCTGCTGGTTTTGTTGACATTGTGCTCTCTGCCTCTCACTTCATTGGATTTTTGGCATGCTTTATATATTTTTTCATTGCTTTTCCCTGTTAACCATGGATTTTAGCTCTTTTGACTCCTCGAGGAACTCCTTTTGCTCCAGAAGGATGTCCTTCTTCGTGGGGATGTGCTTTTTCTCCTCCTCTTTTGCCTTTTTCAGGGTGAGCCAGGTCCTGAACTTGCTTAACAGTCCCATAGGTATGTTTTTTTGGGAGCAGGTATATAAATGTTTTGGCAGGGCGATTGAAAAAATATAAATATGACGGTCTCCTGAATGGGCGCATGCTAAAAAAGAGCCTGATATTCATCTTCATAATCCTTGTCGCTGTCATCGCTGCATACAAGGGGATTCCTTTTCTCAAAGAGCTCAAGAACAGGCCTGCCGATACAGGCCTTGTAACCGGCCCATCCAGCAACATTTCAATCACCGGCGGAAGGGTGATTGACATGGACATGTCAGTAGAGGATATCTGCGTTGATTTCATATCCAATGATACCTATGCCAGATGCGCAAGCGCACCTGCCTGCGACAGCATGTGCAAGAGCGAAGGCTGCCAGTACTTCGGGCTGGAATATGTCGGCTCAGATTTCAGCCAGGGCAAGTGCATATGCAAATGCTTCGAGGAGAACAAGATAAAGAAAGCCCTCAGCCCGTGAATACCCTGAGCCTCGGGTACATCTTCCTGGCAGTCCCTGCGAGGTTTTCCAAAAATTCCTGCGACGGAGGCCTCAGGCTTGAGAATCTTTTGTCAGCCACATTCTCTGGGCTGAAACCCACCAGCTCCCATACGCATTCCATGTCATCGAGCCTCCCTGCGATCTTCAGAAGGTCCTCTTTTCTCGTCACGAGCGAGGGCGTGATGGTCGTCCTTATCACTATGTCCACCCTGTCCTGGTATCTCCTGAGGAGCCTGAGAGTCGAACTTATGTCCTCCAGAAGCTCGGCAGTGCTCTTGAAGAATGTCCTTGACTGTGTCGCTCTCTGGAAGAACCCCTCCTCGAAGGGGGCCTTGATGTCCATAATGACAGTGTCAAGAAGAGAGAGCGAAAGAAGGGACCTGATGCACTCGGTCTTTGAGCCGTTTGTCACGAGCGCTGTCCTGAGCCCTGCATCCTTTGAGAACGAGGCGAGGGATATGAGGGCCTGGCGCTGAAGGCAGGGCTCTCCCCCTGTGAAGACCACGGCCTCTGTCGCGCCTGCATGCTCCCTTATCTGCCTCTTGACTTCCTTTAAGTCCACGAGGTGCTCCTCCTTTGCTATGAGAAGGTCGGGCGTGTTGCAGCCTGGACAGTTGAAGTCGCAGCCAGCGAAGAAGATCGTCGTTGAAAGATGTCCATGCCACTCGCTGTCTGTCAGGTGCTCGATCCTTCCTATATGCGCCTCCATGGCCAGCGGAATACCGTGTCATTTATAATTTTTATGGGGATTGAAATAAAGATATAAGAAAAAGCAAAATATGCACTGTTCATTCCTTCCTTTCTTTCTCTTCCTTCTCTTCCTTGCTGTCAAACTGGCCTAATGTCCTGCATTTCTTCATCGCATTGTAGCTGACCACCATTTACTGTCACCTCAGTCCTGTGCTGCCGAACCCTCCTGTGTTCCTCGAGGTCTCATCCAGCTCTTCTGCCTCTACAATCTTCGGCATCGCGACCGGCTGTATCAGCATCTGGGCAATCCTCATGTTCTTCTCGACACTGAACTCCTCTGCGCCCAGGTTGACCATCACGACACCTATCTCGCCCCTGTAGCCTGAGTCGATTACTCCTGCAAGGACATGGAGCGAGTGCTTTGCCGCAAGGCCGGAGCGGTCCCAAATCAGCCCTGCAAAGCCCCGGGGTATGGCCATCGAGAGGCCTGTCTTTATTATCACCTTCTCTTTTGGCTTAATCGTCTTTTCCTCGGAAGAACGAAGGTCGAATGCAGCATCGTAATCGTGGACGAACGCGGGTTTCTCCACAGTCTTGTCAAGTCTTTTTATCTTGAGTTCCAAGTATCATCACTCCCGGAAATTTTACAGACCCTATCATTTATAAAATATATCAATGTGAAAAATATATTTCTAAAAATGAAAATCAGAAACTAACCAATGAAGCGAGGTCATGGCTGATGATGTCGCCCGAGCCAGCGTCGATCTTTATGTTCAGGGTGTTAAACGCCCTCGTGAAATACGTCAGGTTGTAGACCATCCTGCCGCCTATCTCCTGGAGGAGGAGCATCTCCTTGTCAGGTATCTCGGAGGGATATCTCTCCTTCCTGAAATCCACCGCTATCCTGCTCGCCTCCGGCTTGTCGATGGAGACATTGTCGAGCCTGAGCCTCCTCACCCTCTGCTTCTCCTTGAAGACGTCTGACGCAGGGTTTATGACTATGCTCTCGCCCAGGTCGAATGTGATTATCTTGTCGACCTCGTCATTGTAGTAGCCCACCTGCGGAGGATGGCCTGTCATGTAGAAGACATGCACGATGTAGAAGCCCCTGTTCTTGTCAGCCCATCCCCTGTACTCGTCAGAGCCTTCGAGGCCTTTTACAAGCTCCTTTATCTCCATGGGAAGATTATAAAAGCCCGATGTATAAAAAGCTTTGGATTGTGCCTGGAATCCTCAATTGGATTTGAAATTGATCAGCCTGTGGATATGTCGGACCCCTTTCCTGTAGATGTCAACATCCTCCCCGCACCCGATCCTGTATGAGACGAAAAGCTCTTCTAAGTTTTCTGCCATTATCTTCATGGCGTTCTTCTCATCACCCCCTATGAGATAGAACAGCCTCTTTGCAGCCTTCAATATTGCCGGATATGCCCTTTCCTTGTAATCCGCAAGCCTTTGCTGCAATGCACTGTCCTCGTTGCTGATTTCAATATGGTCAGACGGGATCTGGACGCCCTTCTCATAGTGGTTCATGATAACCATTACCATGTTGTGGAAAACCGCTTTATAGAGCACGGAGCTTTCCTTTCCCATCGGGACGATCCTGCCCAGGTCATAGAAATCCTTTGCAGACGGCAGAAGAAGCCTGTCGAGCCCCTCGCCAATGGCTTGATAAAGGGCTTCATAGCCCCCCGTGTCCTTCTCAAAATCCTCAAAATGCACCCTTCTCTCGCTTATGAGGAAGCTCTCGCCCATGTACCTGTCATAGCGGACATAGACCTGCTTTTTGCCCTTCTCGAAACACGGCCCGCCGATGTTCTCTACCCTTTCATAGCCCTGTGAAGCGTAGAATCCCGAGATGGTCTCTTCAAGCTGGGCCTCTGTGAACCCGATGCGGGGCACCAGCACAAAGGAGTCGGCAAAATCCTCGACCCTCCTTATCCCGTTCACCTCTAGGCTCTCGGACAGGAGCTGTTCAAGGTCGCTCCACGGCCCAACATAAGCTGAATAGAGCTCGTCGAAATCAGGGGTGCTGAGTTTCGACTGGTCAAATGCTTCTCCGCCGTTCCGGCTAATAAGATGGTCCCTGAGCCTGTTGTCGATGCCCATTTCCTACTAAGAAGTGATTAGTATATTTAAATTTTATGCAGGCACGAGGTCGAGCTTTGTTATCTCGCTCCTTGAGCCGAGCCTCATCGGAGGCCCCCATGTCCCTGTGCCGGGCGAGACGTACAGGTACATCCCATTGTATTCATGCAGGCCCTTTATGTACTTGTAGAAAATATTTATGAAGAAATTGAACGGGAATAGCTGGCCGTCATGGGTGTGGCCTGAGAGCTGTAGCGAGATGTTGTTTTCTGCTGCATCGTCCAATAATGCTGGCTGGTGGCGAAGGAGGATTGTCGGGATGGACCTGTTGTAGCTGATGTCCTCGAGCCTCGCATGCCTGTTCGAGTTGCCCGGGTCATCGACGCCTATGAGCTGGATGCCGTCGACTTTCACTGACCTGTTGCGCAGGATCGTGACATCCGAGCCGTTTAGCACGGCTATTGTCTCCTTTATCCCTGCATAGACCTCGTGGTTTCCAGTGACAAAGTATGTCGGGGCCTTTATGTTCTTGAGGTATGCGTATGTATCCTTGTGGACCTCGCCTGTGCTGTCGACGAGGTCGCCTGTGATGACCACAATGTCGGGTCCCAGGCTGTTTGTCATCTCCACCACCTTCCTGAGAAAGCCTGAATTGTGGATGGTGCCCACGTGCATGTCTGTGAGCTGGACTATTGTTAGGTCTTTTTTCAGCCCCTTTATCGGGACCTGCACGGTCTTGGTGGTTATGAACATGGCGTTTAGGACCGAGAATATCGTCAGGGCGACTGCGATGCTCACAATGAGCATCCCGTACATGACAGGGTCGAGTTTTATGAAGAATTTCAGGATCTCGAATATAAGAGTCAGGGCGAACAGGAACCACAGGGTGCCGAGCCATGTCGCTGATATGGCGTAGAATATCCTTGTTATCGAGTTTGTCGAGAACCTCTCGATTATGCTCATGAGGGGGAACGAAAGGGCGAGCACAGCCATGATGATGTAGAGAAGCAGCCTTCTCTGTATGCTGAAGAGCGATGCCAGGCGGGTGAACACGTAGAAATGCAGGGTGAGATACACTGCAAAGAAGATTGCGAAGAATATCACGAACTGAAGGATACGGTTCATCATTACCTCTTCTTGCCGGGGAGCTCCCAGGGCTCGATCCTGATCCTCTTTCCCTTGATTCCCATCTTCTTTAGCATATTCTTCATCGCCTTTGTCATGGGCGGGGGACCGCAGATGAACCAGAGCCTGTCTTTGGGGACTTTAACGTGCCTTTCAACCATGCTCTCGTCGATGAAGCCTGACTCGCCCTGCCAGGTCTCAGGGACATCGTCTGTCAATGTGTGCACTATGGATATGTTGCTGTTCTTTATGGAGCCGAAATATTCCTTGTAGATTATGTCTGCCTCGGTCCTGTTCGAGTAGAGGAGGGTGATGTTATTTGTCAGATTCTTATCTATTGCGTATCTTATGGAACTCATGAACGGGGTTATTCCTGACCCGCCTGAGATGAAGACGATGTCATC
>CAYXZQ010000042.1:0-14967 GCA_964469935.1 uncultured Methanosarcinales archaeon
CCTGCGATGATTGCACACCTCACGTCACTGCTCGAGTCATGCATGCATGTCGCTACACCCGAAAAATCAGTCCCTGCTATGAACCTTGCAGCGCATATGAGATTCTGCACAGCGTCTGTAGAGCCCCTGTCAGACGACCTCTGGGAGCCGACAAGAAGAACAGGGATATTGATCTTTTCGAACATGAACGAGAGCGATGCTGCCGTATATCCGAGCGTGTCTGTGCCATGGCCGATTATCACGCCTTTCACACCGTCTTCTGCGTGTTTCTTCACAGCCTTGGCGATCCTGGCATGGTCAGAGAAGCCCATGTCCTCGCTCATCATGTTCGCGACAAGCTCTGTCCTTATGTTTGCGATCTTGGCTATTTCAGGAACCATCTCAATCAGGTCCTCTGCCGAGAATTTCGCCGAGACGCCCCCTGTCTCGTAATCGACTTTTGAAGCTATTGTCCCGCCTGTGTGGAGGACAGCTATCGTAGGCTTTTTCTTGTCAGGCTTCTGAGTCTTTTTTTGACTAGACTTTGCCTTCTGCTTCCCGAGGATCTCGATGCTCTTTATCTTCTTTTTGTCGATGCCCATGTTGTACCCGCTCGCAAGCTTTAGGACAAGAGAATCAGTCTGCTCATTCGGCATAACGAGGCCTTCATGCTCAGCTTTTGCTGTCTTGACCCGCACCCTGTCGCCTGGTTTTGCATCCATGGCGGTGTTTAATCCAGGTCAATATTTAAAATTTGCTGTTTCTGTTGAGCAATGTTCAAAATATCCCGCTCATTACGAGCATGTCTATTGCATTCCATGCGTGAAATGCCCTACAGCTGTGCTGTCTTACGAAGAAGGCAAGCATTCGCTGGCCAAATTTCGCTAAAGCGAAATTTAGTTTGCAGAGCAAACTATTTTGGCGATATTTTGAACTAGGTATACTTCACCCGGGAACCTCGCCCTTGATGAACCTGTGGTAGAGATGATAGAGGGTGCATGAGAGCGTGTATGGCAGGACAGCGACAATGAAGACCAGATACAGCACCTGGTAGAGGTAATCCCCTATGACAAATCCCAGGTAATAGGTGTTCATGCCGGGATCGGGGTTGATTGGGCATAAGCCCATGTGAGGCTGCAGGTCGAATATCCTGCAGGGGATTATCCTGATGAATGAGAACAGCGGCACGAAGAGCTTGAACACGAGCCCGAGGCATATGAGTGTGAGGCTGATGTTTATTATGTTCGGCCTGTAGAACTTCCTGAGTTTCATCAATGAAATTTATTTCATTGGTCATATATAAATATTGTTCAAAACCCCTTCCTTGTCTTGAGGAATTTCACGAGCCCCTCAGGCAGCAGGGGCTTTCCTTTCTCGATCACGTACCTGAACGGCAGAATGACCGACTCGCCTTCCCTGATGTCAAGCTCGATCTCGTCCTCAAACTCGAGGTCGGACATCTTCCCGCCGTCCATGATGTGCTTTGCCACGTAAACGGCAGTGTCTGTGGAGAACTGCGCCCTGCCGAGGTTCCTCCTCTCGGCGTCCAAGGCAAGCTCTTTTTTTGTCCTCTCCCGCATGGGCTCGTCGCCGAGTATCCCGCCTAGCACAAGATAGTCGAAATCATCTTCAGAAGAAAGGGTCTTCTTTGCGAACGGGTCAAGGACGCAGGCGTTCTTCAGGCCGAGTGCCGTCACGCTCCTACTGCTCACTTTGCCGTATCTCTCAAGCTTCTGCGCGTCCTTGTCCCTGACATTGGTGAACATTACATTGTCCTTTCCGGCTATCTCAGAGATATGCCTGTACTCGAGGATGCACCACCGAAAGAGCCTGGGCTCGAGGTGCTCAATTACGTACTTCATAGAATTACCCGGAATCCCTTATTGCCTGGTTGATGTCGAAAGTGTCCTTCTCCACGTTCCCTGTGCCGCAGTACGGGCATCTGAGCGCGATATTCGATCCGACCTTCCGAGTGAACTTGTACCTGCATTTAAGGCAGATGTACTTCTCAAGCTCCGTGTTCCGATGCCTTGCGGCCTGGGACCTGTTGTTCTTTTTGACAGTGATCTCGATACCTTTCTTTTCAGGGGCCTTGTCTGGACCCACGGGCGAAATCACAAGCTTGTCCTCATCATCTTCCTCATGCATCTTGTGCCTGTCCATGGCATGAGCAGTGAAACCCGGAATATAAAAAATTTACTATTGGTTCAGCCAGGCTGGCCGGTATTCCTGTCTGCGGATGCCTTCGACAGATTATGGCTTTCCAGGGATCCCTCTATCTCGTCCCTGTATTTCGGGGCTATCCTTTCCATAGGCCAGAGAGTCTTGTCTTTGGCAGAATAATTGATCTCTCTGTTCAATATCCTCTTCTCAAGCGCTGCCCTCGAAATCGAGAAGGAATCCCTCACCTTCACTCCCTCTGCCAACAGGTCGGCTTTGAATTCAAGGTCCAGCAGTTTCCTCTCACCGCTGCCCTTCTCACTGAAAGAGTAGGATTGTATCGATTTGTATGGCAAGAAGAAATTATACCTGGAAGTATTGCCTTCAGACAATATGACTCCTTTCTGCAGGAATATCAGGTGCTTCCAGTCTGAACTCACGTATGCCTTCTCAAATTCCCCGAAATCGACGCCGAAGAGATACATCAGGATGCGGATATTCCTGGTAGGCTTTCTCTTTATGAATATCTTTCCTTTGCTTATCAGGGGGTATATCGCCATGTAGTAGGTCAGGAGTATCATAAGAATGACCGTAAGGATTCCGACGATGGCTAATATCGGCATGGCAAGGCCCATGGATATGCTCATGTGAAATAAACCATAAAGAGAATATAAATATTTTACTGAAAATCAGCCCATGTAGGTGGGCTTCTCATCCTTCATCTCCCTGCCCTTGGCCTGGCTGAAGCGGTTCTTCATCTCCTCATAAGTTTTCTCGATATCCTCTGTGATGCTCGGGCGGACCTTCTCAAGAGCCTTGTCGAAATACTTGGTCGTGACCTCTTTTGCGTCCATGCTGTCCCTGAGCGCAAGGATGGCAGCTTCCCTGCATACCGACTCGATATCCGCACCGACATAGCCTTTGGATTTCTTTGCCAGGTCCTTGAAATCCACGTTCTTCAGTGGCATCGACTTCGTATGTATCCTGAATATCTCTTCCCTTGATTTCTGGTCCGGAGCATTGGCAAGCACGATCCTGTCGAACCTGCCGGGGCGCAGCATCGCGGTATCGAGGATGTCTGGCCTGTTTGTGGCTGCGATTATCACGACCTCATTCAGGTTCTCAAGCCCGTCCATCTCTGTCAGGAGCTGGTTGACGACGTTCTCAGAACTCTGGGAGCCGAAGTCCCGTCCTCTTCGCGGAGCCAGGCTCTCAATCTCGTCGAAGAATATTATCGTCGGCGCTGTCTGCCTTGCCTTCTTGAAGATCTTTCTCACAGCCTTTTCCGACTCGCCTACCCATTTCGACAGAAGTTCAGGGCCCTTAACAGGGATGAAATTCGCTTTTGATTCTGTTGCCACAGCCCTTGCAAGGAATGTCTTTCCTGTGCCCGGCGCACCGTAGATGAGAACGCCTGTCGGCGGTGTCACACCGAGCCTCCGAAACGCCCCGGGATTCTTCAGAGGCCACTCTACTGCCTCTATGAGCTCCTGCTTGACATCCTCAAGGCCGCCGATATCGCTCCATTTCACATTAGGCACCTCGACGAGGACCTCGCGCATGGCACTCGGCCTCACCACCTTGAGGGATTCCTTGAAATCGTCCATGGTTATCTGCAGCTTCTCAAGTATCTCCTTGGGTATCGCCTCGTCCTCCTCGAGCTTCAGGTCAGGCAGCAGCCGTCTAAGTACGACCATCGCAGCCTCTTTTGCAAGCGAGGAGAGGTCAGCCCCCACGAAACCGTAGGTGATGGACGCAAGGCTCCGGAGATTGACAATCTTCGGGTTCCTGTTAACCAGGTCGATGTATCTCTTCAGTTTCGCATTGTCCAGGTTCTTGAACAGGGGAGACTTGTCAGGATTGTCCTTGAGGTATTTGCTTATCCTCTTCTCAAGGTTCTTTGAATAGAAAAGGTCCAGGTCCCTCGAGTCATTGAGCAGGAGGTCTATCCCCTTCTTGTAAGGCAGGTGGTCCTTGTCAAACTTGATATCGTTGAGTGAATGTGACTTGGAAAACAGGGGCATGTTCCTGGTGTGGATCTTGAGTATCCCGAGCCTTCCCTGCTTGTTCGGAACGCCAATCTCTATCTCCCTGTCGAACCTGCCGGGCCTCCTCAGCGCAGGGTCGAGCGAGTCCGGGATGTTCGTCGCAGCGATCACGACGACTTTTCCTCTCGACTGGAGACCGTCCATCTGGGCGAGGAGCTGGGCTACGACCCTTCTCTCGACCTCTCCGTACGACTCCTCCCTCTTCGGGGCGATCGCGTCTATCTCGTCAATGAATATTATCGAGGGGGCATTCTTCTCAGCCTCCTCGAACTTCTTCCTTACATTGGCCTCGCTCTGGCCGTAGAATTTTGACATTATCTCAGGGCCGTTTATGACAGAGAAATTCGACGCAGTCTCGTTAGCCACTGCCTTTGCAAGGAGGGTCTTTCCGGTTCCCGGCGGGCCATGCAGAAGGACGCCCTTCGGAGGCTCGATACCCAATCTCTCGAATATCTCCGGATGCTTGAGCGGAAGCTCGACCATCTCCCTTATCTTCTTTATCTCGTCCTGGAGACCGCCTATGTCCTCGTACGTCACCTCAAGCACCTTGTCCTCAGCAACGTCGATTGCCTCGGGGTTGAACACCACCTCGGTGATGTCTGATATGACGACCGCCTGGTTCGGCTTTGTGTCAGCCACTATGAACTTGATGTCAGAGAACCCGAGACCCGGCAGGTCGAAAGGCAGGTCTGAGAATATGTCATTGTACATGGGCGAATCCTCCATCGTGGTCATGCGCCTTGAAACACCGCCCATGGATACGATATCGCCTTTCATCACTGCCCTTCCCAGCAGCCCTCTCTTGAATATGCCCGGCGACGCCCTGACATGGATGCCTTTCTGCACAGGGGCTATGACCACCTTCTTTGCCTCGACAACATCTGCCTTGCTTATGACCACTGTCTCGCCGATGCCTGTCTTGGCGTTCCTCCTGACGATGCCGTCCATCCTTATGATATTCAGCCCTATGTCGCCCGGATACGCCCTGTCGGCGATGCCGACAGTCTTTCTCTCGCCCGCTATCTGCACGATGTCACCCGGCCTTATGCCTATCTGGAGCATGAAGCTGTTGTCTATCCTGACTATGCCCTTGTTTACGTCGTCCTGGATTGCCTCGGCAACCTTGAGTCTCAGTTCTCCTGCCATGGTATCACCCGGTAATGATGGATAATAAATAAAGGTTATGGATTAGAAGCCTACTGCTTTATCTCTACCTTCGGAAGCGGCACCGACGGAGGGAGGTTGACGTCCCTGCTTATTATGAGCGCCTGGACATTGCACCTGGTAAGAACGGTGTTGAGCACTGTCCCCATGACGTTCTGGGGCAGCTTCTTGTTCTTCTTCCATTCGTCGATTATGGATTTCGCTCCTTTCTCGTCAGAGAGGAACAACAGGTCCCCTTCAAGCTCTATATTGCCTATCTTAGGCTCGTAATTAGAGATGTAGTTGAACATAATCTTGACCCCCTGCTGCTTGTCCTTTCCAAGAGAGAGGTCGGCTTTCTCCACGCCCTTGAGATTTACCCTGTTGCTTATGTTTATCTTGCCCTTTATCTGTGTTTTCTTCTCTGCGTGTATCTTCGTAAAATTGAACCCTACGACTGCCATATCTTATCACCTGGTATTTTTTGAAATCGGATATTCGTATAGTATATAAAGGTTTTGGAAGAGCATATTAAGATGTTTTGTGTGTTTATCATCTTGGTCAGCTCACTACGCAGATTTTTTGTTTCATGTTGTGATGAAAATCTGTTTCCTGCCGGGTCCTGGACGTCCCCAGGTACGCTCTGTTCGCGATATTGACCCTGACGATGATAAACACACTGAAAATGCTGGTTTTCAAATCATTTAAATATAATTGCAGTTTCTCAGGCAGGATGATGAAGAAAGTCGCGCAGATGAAGATAACAAAGGGCATGAAGGTGGATGCTCTTGTCCGTGAGATGGGAAAGAGCGGGGTGTTCGGAGCCGGAAGGATAGCGAGGGCCGCATCAATCATGAAGAAGATGCATGTTGACAAGGACTGCACAGTGTTCCTCGGCCTTGCTGGCGCGCTCGTCCCAGGCGGCATGAAGAACGTGATAATCGACCTGCTCAGGGAGGGATATGCAGACGTCCTCGTGACGACAGGTGCGAACCTCACCCATGACCTTGTCGAGGCCCTCGGCCACAGCCATTTCCAGGGAAATGCCCAGGTCGATGACAGGAAACTGTTCAAGGAAAAAGTCGACAGGATATACGACTCTTTCATGCCGAACAAGGTCTACGGGTCGATGGAGGATTTCTTCAACAGGCATTTCGACACGCTTTCAAAAGAGAAATCCATTACAGGCTTTCTTGACAGGCTTGGCAGTCTGGTACCGAAGAAAGATTCCATCATGCGCATATGCCATGAAAAGAAGATACCTGTCTTCTGCCCGGCAATCTCAGACTCAGGCATCGGCCTTATGATGTGGGGGCACCTCGCCCAGGGAAAGAGTGCTGATACAGGGGCGTTCAATGACTTAAAAGAGATGATGAGCATCGCCTGGGATACGAAGAAGGCAGGGGTAGTCTATCTCGGCGGCGGGGTCCCGAAGAACTACATCCAGCAGGCCATGCAGTTCGCTCCTAAAGGCGCTGACTACGGGATCCAGGTGACCATGGACAGGCCTGAGCCCGGCGGCTCGAGCGGGGCAGAACTGAGGGAAGGCATATCCTGGGGAAAGATGTCAGGCAAAGGGGATTTCGTGGACGTGATATGCGACGTCACCATCGCTCTCCCGCTGATTTTCTGCGCAGCGAAGTCATAGCCTGTGCCTGCCGATCGCAAGAGCGACAATATAGGGCACCATGAATGAGACTATGAATATGATTATCACTCCCGGTATGTTGTAGGCCAAAGGCGCCCTGAATATGCTGTTAAGCCTCTGGGCTATGGTCATTATAATCGCTACGTCTATCACCGCAAGAGCGGGTATGAAAATGCCCGCCACAACTGTATGGCGCTGCTTGAGATGCTCAAGCCCCAGCATGAGCAGGTTGAAGAGGAACCCGAATATCAGGCCGAATATGCCCACGGCAAGGTAGAGCTTCGTGCTCCCGAAGAACATCAGGAAGGGTATGAGGAAGAGGCAGGCGACGAAGTTGAAGACAGCGAGGATGGCAAGCGAAGTCCAGTAGACGAAATTGTCGAGCTTCTCAGTGACTTTCCTGTTGTGGACAGCCCTGTGCTTTTTGAGCTTCTCTGATGATTCATTTATCAGCTCGGAGCTTGATTTTTTCTTCATCAATATTGAACTGGAGTATTTATTATATAAATCTTTTCAATACAGAAAGGATCAGCTAGAAACCCAGCCTCTCCATGATGTCGGCGAACGCGGATCCTTTCTCCTTCTCCTCGACCTGATCTACATATCTCCTTCCGATGAGGATCCCCGCGAGCTTCTTGTAGCTTGTCGATGCCGCGCTGTTCGGGTCTGAAACCAAGGAAGGGTTGTTGTGCCTGAGGGTGGAGCTTATCTCCCTGTCCTCTGGTATTATGCCAATGACCGGCCTGCCGATGAACTCGGCGATGTTTTCGATGCTCATCTCATAGTCCTCCCCCGTGTGCCTGTTGACGACGACGCCCATCACGTGCTTGCCGAGCTCTCCTGCAAGCTTGACGAGCTTGAGGCTGCCTGTTGCAGAAACCAGGTCAGGTGTCGTTATTATGATGAGGCTGTCAGAGACCCTGATGACCGAGCGGACGTCCTGCCCGAAGCCGGGGGTGGAATCGATGAGGACAGCCTCAGCAGTCCCGGCCAGTTTGTAGATGACGTCCATGAGGTTTCCCATCTCTGCTTCTTTCCCTTCCCTGTATGAGATGTCGCCGGGGATTATCCTGATGCCTGACGGGTGCCTGTAGATGCTTTCCCTTATGCTGTGCTTTCCCTTGAGAGCCGAATGCAGGTTCTTCTCTGCCCTCGGAAAACCCAGGTGTATTCCCAGGTCGGGATTTGAGAAATTCGCGTCAAGCGCGATTGCGCTCCTCTTGAAGAAGTCAAGGGCGGATGTAAGGTTGATCGTAGTAGTGGTCTTGCCGACGCCGCCTTTTGCAGATATTATGCCAATGAACTTAGTCATCGTACGTTTCCTGGATGTACTCGATGAGCTCCTTTGCCCTGGTGTAGTATTCAGTGACCTTGTCGATGTTTACTGTAATCTCCTCTCCCTCGATCTTGACGACCATCCCGACATGCCGCCTGTACTCGTTTATCTTCTCGTATTTGGCCCTGAGTATCGCCCTCTGGAGCAGGTATTCCTTCACGGCAAGGAGGATCTTCTCGTCCTCATCGTAGTACTTCTCCAGCTCCTCGCAGCGCAGCTTCGGGGCTGCGGGTATCTCGCCCATCTTCCCGTCGTCGACAACCTTCTGCAGGAGCGCCTCTGACACGAAGTCAAAAGAGCTCACGAGCCTGTCGAGGACATTCCTTATCACGTCCACTGTCCTCGTGTACTTCAGGCTGACGTATATCAGGTGGTCAACCCTCTTGAGCTCTTCCTTTGCGTTGTTAAGCAGGTCTTTCATTTGCCCTCACCATGTTCTCCGTCTCTCTTATGAAACCCTTCGCTTTCTCTATGTAGCCCTTGATGTTATCGATGGATATCACCTTGAGCCTGTATGTGTCCGAGCATATCACGAACTTGTCATTCCTGCGGAACTCCACAGGGCTTTTCTTGTGCTCGGCGAGTATGTTCCTTATGTCCTGTATGAGCGTGATGTACTCTATGTTTATGTTGTATCTCCTGGTTATCCTTGCCTTGAACGCGTTGAACATGCTGTCGAAATCCTCCTGGAAGGGAGGTATCCTCTTGTAGAGCCTCTCGTAGTGGAGCACCGACCCCAGGGCGTACTGGAGGGACATGTTTATCCTCTCAATGATCGCCAGGAGGAGCTTCGGGTCGCTCACCACCTTGTATGTGACATTCATCATGTGGTCGGCGACCTGCAGGGTCTTTTTTGCGTTTTGCAGGG
Organism: uncultured Methanosarcinales archaeon; assembly: GCA_964469935.1. Classification (GTDB taxonomy): domain Archaea; phylum Nanobdellota; class Nanobdellia; order Woesearchaeales; family DSVV01; genus CAYXZQ01. Next base: position 9,183 of record CAYXZQ010000042.1, read on the forward strand.
ACAGCTCGTATTTTTCCATAGTCAGAATAGGTGATTAAGTGAATTTCCTATATAAAGCTTTTTATATTTCAAGTATGGTATGTTCATCATCGTCGGGCCAATATAGCGAACGAAACTGCTCTTGGACGTCAAGGACCAGGCAGGGGACTGATTTTTTGCAGGGTTATCAGAATATCGGTGCAGTGAGCTGACTACGTTGATAAACACACTGAAAAACGCTCAAAATTCTTCCACTGTCGAGAACATGCTCTCGAGCCCCGGGCCGAGTGCGTCGTCGTCAGCCACCTTGTCATGCAGGTGCGGCCGGATTATCCATTTCTTCTCTGTGCCTGAGTCAGGATTGACGAAGTATATGGTCAGGTTCGGGAATTTGGACAGGCTGTGCCAGTTCTGGAGCAGCTGCCTGAGGTTGAACCTGGTATTGAGGGTGACGACCGACACAGGGCTCTCCCTGAGTCCTGACAGGGCATCTGAAAGGTCAGGGCTTACAAGGTACCTGTCCTCTCCTGTCTTCCGCTTCACAATCACCTCGGTGCCCTTCTCTTCGATGCCAGTTATCGACTTGGTGAAGGAGTCCCGGAACCTCACGAAATCCACCAGCCATCGCCCGAGATCTATCTGCTTTTTCATGGGCTGTGCAGTCTGTTTTTCTGTATTTAAATATTATGGTTTTACATGCATTTCCCTCGAGAGTGTGTTTATCATCGTCTGGGTCAATATTGCGAACGAAGCCCATCTTGGACGTACAGGACGCCACATGGAACCGATTTTCTTGAGGATTGCTTAGGAAAATCGGCGTAGTGAGCTGACCAAGATGATAAACACACTTAACATGAATCCCCTCCCCCGATAGCTTTATTAACGATCCCTGATTCTCATTCCTCATGGAAAAAAGGCCGCTTGTCGGGCTCGGCGTAGCTGTCCTGAAGGATGGCAAGGTCCTTCTCGGCAAGAGGAAGAACTCTCATGGCGCAGGCACATGGTGCTTTCCAGGCGGGCACCTGGAGTTCGGGGAGAGCTTCGAGGACTGCGCAAGGAGGGAGACCCTGGAAGAGACAGGGGTGAATATAAAGAACGTGCGACTCGGGACAGTCACCAATGACATCTTCGAAAAAGAGAAAAAGCATTACATCACTGTCTACATGATTGCAGAACACGAGTCAGGCGAGGCGAGGGTCATGGAGCCTGAGAAAAGCGAGGCATGGAGATGGTTCCGCTGGGACGATCTTCCAAGGCCGCTGTTCCTGTGCATGGAGGGCCTGATCGCGCAGGGCTTCGACCCGTTCAGGTCGCCGCAATCTTTATAAGGTCTGGAGAAATACTTTTTCCCATGGGGGATGTGGAGAAGGTGGCTTTCTGCGGACTGTATTGTGCAGAATGCGGGAAGCTTCAGGATGGGAAATGCCCGGGGTGCAGGGAGAATGAGAAGGCTTCCTGGTGCAAGGTCAGGGAATGCTGCCTGGAAAATGATTACGGAAGCTGCGCAGACTGCAGGGAATTTCCGGATGCCATGGACTGCGCAAATTTCAACAATTTCTTTTCGAAGGTCTTCGGGACTGTTTTTCGCTCTGACAGGGGCGCTTGCATAAGGATGATAAAGGAGAAAGGGTATGATGAATTTGCTGATCACATGGAAAAGAACCGGCTTAAGTCGATCAGGAGGTAAGGATGGATGAAAAGGACATGAGAAGGGGCTATCACAGGAGGAGGGGCTTTCCCATCGTCGCGGTCATACTGCTCGTAGTGGGCGTGCTGTGGCTCATGACTGACCTGAAGGTGATAACCGTAGACATACCGTGGATACCCATAGTGGTGATAATTTTCGCAATCGGGATGATCGCGAACAGGTACAGGAGATAGCCTGCTCTACTTGCGAAACATCGCAAAGAGCAGCCAGGCGAGGCTCGCAATGAATATGAGCCCGAAGAGCCAGTCATATGACTTTACGAATACCGAAGCATATGCTCCTACCAAAAGGCCGAACGTGAACATGGATAGCTTGAATGCCCCAAGACCCCAAACGTCGAGCTTGTTGTACTTCTCCATTCCCCAGTTAATGAGACCCATCATACCACCCCGTCGATTTTCCTGAAAAGGGCGTCATCCTTCAGCCTGAGATTCTCATAGCCTATCTCTTCACCAGTCATGCCCATGGCAAGCCCGAGAACCTGGAGATAATGCATTACCAAAATCGGCTTAAATCCCATCTCATCTGCGATGTGCTTCTGCCGGAGCTCGTAGTATTCGAAGCACGTCGGGCAGACGACAGTGAGAAGGTCGGCGTCGAGGCCTGCGAGCTTGTCCCTCATCATCTTATTTGCAGCCTCCTCGTCGACATCGTATATCGGGAAGCCGCAGCAGAGGGATTTATTCCTGTAATCCACAGGGTCAGCGCCGAGAAAAGCTACCAGCTGGTCGAGCTTGACAGGATTCTCAGGGTCGTCGAACTGCAGCCTCTTCGAGGGCCTCAGGATATGGCAGCCAGAATGCGTTGCGATTTTCAGCGGTAATTGTTTTAATACCTTGATGCTGTCTTTCTTTTCATGTATGAGTTGGGCATAGAACTTTATATCTGAAATGCCCTTGTATTCAAGGCCTTGTGATTTAAGTTTGGCATTTATGGCTTTTCTTGTGTCGATGTCCTCAAGCTTGTGCCTTGCCTCGACAAGGGTCTGGGTGCAGCCAGTGCACATCGAAAGGATCGGAAGGCCCTCTTTCTCAGCTGTCGCCAGGTTCCTTGCTGCGATGAGCAGCCAGGTGTCGATGTCGACATCCCTTGCGATCCTCGATGTCGGGCAGCAGACGAAGTCAAGGTCAGCAAGCCCGATTCCCATGCTCTTGAAAATCTCTCTTGCAAGCTTCTCTATGTATGGCGCGCGGTACTGTATTGTGCAGCCTATGAAGAACGCGTATTTCTCCGGTTTCTTCTCCTCCTGCTGGTTCTCTTCTGTCATCTGTCCTGGAATATCTTTTTCTGTTCTAGGGGACCCAGGCCCAGCTCCTCCCTTTTCTTGCTCGTGAGCTCGCTCAGGGGATATGCAGAGCCTGTCTCGATCAGATGGTTGAATGCGCCTGTGACCTCGTCCTTCTTTTCAGGGGTTATGAGATTTTCCCTTACAGCGATGTTCTTGAGCTTGACTATGACCTCATACGGGTTGACGTCCTGTGGGCAGCGCTCATTGCATGAATTGCATGTAATGCACCGCCAGAGGTCGTTGCCCAATGCCTTGTCCTGCATGCCTCTAAGGCACTCGAGGATGAACTCCCTCGGCGAGAAATGGCCTGAATAGAGCGTCGCAGGGCATGATGAGGTGCATGTCCCGCACTGGAAGCATCGCTTGAGCTTGGGTATCTCCTCGATTACCTTCTTCCTCAGTTCGTTATTGATTGTTTCCAATGTCTTTTAGCTCCCTAACGAGTTTTGTCACGTATTCAGCGAACCTGTTGCCTTCTGCAGCGCTTATCCAGTTGAGCTTGAGCCTGTCGCTCGGCAGTCCAGTCTTGTCAGGCAGCTTCTTCTGCAGGGCTTCTATGCGCTTCTTTGCAAAGTGGTTGCCTGATATGTAATGGCAGTCGCTTGGCAGATGGCATCCGGTCACCCATACTATCTGCGCGCCTTTCTCAAACGCCCTCAGCACGAATTTCTCAGAAACGCGTCCTGAGCACATGACACGTATGACCCTTATCTCCGGGGGGTACTGGAACCTCGACACTCCTGCGAGGTCTGCGCCTGCATATGAACACCAATTGCAGCAGAATGCGAGTATCTTCTCCTTGGGCTTGTATGCAAGAGCAGCGTCTATCTGTGCCATTATCTGCTGGTCTGTGAAATGCTTCTGGTCAAGCGCGCTCACAGGGCATTCTGCAACGCACGTCCCGCAACCATGGCATTTGACCTCGTTGTGCACGCATTTCTTATCAACCAATGTGTTCGCACCGTAGGGGCAGGCTCTCACGCACGCTCCGCAGCCGATGCATTTCTCCTTGTCGACAATGACAGTGATTCCTTCGATAAAGACCTTGCCCTTGTTCATGGGGATCGCTGCCCGCGAAGCAGCTCCGCTAGCGCTTATCACGCTGTCCTTGATGTCTTTCGGGCTCTCTCCTGAGCCTGCCAGGTATATTCCGTCGCCAGGGCTGTCAAGGGGTTTTAATTTAGGGTGCGACTCCAGGTAGAACCCGTCATTGTTCCTCGGGATGTGGAGTATCTCGGATATCTCTTTCGACGATCTATGGGGCACCATGCCTGATGCGAGTATGGCCAGGTCCACTTCCTGGCGGAATGTCTCTTTTGTGAGCACGTCTTCGCCAACAAGCACCGGGTTTTTGTCATTGCCTTCTTCTATGTGCGAGACCCTGCTCTTTATGAACTGCACCCCTGCGTTCCTTGCGCGCTGGTAGAGCTCTTCAAAGCCTTTGCCGAACGCCCGGATATCGATGTAGAATATGGAGACGTCTGCGTCAGGCACGTGTTCCTTTATCAATAATGAGAGCTTGATGGAATTCAGACAGCAGACATTCGAGCAATACTCGTTCCCGCAGGTCTTGTCCCTCGATCCCACGCACTGCAGGAATGCGAATCTCTTTGCATGCTTTCCGTCCCGCCTGTTCAATACTCCGCCTGTGGGCCCTCCTGCGCAGACGATCCTCTCGAACTCGATGGAGTCTATGACATTCTCATACCTGCCGTAGCCGTATTCTGTCTTCTCGGCAGGGTTGAAGCTCTCGCACCCTGTTGCTACGATTATAGTCCCGACCTTGAACTTGTGGGTCTGCTCTTTCTGGGTGAAATCTATCGCGTTTCTTGCGCCGCAGACATCAGCGCATTTGTAGCATTCGATGCACTTGTCAGGGTCGATATAGTATCTCTGCGGAACTGCCTGAGGAAAGAATGCTGATATGGCTTTCGAGGGCTTTAAGTCCCTCTCGAACTTGCTGGGTACTACAACAGGGCATTCAGGAGTGCACTCTCCGCAGCCCGTGCACTTGTCCATGTCCACGTATCTCGGCTTTGTGACTGCTTTTACATGGAAATTGCCGATATAGCCTGTGACTTCCTTCACTTCTGTGAACGTAAGGAGCTTGATGTTCGGGTGTCTTCCGACATCCACAAGTTTCGGGCCCTCGATGCATATTGAGCAGTCCATTGTCGGGAAGGTCTTGTCAAGCTGTGCCATGCGCCCGCCTATGGATGGTTCTTTTTCGACTAAGTATACGGCGAATCCCATGTCGCCCAGGTCGAGGGCTGCCTGTCATCCTGCTATGCCTCCGCCGATTATGAGAGCCTTTTTTTCCACAGGCACGCCGATGTTCTCGAGCGGCTGAAGATGTCTTGCTTTTGCAACAGCCATTGCGACAATGTCTTTTGCCTTCTCAGTTGCTTTCTCCTTTTCCCAGAGATGCACCCATGAGCAGTGCTCCCTGATGTTCGCCATCTCCAGGAAATACGGGTTGAGCCCGACCTCTGTCAGGCATCTCCTGAATGTGGGCTCGTGCATCTTGGGCGAGCAGGCAGCGACGATCACGCGGTTGACGCCATGGTCTTTTATGGCTTTTTTTATCGAGTCCTGGCCAGGGTCAGAGCATGAGTAGATGTTGTCGTCGGATAGGACTACGTCAGGCAGGGTCTTTGCATATTCTGTGACAGCCTTGACGTCGACGACTCCGCCGATGTTCTTTCCGCAGTGGCAGACGAACACGCCTACCTTCGGCGGGTCATTTGATTCTGACTTCGGCTCTGCTGTGATGGTCTTTGCCTTAACTGTCTTCTTGGTCTTCTTTTCAG
>CAYXZQ010000043.1:0-14231 GCA_964469935.1 uncultured Methanosarcinales archaeon
TACATAAAAAATAAAATTGGAATAGAATAACTACTAAAACAATAACATGACTGAAATAAACTAATTTAAATTTATTTATATTAATTGAAAGATAAATAATAATGGTTAATGAATATATAAGTATAATTATCATGTTATTTATATGTAAATAAATAATAAATTATAATTTATATTAAATACTTATTTATATTATATTTAAAATATTCTTTTAAATAATAATTTTTATAATAACTAATATTTATAAATATATAATTAATAATAATAATATTTTTATAATTAATTAAATAATGAATTCTTGATTTTTCAGAAAGCAATGACATATTTCATAATGTATTCATGCTGCCAGGCGTCCACATTGATGAAAAAGAACCCATTTCAGATGAAGAGCATTGTTCATCCGAGGTAAAAGATCCATGATACCTGTCCGGGCCTGATGGTTCCTGCCTCTGGAGCACCAAAATATTTATATATAAAATAAGTAAAAAAATAAGATAAATAATATGAAAAAAAATTTGTATCAAAATAATAACATTTATATACTAGTACATTAATATATTTATTAGTACACTAGTTATGAGAAAAATTATTAAAAAAATTGTTAAATAAATTAACAAAAAAATAAGTAGTTTCGGCCAAAAATGACTGAGATCAAAAGAAAACTCTACAAGAGGGGCTCCAGCTTCGAGACTACTATTCCGATGCCGCTTCTTTTCGCACTTGACAAGTCCAAGAAGCATAACGTAATCTTCAAGTACGATGCACCGTCTAACAGATGGTATATCGAATTCGAGGAGAGGGTCAAATGAGCAGCAAAAAGTCGCTTGAGAACATCGTGAAGTCCAAGGAGGGGGACAATCACGTTAAGCACTTCGACCCTGTCGACGCCATCTCGCATCATGTCGTGTTGGTCATATTCCTATGCATGCTCTTCCTCTTCAGCCTCGTCCTATTCTTCACCTCAGAACAGAATCCAGCCTCTGCAACAGCATATGCTATCATGCAGTTCAAGACCCCTACAGTCTTCCATAGCATGGGTGCAGGGATATCAGGATTCATCAGTAACGTGCGGCAAAGTGAGGACCGACCCCTCATCTTGTTGACCTTGTATACCTTCTGGATCGTGATTTTCGGTCTGGTGAACATGGCTCTCTACGAGAGGAACCTCCAAAAGGATCACAGGAAAAAGAAGTGAAATCCAGAAGGTATTTTTTTTATTTTTACCTTTTTCTCTAACGATGACAGGATATGAATAAGAGAAAAGTGAGGGTTTACCTGCTCGAGTCAGCCTGCCTTTCCATCTCGTGCTTCTTCGAGACAGCCACGGACTGCTGGCTCTGGTTGTAGGCATTGATGATCTCGTCGGCGAGGGCTTTCTCTATGGGTGTCTTCGAGTTGAAGGATTTCTGGTATGCGCCCTGTGTGAAGAGCCTCAGCGTCATGTCGACCCTCCTCTGCGGCGCGCACTCGACCGGCTTCGGATAATGTGCCCCGCCGTACTCGATCATGATTATCTCTTCCCTCGGAGCTGCATTCTCGATTGCCTTGACCAGGACAGCTATCGGGTTCTTCTTCGTCCTCTGCTCTATTATCTCAAGCACCTTCTCAGTGATGTTGAAGACCGTATGGCTCTTGCCAGTATTCGGGCCGCTTGTCTTGAAATGCTTCTTTGACTTGTGACCTGAGACCTGGATCTTGTTCATGAGCCTCTCGATTATGAATACCCTTGACTTGTGGAACCTGCTTCCTGCATACCTCGCTCCTGTTCGCGGGACGAAAGTCGGCTCCAGGTGTATGTACCTCTTGAGGCCCGGGTCTTCGACCTGTATGCCTTCTGTCCCCCACCTGTTGAACGCTTTTATCTCTGCCATCTTTACTTCCTTGCCTTCTCCATCCTGCCGCTGAGTAGCGCCGGCAACGACTGGTCATTGACCTTCGTTATGCACCATCTGACGCCGGGGATATCTCCCTTTGCCCTGCCCATCTTTCCGCCGATGCACTCCAGGACGACCTCGTCGTGCTCGTCGATGAGCTTCGTCGCGCCGTCACCCGGTACGAACGCGGTCACCTGCTTGCCGTTCTTTATGAGCTGGACCCTTACGCACTTCCTCATCGCCGAGTTTGGCTGCTTGGCCTCGAGCTGGATCTTCTCAAGGACGATCCCCTTTGCCTGGGAGCTGCCCCCGAGTGGGTCAGATGCCTTCCTGAGGTCATATATCCTCCTGAACAGCTTCTTCTTGCTGAGCCTGAATACTTTCCTTCTTTTCTGCAGTTTGCTTGCGGAATTTATGCCTTTTGATTTCTTTGCCATTTTTTGTGATGATTCTCCTGATGCATGTCACAAGACCTTGATCTCCTCGATGTCGAAGTACCGCTTCATGACATCTTCGAAATTCCTCAGGTTCTCGGCCGCCCTGCCGATCAAGAGCCCCCTTCCCCTGTGGTCGGACGCCTCTGCGACAATCCTCTTTTCCTCGAGCTCTGCAGCCTTCAGCTTCACAGGGTAGACTATATTCTTGAGGAACGCTATCGGGTCAGGGTTGAACTCTACTATTTTAATCTTTCTATTGATCTTTTTCTCTATGAGCCTCGCCTTGAAGCCTCCCTTGCCGATGGCCCTTCCCAGCTCTTTTTCCTCGACAACGAACATCAGGAGGCCGCTCCTGTCCATGAAGCAGTCCCTGAGCCGTGTGCCGGTGACATTCTCGAATATGTTCATGTAATGCATCAAGTTCGAATCGTATTTTATCTTCAAAAAAAAATCACCTGATGATTCCAAGCACTGAGATAGAGAACGGCTTCTTGCATATGACTCCCAGCTCATCATTCGGGCATCCCAGCCTGGTTATGCTGAAACTGCCCATCTTTGACAAATGCTCCACATCCTCAGAGAGGCTGCTGCTTGAGTTTGATGCCATATACACCTTCCCGATGCTTCCTGCGCGAAGGCCCCTTATCACGCTCTTCTGGCCTATGACGGCCTTGCCTTCCTTGATGAGCCTCTTTATGTCCTCGATATCCTTGTCGACTTTCTTTGCTTTTGCCATTTTCACTTCATTTCCTTATCTTTGTCACGAGGCCCGGCAGCCCGGTGCCTATCGGTACCGGCTGGTTCAGCATCACGTTCTCCACGACGCTGTTGAGCTTGTCCTTCTCGCCTACAAGGGATGCGCTGATAAGGTGCTTGATTGGCGTCTCGAATGATGCCTTTGCAAGGACGCTTGACTTCTCGCTCACGACCCCGTATCTCGTTATGCCCTTGATGCCGCCGTTCACGCACATGATGTCGGCGACAAGCATTATGTGCCTGATGTCGACGTTGAGCCCCTGGGCGTCGATGACCTTTATGACCTCGTCGATAATCGCCTGTCTTGCAGCCTCGATCCCCAGGACATTAGTGATCTCATAGATGTTGTTGGACGTGGTCCTGGTCGGATCCACGTATTCCTTCTCCAGGACCTCTGCAAGGTTGGTCCCTGCCGTCACGATGATGAACTCATCCCCGCGCTTGACAGGCAGGACCTGGTTGATGCCCTTGACCCCTGCGATGTAGAGCTCCTTGAGCTTCTCCTTGAACTTGAAGAGCTGGTTTATCTCCTCGTTCTTGCCCTTCTGCTTGATGACAATCTTGTCCTGCTTTGTCTTTACATTGAAGGTCTTTGTGCTCTTGGATATGATCGCTGTGACCTTGGCAGTGTCAAGATTGAGCGACTTTGCGACGGCCGAGTCAAGTTCAATCTCGATGGTGAAATCGCCGATATTGACAATTATCTCCTTTGTGACTGACTTGAGGGTCGTCTCCCTTATCTGGGACGCTATCTCCCTGATGTTCTTGCCTTTTGAATACGGAGCCTTGAGATAGATCTCCATCATCGGTGTCGAAAGGGATTTCGAACCGTCCAGTATCTCTATTATCCTCGGCAGGCCCATGGTCACGTTCATCTCGGCGACTCCTGCGAAGTGGAATGTGTTCAGCGTCATCTGTGTGCCCGGTTCGCCTATCGATTCCGCGCCGATGAGCCCCACTGCCTCTCCTGCCTCGACGCTCATGTTCCTGTACTCCTTCTCTGTCAACTCGAGGATGGCCCTGAGCTTCTTCTGGCTGATGCCCTTGGGCAGGCTGTCCTCCAGCTCCTTGATTATCTTGGGCGGCAGCTTCTCCTGGTATTCTTCCATCAATTTTGACATCCTACTCACCTGCCTGCTCAATGATCTTCTTCACATTGAGCTTTCCGTTCTCGCTTTTCGAGACATCTATGTCGTCTTCGCCATAGTTGAACTGTATCACCTTGCCGCTGGCATCCCTGACCGTCCTGTCGTACTCGACCCTGAGGTCCTGGGTGGCGTTCGCAAGCCTCCTGTAGAGGTATCCTGATTTCGGGGTCCTGAGCGCCGTGTCCATGAGGCTGTCCCTCCCTGTCATGGAGCCGTAGAAGAACTCTGAAGGGCTCAGTCCCGACTTGAAGCTGTTCTGGATGAAGCCGTGCGCAGCCGGGCCCAGGTCGTCCTTTTTGAAGCACGAGAGCGCCCTCCTGTTGTAGCCCTTCTCTATCCTGTGCCCCCTCATCGCCTGCTGGCCCACGCATCCGCTCATCTGGGCGAGGTTCAACGGGTTCCCCCTGGAGCCTGAAAGGTTCATGACCATCATGGAAGTGCTCTTGTTGTTGTACTGGGCGACAATCCCTCCTGTGTCGTTCCTTGCCTTGTTGAGTATCTCGAGGATCTTGAGCTCAAGCGTCTCCTTAATGCTCCTGCCGGGGAATGCCTCGAGCTTCCCGCTGTGGTACTGCTCGATGAGCTCGTCGACCCTTGACTGGGCCTTCTCCATTATCCCTGTTATGGTCTCATTGGCTTCCTTCGGGAGGTCTACATCGGATATCGCTGTCGAGAATCCGAGCTTGAGCAGGGTCTCGATCCCCAGCCTGAACATCCTGCCGAGGATGCTTATCGTCTCTTCCGGCCCGTATCTCTTGTGCAGGTTCCTGAGAAGCAGCCCCGAGCCTTCACCCAGGTTGGCCTTGTCCATTGTCCCTGATATCAGCTTGCCTTTCTTTATAACGACGTCACTCCCTCCCCTGTCAGTCCCCTTGAAATTGAAGTCAGATGGCAGCACGCAGCTGAAGACCTCTTTTCCTGTCACTTCTGCCTTCTTCGGCAGGTCCTTGAAATCGTTGATACGTATGGACGAGAGAAGGTCGAGTGCCTCATCCCTCGTCATCTTGAGGTCTTTTGTGAGCAGGTAATTGCCTGAGATCGCGTCCTGGATGCATCCGATGATGGAGAGGCCGTACCTCGGGCTTATAAGCTGGGTCCTGACTTCCATGAGTATCTCTGCCTCGACCCTGGCCTCTTCTGTCTGCGGTATGTGCAGGTTCATCTCGTCCCCGTCGAAATCAGCGTTGTAAGGCGCGCATACAGCCGGGTTGAGCCTGAATGTCTTGTGAGGCAGGACCTTGACCCTGTGGCACATCATGGACATCCTGTGAAGCGAAGGCTGCCTGTTGAATATGGATATGTCGCCGTTCATGACATGCCTCTCCACATAATAGCCCGGCTGGATCTCCTCGAGCAGCTGCTCCTTTGTCTCGTCTGTTATCTTCTTCTTCTTTCCGTCAGGCCTTACGATATAGTTCGCTCCCGGGTATTCGGAGGGGCCTTTCTCGACGAATTTCTTGAGGTACTCGACATTCCAATCAGTCACCCTCTCAGGTATCGTGAGCTTCATCGCAATCCTTCTCGGCACGCCGACCTCGTCGATGTCTATCATCGGGTCAGGGCTAATCACTGTCCTTGACGAGAAATTAGTCCTCTTCCCGACAAGGTTGTGCCTTATCCTCCCTTCCTTGCTCTTGATCCTTGCAGTTATCGTCTTTAGGGGCTGGCCTGACCTGTGCCTTGCGATCGGCAGCTGGGCCACCTCGTTGTCGAAGAAGGTGGTGACATGGTACTGCAGGAGGTCCCAAAGGTCCTCGATGATTATCTCCGGCGCTCCTGCATTGATGTTCTCGAAAAGCCTCTGGTTGATTCTCACGATGTCGCCGAGCTTGTGCGTGAGGTCATCCTCGCTCCTCTCCCCGCTCTCGAGGGTTATCGAGGGCCTCATCGTCACGGGCGGGATTGGCAGGACCGTAAGGACCGTCCACTCAGGCCTTATGTGCTTCGGGTTGAGCCCGAAGACCTCCATGTCCTCGTCGGGTATCTTCTCAAGCCTTGTCCTTATCTCGATAGGCGATAGCCTCTTCTCGTTCTCTAGGAACGTAGTGGGCTTCTCTATGGTTATCTTCTGCTGCCTTGCCTTGCAGTGCGGGCACTTGTTGATCGTCCTGAGGCTAGTTATGATGTCTGCAATCATCTTTCTCCTTCCTACAAGCCCCTCCTCGCTCTCTATCTCGTTGAGCTTGTCTATGTTTGAGTCTATCTTGTTCTTCGGGATGAGTATCCTTCCGCATTCTTTGCAGCTGCACTTGAGCAGGTTGAGGATTACCCCTATATACTTGAGGTGGACTATCGGCCTTGCAAGCTCGATGTAGCCGAAATGACCAGGGCATTCCTTGAGCTTCGAGCCGCAGGTCTTGCAAGTCAGGCCAGGGTCGATTACGCCAAGGCGGATGTCCATCAGACCCCCGTCTACAGGGTATCCTTCCTTGTCATAGAGCTCAGGCGTCACGACTTTCGCCGATGCCATCTTCTTGATCAGCTTCGGGCTCAGCATCCCGAACTGGATCTCATTGACCTTCTTGTATACCAGTTTTTCTTCCATTTTCCTTTTTTCAACTACCTTCTTTTTCAGTATTTGTTGTCGAGTATGAGCCTCGGGTATATGCAGAGGCTCTTGAACTCGTCGAGCAGAAGCTTGAACGCGTACGCGACCTCTATGAAGTTTATCTCGACATTGTCCCCGCAGATGGGGCAGTATGACCTTTTCCTCATGCTGTCATGTATGGCTATCAGCCCGCAGTTGGAGCAGACAGGGACGACTGTCTTGTCCGAGTCGAACCTCTCCTTTAGCAGCAGGCTTGCGCCGTGGGCGACGAAGGTGTCCTTCTCCATCTCCCCGAGCCTAAGTCCTCCTTCGAGCGCCCTTCCTTCAGTCGGCTGCCTCGTGAGGAGCTGTATAGGCCCTCTTGCCCTCGAATGTATCTTGTTTGCCACCATATGCTTGAGCTTGAGATAGTACATGTTGCCTATGAATATCTTCGCCTCGAACTGCTCGCCTGTCATGCCGTTGTACATGGTCTCTGTCCCGTTCTCCCTGAACCCGAGCGACTTGAGCTCGTCTCTCAGCACATCCTCGGGCTCTGAGTCGAAAGTCGTGCCGTCGATGGACCTGCCCGAGAGCGCGCCCACCTTGCCGGCGATGAGCTCTATCAGGTGCGACACTGTCATCCTTGACGGGATCCCATGGGGCGAGAATATCAGGTCAGGTATTATCCCGCTTGCAGAGAATGGCATGTCTACCGAAGGGATGATTGCGCCGATGACGCCTTTCTGGCCGTGCCTGCTCGTGAACTTGTCGCCTATCTCAGGTATCCTCTGGTCCCTTATCCTCACCTGGACAAGCCTGTTGCCTTCCTCGTTCTCGGTCAGCAGGACGAAATCTATTATGCCCCTCTCGCCATGCTTGATAGATGACGACGATTCCCGCCTCATGCTCGAGGCCAGGTTGTACTCGTCAAGGCTTGAGAGGAACCTCGGGGGCGACGTCTTTCCTATGACGACGTCATCCTCTGCGACCTTGGCCTCGGGGACGATTATGCCGTCCTCCTCAAGCAGCCTGTAGTCCCTCTCTGACTTGTATCCCTTGACATCCTTGTCAGGGACGCCGATCTCGTCGATGAGACCTCCTGAATACCTGAGCTCCTCTGCGATTATGGGCCTGAAATAAGTCGACCTAGCGACACCTCTCTGTATTGACGACTTGTTGAGTATGATTGCGTCCTCCATGTTATAGCCCTTGTAGCTCATGATCGCCACGACAAGGTTCTGGCCTGCCGGATGCTTGTCATAATCTGAAATCTCGTGCATGATGGTCTGGGTCAGGGGCATCTGGGGCGTCTCGAGGATGTTCACATCCATGTCCATCCTGACAAGGTAGTTTGCCGCATAGAACCCGAGCGCATGCTTCTGGTTCTTGCTCCCTGCATTGAGCCTGGTCGACAGGAGATGGTTCCCGTAAGGGACGAGCGACGTGCAGAGGCCGAGAATGTCGAATGCGACGACCTCCATATGAGTATGCTCAGGGGTCAGCTCATCCTCGTGGAATGCGATGAGGGCGTTCTCCTCCTCCATCGCGTCAAGGTATTCTATTATGCCCTGCTTGACCAGGTCTGACCATGATATCTCGTTCTTCTCGAGCTGGCTCCTCTGCTTCTCTGTCAGGAGCGGCTTTCCGTCCTTGACGACCACAAGGGGCCTTCTGAGCCTGCCTTTCTGGCACTCGATGCTTATCTTCTTCTGCCCCCTGTCATAAAGCAGGTTGATGTTCTGGGACAGCGTACCCTTCCTCCTCTCGAGAAACACGCTCTCGACAAAGCTGTCAGGCTCCTCCGTGGTCCCTATGAATTTGCCGTTCAGATACACTTCATCCATTTTTATCACCTGACCCCCTTGAGCCCCATGTTCTTGAGCACCTTGAGTATCTCCTGCTCGTCATCCTGCTTGGACACCTGCGACAGGAGCGAGAGGTTCTTCCTCAGGCCGATGTTCGTACCTTCCGGGGTCTCGATCGGGCAGAGCCTTCCCAGGTGTGTGCTGTGAAGCTCCCTTGCATCGAAGTTCTCCTGTGTCGCCGACAGCGGTGAAATCACCCTCTGCAGGTGGCTCATCGTCTCGAGGAAATTGAGCCTCTGGATCCTCTGGCTGATTCCCTTCCTTCCGCCGACCCAGTTTCCTGTCGCCATTGATGTGTAGAGTCTCTGCGTGAGAAGCTTGTCCCTTATGACCACTTTTATCGACGGGAACTTTCCCCTCTTCACTATCCTCTGGAAATTGTAGAGCATATCGCCGATGAGGACCTTGAGATTGACCCTGAACAGGTCTGAAAGCAGGTCACCGCTCATCTTGACACGCTTATTCATGTAATGGTCCTTGTCGTCCAGCGGCAGCTCGCCGTTCGACGCCTTTATGAACTTCTTGAGGAGCTTGCACAGGTTGAGGGCCTTGAAGAGCCTGTCCTCCTTCTCAGTCCCCAGGTGGGGCAGGAGGTACTTGTCCACTATCTCGCCCATCCTCTCTATCCTTATGTCTTTTGACTGGGTTATGCCTATCCTCTTGGCGATGTTGTCAAGGGCATCCTCCTCGCTCTTGAGGCTGTGGAACTCGAGCAGGTTTATGTACACGTCGTCGCTCTGTCCGCCGTCGGAGACCTGTTTCATGATATCCTCGTCCTTGACAAGGCCAAGGGCCTTGAGGACGATTACGAGCGGTATCTTCTTGACCCTCGTGAATGTTATGTAGAATATGCCGTCCTTGTGCTTCTCCATGACATGGGGTATCTTGAAAGAGCCGCGCTCGGAGAATATCTTCCCCTGGAACTTGCTCGGCCCGACCTTGGTCTTCTCGACAAGGAACTGGTTCGCCGCAAGATCCTCTATGTTTATGAGAACCCTCTCGGTGCCGTTGATGATGAAATATCCGCCCGGATCGTAGGGGTCCTCGTTGTTTGCGACAAGCTCCTCCCTGCTGAGCTTGTTGAGGTGGCAGAACTTGGATTTCAGCATTATAGGTATTGCTCCCACCTGCGTCACGAAAGACTCGCGCTGGATGCCGTTTATATGCGCGCTGACTTCTATATAGCACGGGGCAGAGTAGCTTATCTTCCTGAGCCTTGCCTCGATGGGGAATATCGGCCTCTTCGAGCCGTCTGCCTCGGTTATCTCCGGCTTTGTCACCCATATCTTGTCGAGCCTTATCTTGAACTCGTCAATATTGTGCGGGATGATGGTCGGCTCGATTATCTTGTTCTCGTTGATGATCGACTGGAGCTCATGCTCAATGAAATAATTAAAAGATTCTATGTCCGATTCGACGAGCGAGTGCTCGTTGAAATACTTCTTTATCAGGGTTTTTGATGTCTTATTCATTTACAACGCACCTGTAATACACTGCCTCTCCAGCAGTCCGGCTAGGCCTGACGATCTTTATGACGTCACCGACGCTAACGTTCAGGAACTGGACTATCGGGTCCTTTGCCGATATCTTGGGCAGCTCTTTTATGGTTATGCTGAGCTTCTTTAGAAGGTCGTTCTTGTCTTTCTGGCTCAGCTTTGAGTGCTTGGGTACAAGCACGTGGGTCCTAACATCGAAACTGACTTTTTTGTTCTTTGCCATCTGAAGTTTCTCCTTTTATATTTGCCAGGGTGCAAAAACCAGGTTGACACCCCCCTGCTCCGCTGCCGGAGCGAACTGTTGAACCTTAATGGGCCCGACGAGGTTCGAACTCGCGACCACTCGATCCCTTCCGGAATGTTAAAAGTCGAGTGCTCTACCAGGCTGAGCTACGGGCCCGTTAAAGATTTGGGACCGTATCCCAGATGCTCCAGGTTCAATGTCCCAAATCCTTAATACGCCCTGGCCGGGACTTTCTAACGACCTCCTTTTTGCGTAAAAAAGGCAAATAGTCGTTTTTCGAACCCGGGTCGAAGCCTCGACAGGGCTTCATGATAGGCCGGACTACACTACCAGGGCTTTTAGGCTATACTACGCTAAAAATCCTTCTATAATTAAAATAAGCACAAATTGGCCTTGTCTTTTGATTTTGCGCCCTAGAAGGATTTTTCATAGTTGACTTCTAACTTTTTTTTCTCTTTATAAACATTACTGTTTTTGAGTTGTGACCGCCAACGGCAGCCCCTTTGCAATATTAACTGCCCGGCAAGCCGACCTTCGGTATTGAAATCCAAAATATATATATATTAATTAACTTTTGCTTTAATCCATGGAAAAGCACCGCGTATTCTTCCACAAGCCGAATCTTGAGCTTTTCCACAGCATGGGGCTCTCGAGCGTCGACATGCATTTCCACACGAGGTTCTCTGACAGCTACACGCGGGTCTCGACAATCATAAAAAAGGCAAGGAAGAAGAAGATGGGCGTGGCGATAACAGACCACAATACCATCGAGGGAAGCATAAAGGCAAGCAAAAACAACATGGGCGTGATGGTCATCCCGGGAATCGAGATAAGCTGCATCGAAGGCCCTCATATCCTGCTGTATTTCTATACCATCGATGAGCTCAAGGAGTTCCACGACAAGCACATAGAGCCGAAAAAGCAGGGAAACCCGTACATGGCAGTGAAACTGTCAGTCGAGGAATTGCTGGAAAAAACAAAGGATTTCAGCTGCATCAGGGTAGCTGCACACCCTTACGGATTTGCCATCGCCAACCAGGGCCTGCTAAAAAGCGTCCACAAGCAGTATATCGACGGGAAGGTGTTCGATGACATCGATTCTATGGAGGTCATCTGCGGGGGCATGACCAGGCGGCTGAACAGGAAGGCGGAGAGGAAGGCGGAGGAGCTTGGCAAGGGCTTTACAGGAGGCTCAGACGGGCATACCATCTTCGAGCTCGGTAAGGTCGTGACGAGCAGCTATGCCCATGACACAGAGAGCTTCCTCCAGAGCATAGCCAGGAAGAAGAATTTCGTCATCGGCACTGAGATCAGGACACTGCCAAAACTGCTGCACGGGACAAACGTGATGTCGAGGCACATGAGGTATGCAGTCCCCTCCCTAAGGATGCAGTACCAGATGAACAAGGGCAGGGTGAAGAACATGCCGGCAAAGCTGAAGAGAGGCTCAGCGGCGATAAGGGAAAGGTTCAGAAGCATGAGGAACGGCAAAGATTAAGTTTTTTATATTGGTATGAAAATCTGATTCTATATCATGTCAACCATTATATACACGCCCCTGTAGTCTAGCCTGGAGGCATTGTGCCGGGCTTATAGGACGCACCGTTGCGGACGGCGTAACCCGGGTTCGAATCCCGGCAGGGGCGTATTATTTCTTCGAAATAATACCAATCCCGCCAGAATTCGAACATCCTGCGAAAACCTATAGGTTTTCTTGGACCCCTTGCTCACTTTCAGTGAGCTTCAGGGAATCCCGGCAGGGGCGTATTATTTCAAAAAAATTTTAATAGACTTTGTTCATTCTTGTTTCTTATAATGAAAAAATCAAAAACCGGCCTTATCCTTTTATTCATTATATTCATTTTGGCTTCATCAAGCGCATATTCAATCAGCAGCAACACTTCCACAATAATAACAACCCCTAAATTCACAAGCCTGGTGGATGAGCCCGGCCACTCGGATTCTTTTCTGATAACGATAACTAACAATGCGAGCTTCGAGAGGGAATATAGGATAGACGCCCCTTCTGCTTCGGTCCTTGGGGACTATTATTTCACCCCTAATGACACGTTTTATATCAGCCCCAATGAGACCGCATACGTTTTTTTGAATGTCGATTTTGGAAAAAAAATCCTGGAACCATCAAAAACCAATATCACCCTTCTTTTTTATGTTGACGGAGTAAGACAGATAGGGCTTCCGGTCGAAGTCGGTATCGAATCACCTCATTACCGGAATGATTCCGATGCAAGCGGGGCCTTCCATTTTGACAAGCATAAATTTCTTGCGTTGATGATGATATTGCTGTCTGCGATAATCGTAGGCATTCTCCTGTTCATCTTCTGGATATTCATGGAGATTGATTGCGTCCGGAGAGAATTTGGGACCAAGCTGAAATGGCTTCTGATACTCAGTCTCGTCCCGTTGGGCTACCTATTCTATTTTTTCATCATAAAAAGGAGGGGTGTGGGAACAGTCAAGAGCATGAAGCAAGCCCCATTCAGGACGAATGCACTTCTCTCATTCCTGTTCGGTCTGATCTCGACGATGATACCGCTCTATATGGGTGTCCTTTCAGGTATCCCTGCAATAATATTGTGGATTGTCGACAAGAACAGGCCAGATGACAATGAGCGGAGAGGGGATGAGCTGGCAAAGGCAGGCCTAGTGCTGGGAATCATAGGCATATCCATCACGATTCTGATCGTGCTCCTGTATTTCGGATTCGTCTTCTTCATGATCTCCATGGGATTACTCAATGGTTGAAGAAAAGATTTTTCCAGGACTCAAGGTCGATTAACGGGATTCCCGGCAGGGGCGTATTATTTCTCCGATTCGTGCATCACAAAAAAAGACACAGTTTCATAAGGACTAGTCCATCCATAAAAAATTGTCGGAAGACAAGGACTTTGTCTGAATCCTGAGTGATTTCGTGCAAGCCTTCCATGACATGGATTGGCATGTCGCAATTTAATGGTCCTGAAAAATCAGGGAAGGTTTTATAAAAGCCAAAAGAATCATTTCTTAGATGCTCGAGCAGCTCAATGTATCGTTATTCAACATGATCAACCAGTTTGCCGGCAGAAATTTCTTCATTGATGAGACAGCTATCATTTGTGCAAAGTACATGCCTTTCCTGTTTATCTTGATTTTAGCTTATCTTTGGCTCAAAAACAAGAAAGACAAGAATATCCTCTTGCATTCATTTTATGCCGCTGTTTTCGGTCTTGGGATCAATTTCCTCATTTCAAAAGTTTATTTCCACCCGAGGCCTTTCATGGTCCGCCTTGGAACCGCCCTGTTCCATTATGCCAGCGACAGCTCTTTTCCCTCAGACCACACGACAATCATGCTCTCTATTGCCATGATTATGCTGTTTTACAGGGATACGTACAGGACAGGGGCACTTTTAGCTGTATTGGGCATTGTCGGAGGCATGGCCAGGGTCTTTTCAGGAGTCCATTTCCCATTCGATATTTTTGGATCAATCATCGTATCTTGCATATCTGCATCTGCAATCTATTTATCGAGGAGCTGGCTCGTCCCGATAAATGCCCGGGTTATTGACTCTTATTTTTTTGTTTTAAAAAAAATCAGGTCATCAGGCTGAGTCCCGGATGCGGGAAGGGCATGAAAAAATTCTGTCAGGCCCACAAAAGCAAAAAATATTAATACTCATTAGGTGTATTGGCTTTTTCTCAAAAGAGGTGAGAGCATGGCTTCGGTGTTTTATTTCACCAACGGCGCGACAGCAGACAGCGTGGAATCCCTTGCGCAGGCACTTGAGCAGATTGACGACGACACGTTCAGGTACCACTGCAACCAGGAAAAGAACGACTTCTACAACTGGATACAGACAGGCCTTCAGGACAGGGAGACCGCAG
>CAYXZQ010000044.1:0-13950 GCA_964469935.1 uncultured Methanosarcinales archaeon
AAGAACGACTTCTACAACTGGATACAGACAGGCCTTCAGGACAGGGAGACCGCAGCAAAGATAAAGAGGATCAAGTCCAGGAAGGGGCTCATAAAGAAGCTCAGGGCATGAACCAGGATTTTCGCACCCTGCCGGAATCAGGCCCGCCTTGTATTTCTCTTTATATATAGGTTATAGGCCAAAACCCGGTCTGTAGTATGATGCCATCGAATTCTTATAATTTTTTCAATTAATTTTATATATCCATGAGGCATAACCCCCCCGATGAAGAAGAAAATCCTTGTCGTGGACGACGAATATACCATAAGAGAGCTTGTCGACCTGACCCTCACTCCGGAATACGATGTCATTAAGGCTGAGAACGGCAAAGAGGGGCTTGAGATGATAGAGGAGAATCCTGACCTGGTAATACTTGACATCATGATGCCGCAGATGGACGGCTACGAGGTCTGCGAGAAGCTCAAGACTGACGAGAAGACCAGGCAGATACCTGTAATAATGCTAACTGCAAAGCATTCGATGGAAGACCTCAAGAAAGCTGTGAAGGTCGATGTTGACGAATACATAACAAAGCCGTTCGAGCCGGAGTTCTTGAAGAAGAGGGTGGATGCCTACCTCACAGGGGACAAGAAAGACATCAAGAGGAAGCTCTTCCAGTACGACAAGTCCCTGCATTACGTGAAAGAGAGGGAAGAGGATTAGAGTATCTTGTTCTGGTTTATGTAGAGCTCGAATCTGCAGCCCAGGTATTCCGCCGCCCTCCGGGACATGAGCATCCTTTCCATGAATATCTCAAAATATTCCATCACAGGGCTTATTTCAGTGTCGATAGAAAGCTCGAGGGCAATGGTCTTCTCCTCGGGCTTGACATTCAAAAACGACTTCTCCACAGCCCAGTTGACCCTGTCATGGATGTCCATTTTTATATCTGCGGTCTTCCTGACACGGCTCTTGTGGACGTCTGTCTTGTCTGCGATTATGAGCGCTGCAGCGATGAAGCTTACAGGCTGGCCCTCGTTCTCGTCATGATTGCCGATTGCGCCCACGATGTCCATGATGTCATTCATGTTGAAATTCATATCGCTCAGCAGGTCATATACTATCACAGCCCCTGTCTGGGCATGGTAGACCCTGTTTATCGCGTTCCCTATGTCGTGGAGGTAGCCGGCAATCTCCGCAAGCTTCTGCTCTCTCTCAGAATAGTCCAGGCGCTTGAGTATGTTGTGCGCGATACTTGAGACTAGCTCGGCATGCCTCCTGCCATGCTCAGTGAAGCCCAGGTTCCCTATGAACTCGTCTGTCTTTGCGAGCATGACCTCGACCTTGGGGTTCTCCTTAATATGCTGCATATTTCCGTATCTATGACCTGTTCCTTATAAAATTTTCCGCCGGGATGCGGCAATGCAGAAGAATCAGCCGAAATAATTCTCAGAAGTGATCGCCCTTTGGCCGTCCCTGCCCGGAAGGATTGTCGCTGTGACGCAGTGCGGTTCATACGAACACTTGTTGTTGCAGTAATAGTTCATGGATTCCAGGATATGGAAAGAGAAATCCCACGTCTGCAGGAACGATGGTATCACGCTGAGCTTGTCTACCTTATTGGACGAGCTGCCGTTCATCTGCTCCTGCATCTCTTTGAGGTATCCGTTATTGCCCATGCCCATTAGCAGGTGATTGAGAAAACCGTTATAGCTCTTCCTGTCGCAGACACCCAGGTTCACCGGGTTCAGGCTGTTGTAGAAAATTATCCTCTTGAACTTCTCATCCTCCTGAGTGAGAAATTTTCTCACGGCATTATGGTATCCTATGTCTCCATTCTCCTGGCTCTTTCTCCATTTGAAGTTCTCAATGTAACCCTTGAGGCTCAGAATGCTCCTTGCTGCGGCAAGAATCATGGGTGTGTAACTCTTGAGCCACCGAGGTATGTTGTCCTCGATGTCTTTCATAAGGCCTTCGTCGATATCTGTCACCAATTCTCTTGTCAGCGTGTCAGGGTCGTATGTCGGCTCCCTTAACCTCAGGGAGACGTCGTCCAGGCGTCCGACCTCTCTCTGCCTGTCCTGCGATGAATGCCGATAAGGCTTAACAAAGAATCTTTCCAGCTTCGACAAGTCCCCAAAGCCGGAGATGTTTTCCCGGTCATGTCCCTGCACCTCTTCTTCAAGAGAAGTTTCAGTCATTTTTTATGCTATCAGATAAGATATCGTAATACATTGTATTAAGAATATATAAACTTTTCTATATATTGATATAAAAATATAGCTAATTTCCGCATCAGCAATGGATAGCGGGGCTATTTCTTTGGAGAAACACTGTAATGGACGAGGAAGCATTCCCTCTGGTCTTTCACTGTCGTGAACTTGGAGACAAGCGCCTTCACAGAGTCGATCCTCTGCTTCTTCGGAAGGATCTTGGCTGCGTCCGTCCTGTGGAACTCTATCTTTGCAAAGAATGCGTGCTTAGCGATGTCTGTGAGGATATACCTGTCCGAGATCTCGAAGTTGCCATACCTGTTCGTGAGGTAGCCCTTGGCAGCGAGCGATTTTATGATGCTCTCTGTATCAAGGCCCCTGCCTGTCTTCTGTATGAATGATTCTGCGGTGAACCTCTTGAGCCTGAAGGCGCTCTCGAGGACCTTGAGCTCCTCGCTTGTGAGCTTGTCAAGCTCGGGCAGGAACGCTGACTTTATCTTTGCCTGCTCGATGTCTGTCACTACGCTCCCGCTCACCATCTCCACGAGCAGGTTGAACTCCCTTCCCTTGTTCTCGCAGAGGAACATCATGCAGGGCACAAGGACTGTCTCGATATCCACCACTTTCTCGCTCATGAGCCTTATGTCTTTAGGAGTGAGCTTCGGCTGTATCACAGGCATGAGCTTCTTGTCCTTGAAATCTTTGAGGTCGTCGAAGAACTTGTCCTCGCCCTCCTGCATGCCAAGAATGTCCACAGCCTCTCCTCCGTGCCGGGTCTTTCTCGGCCTGAAATTGACCAGGAGCGGCATGTCGACAATGCCTGTTATCAGCGCCGTGCCCACAGGCAGGTTCTTTATCTCGTTCTCCGTCTCGTACGTGATGCCTTCCACAGAGTTCGTTATTGCCTTGAGGTCATTAGGGTTCGTAATCTTCAGTATCACCTGGGTTGTGCACTGGGAGAGCACTGTCTTCTGGACGATTGCAGGCCTCTGGGACACGACGCAGAGCCCGAGGCCGAATTTCCTGCCCTCGGATGCTATGGTCTTTATTATCTTCGAGGACTTCGCCTCGCTAAAGCCCTTCTCAGGGACGAAGTTGTGCGCCTCTTCTATGACCAGGAAGAACGGCGGGATCTTCTCGAGCTTCCTCTCTGCGAAGAGGTCCTTGAGCAGCTTGTATATTATCATCTCCTGGACCTGTGGGTCTGTTCCCTTGAGATTTAGTATTGAGCATCTCCCTGACTGGACAAGCTCGTTGAATGACGTAGGGTCGGCAGAGAAGAGCTTCAATCCTTTCAGGTATTCGACCATGTTAATGAGGTTCCATTTCTGGTTGTTCTCGCCTGCCTGCAGCTGAAGGATGAGATTGTCGAGGTTGAGGTGCTCAAGCTCCTTTATCGTGCTGTAGAGGATGCCCATCTGGCTGCTTGTCAGTCTTGCCGGGAGAAGGTTGACGATCTCCTCGGCCGTCAGGTTCTCGTCCAGCTTGAGCGGCTTGAATCCCGGGTCGAGCTGTGTGTCGCCGTATACAGCGACCTTCCTTGCATAGGACTTGGGCTTTATCTTGTACCTCGCCATGGAAGCCTTGTCCTTCTTGTTGTCGTTCTCTTCCTTGAGCGTAGTGTATTCCCCGTGAGGGTCGATTATCAGAAGCGGGACATTCTTGTCCATTATCTCTTCCAGCAGCACCCCGACTGAATAGGACTTGCCTGAGCCGGACTTCGCAAGGATAGCCACATGCCTTGTCAGGAGCTTGTTGAGGTCGAGATAGACCGGTATGTTCGTCCCTTCAAGAAGGCCCACATAGGCGCCTTTCTTCACGTCATCGAGCATGACAACGGCTTTTATGAACTCCTCCTCGGCCTTCAGAACATCTGTGCCGACGTCGAATGGGCTCCTTATCTGCCGGATCCTGCCATGCCTGTCCCTATAGCCTATTATTATGCACCGGGCCTTCACCTCGTCTGTGGTCTTCTCGAGCTCGATGACCTGGCAGAGGACAAACTCGTATTCCCTGTGATACACTTGGCAGTAATCGAATTTCTCTGTCTTGTTTTCGACGAGAAAATCAAATTTCGTGGTCGTCACCCTTCCTGTTATCTTTCCTAGTATGAAGCTTATCACCTTTTCTGTGGAATGAATAGATTTCTCGATTATATATTAATCTTTTGAAGGGGACAATCGAAAAGTTTTAAATAGTCCCAACCAATACAATCGTAATCTGGGGATTGAATTGGAAAACAGGATAATTGTGATTGCGCTTGCCTTTTGTCTTCTCGTCGCAGGCTGTGGTGTGCAGCATGATGATAAAACTGTGCAGAACGCGTCCGTGTCCGGCCTGGCGAACCCCGCGTCGACCCATTGCGTGGACAAGGGTGGAAGCCTTGAGATACGGACAGGGCCTGACGGGGGCCAGGCAGGCTACTGTACCCTTCCTAACGGGACTGTCTGCGAGGAATGGGCGTATTTCAGGGGTGAATGCCCATGAATGGAAAGTTCTGTTTTTTTCTGGCTTTATTCCTTTTTCTCTCAGTGTCTGTGTGCGTGGCTGTCCAGAACCCTGCGGCAAGCCTCTGCATCGAGAGGGGGAACAGCTACCAGGCCAGGGTTGACAAGGCAGGGAACCAGTATGGTGTCTGCATAACATCTCAAGGCAAAGCCATAGAGGAGTGGGAGTTCTACAGGGAGAACCGCGCTGTTGTCCAGAATGTCAAATCCGGCGTTCCTGCTGCAATCAGGACTTTAGATTACGGGACCGATTACATAAATTCAGAATTGAAAGCAGAGCCAGAGGCATATCTTGCCAAGAGGACCGCCATCTCATCGTTATCTTCTGAAATTCCATTGTCCGAGAGCTCAACTTCTTCTATTCTGGGTGCGAGCACCCCCTCCAGCTTCGACTGGAGAGATCATAGCGGCAGCGACTGGATAACATCAATCAAGAACCAGGGACTTTGCGGGAGCTGCTGGGCATTTGCAGCCGCAGGCATGGCAGAGGCACAGGTCAACATCAATCTCAATGACAGCGGCTTTGGGATAAATCTGTCTGAACAGAATCTCATCTCATGCGACCATTCATGCTATAATGGCTACACTTGGCCCGGGCTGGGCTGCCAGGCAGGGTGCAGCGGGGGATACATGGAACTGACGCTGGATTACCTCCAGAATTCAGGGGTTGTCCGGGAATCGTGCTTCCCCTATTCGAGCGGAGCCACAGGTGAAAACGGCAGCTGCAGTAGCAAGTGTGCAGGGTGGGAAGACGGGCTCGTAAAAGCTAACTATTCATTGGTCTCTGCCAGCAGCAGCGCGATAAAGCAGGCCATATCAGATAACGGGCCGGTCTTTGCAGGCATCTTTGCCTGCGATGCATTTGACCTGTACAGCGGAGGCATCCTTGTCGATGATGCTATGGCCGGGGCCTGCGGAGGCCATGCGATTGCGCTCGTTGGCTATAATGATACTGGAGGGTACTGGATCGGAAAGAACAGCTGGGGGCCGTACTGGGGCGAAGGAGGCTTCATCAGGATTGCTTATTCAGAGAGCGCATACAATGATAATGACTGGTACAATACGACAGACATCCTGGACCTCCGCTACCCTTTCATCATCACCTCGACTGACATAGACAATGATGGCGTGCATGACAGGATTGACAACTGCCCTGCAATCTTGAATCCGGCCCAGGCTGATGCTGACGGTGACGGCATAGGGGACGCATGCGATGCCTGTCCCAATGACTCCCAAAATGACATCGACGGTGACGGCATCTGCGGCAATGTTGACAACTGCCCATCCATCAGCAACACCCTGCAGCAGGATTCTGATAATGACAGCATAGGGGACGCATGCGATGCCTGTCCCAATGACTCCCAAAATGACATCGACGGTGATGGCATCTGCGGTGACGTGGACAACTGCCCGTTTGCCGAAAACCCGCTTCAGGAAGACATGGACAATGACAGCGTCGGAGACGCATGCGACTCAGATGCTGATGGAGACAATTACACGAATGCGACTGACTGCGACGATCTCAACGCCTCGATAAATCCCGGCGTCCCGGAAATCTGCGACGGAACTGACGACAACTGCGACGGCCAGGTTGACCGGGAGTACCTGCCTAACCAGGAGGGACTTTGCCTCGGCAACAACGAATACTGCAACGGCACCAGCATGACTGAGAATGCGAGCAACTATGAGCCACAGAACGAGACCCTGGATAACCTTGACAACGACTGCGACGGATATGTGGATGAGGGTATTGCGTCAGGACATATTCAGGACAACGACATCGTCTTCTATGACTTTGCCACCGGCGATAAGATAGGGAAATATTCAAATTCAGAGACTGAATATTCCGGAATGATCAAAGTAAGCATCGAGGACAATGCGACGAATTCAACCACAGTGGAATTCCCCTGGAACGCATCATCCTCCACACTTAATGCTTCCATGATAATTATCCAGGTCGACACGGCTGGGGGTATCGGCTCGATACTGCTCGGCGGCCTAGAGTTGCCCGGCGGAATGACAAAGTCAGCATATGTCGACGACCTGGACCACGGCATGGACCATGTCTGCATAAAGGACGCATCCATACTCAATATCAGTGAGATAAGTCCAGGCTGTGATGGGGCCAACGAGACCCTTGTAGCCTGCGACAATGTATCTGTAGATGGTTATACATGTTCATTATTTGGCATCAGGTACAAGATCACCGGGTTACATCATTCCGGAGTCGTCCAGAAATGCACAGACGCTGACGCCGACGGATATTATGTAGAAGGAGGCGCTTGCGGAACAGCAGACTGCGACGACAATGACGCTGGTTCGCATCCTGGAGTCGCGTGTACGAGGGATTGCTACAGCGGTTCGACTCTCAGCTCTGCCTGCGAATGCACAGGAGGGGCATATACCTGCGGCGGAGGAGGCGGAGGAGGCGGAGGCGGTAGCAGTTCGCAATGTGCCGAGAGATGGACCTGTGGAAACTGGTCAGAATGCTCGATAACAGGACTCAGGTCGAGGGACTGCCAGGACCTAAACAACTGCTCGACAATCAATTTCAGGCCGGTACTGACCATGACCTGTACATACGTTCAACCATCTGCCGAGACAATTGCATCAGAATCACAGGGCATGGAAGAGAAAACTTCTGTTAAAGTCTCAGAACCGGTAGCTGCAAATGGCACAAAACCCACAAAGGACTTCACAGCAGCAGGGATGCTCCCCAAAGTGAATGCAAGCACCAACAGCACAGGGATGCTCATCAAGGACGTTCCTCCAAAAAAGCTTAATCAGGCATGGCCAGTCATCCTAGCGGTACTGCTCATCGTGACATTGGTCGCTTTGACTGCTGTGTTTTATCCATGGATAAGAAGCCGGAAGAAGATTGCGATGCTGTCCAAAAAAAAGCAAAGCCGCAAATGATAGATTTCTTTTGTCAAAAATTATTTATAATAGTACAGTTTAACGGGGAACAACAATCAGGAGGTCATAATCATGGCAGAACAGCAGAAACAGCCTGAGGCAAGCAAGGATGAGCAGATAGGCTTCCATAAGGGGGCCCTCTCCACCCTGATGAAGGAAAGGGAGGAGATGGCAAAGATAATCTCCATAGTCGAGCAGCTTATCCAGATGCATGTCAAGGCGCTCAAGGAACTAGGTGTGGACCTTGTGTCCCAGGCACAGGCAGCTCAGCAGCAGGGCCAGGCAGCTAAAAAGCCCACAGACAAACTTGATGAACTGATAAAGAAATAGAAGATGGGTTTCATTTTCAGCGAGGACGGGGAGTGCATAGTCTGCGGACAGCATACGAACAAGTTTTGTGACGCCTGCAGGCGGTACATCTGCGACGAGCACCAGGTCCAGAAGCCCGTGGAGGACTCAACAAAGGTCCTCATATTCTGCAGGGAATGTTACGAGAAGGGGAAGTCGCCGAGGAATGCCGACATGAAAGGACTGCATCCCCACTATCACTTCGACAGGTGAGCCATTGCGATTATGTACATGGCGTGGCTCCATGCGAGTGGCTTCACTGACGACTGGACATTGTTACTGAACATCTGTTCGGGTATGTTCTTGTTCTTGTCCAGCCTATGGATGACATTTTTTATATACTGGCCCGCCCTTTCCCTGTCGCCTCTTATGGAATAATACACAGATATCCAGAAATTAGCGATTGGCCAGGTGCCGGACCCCCTGAAAGCGTCGGTCCCCTGGAACCTGAATCCGTCATAGTCGTCGTACTGGTACCTGTGGAACAGACCTTTCTCCTCAAGCACTTTGTGAAGGTTGTCGACTGTGTTTATTATCCTTATGTCGTCTGCCTTAAGTATCCCGAACGGCCAGATCAGACCGAGTATCGATATGTCGGGCCTGAAATCGATGTTCATGCCTGCCATCCTCACGAAAAGGAAATCGTGGTAGGAACTCTTTGCCATGGTCTCCATCTGCTTGGAAACCTTGAGCCAGTTCCTGTTCGATGTTATAGCGCTTGCGCACTTCAGGCCCCTTGCGCATGCGGCGATGGAATACGTGTGGTTGTTCTTCATCTCAGGATACGTGTTCCTCTCTTCCCAGAGGTCCTGCGTGATGACTGAGAAATGCTCCTTCTTCCAGACCCTGCATATGCCGTCTGCAAGGAGCTTGACGAGCGGTGTGAATTCCCTCTTATAGCCCGGGTTCTTCCCTATGAAATTATGCAGGGCCCAGAGCACGGTGCCGTTTTGGTCCGGCTGAAAACCCGTCCATCTCTTCCTGCCGTTCGTGTGGTAGTTCTGGTAGAGGAGGCCTGTCCTTTCCAGGTCCTCTGCCCTTTTCAGCCACCTGAAGAAATTGGCCTGCTCCTCTTTTATCCCCAATAGGTCCAGCGCGTAACATATGTATGCAGAGTCCCTCGGCCATACGAACCTGTAGCTCTGGACATCATGAGGATAGTCGGGCCTGTCAGAATCAGCAGCGATGATGGCGCCGTTTTTTTGGCAGCAGCCGAGAAGCACCTCCCTTGATTTTTCGACAAGGCTGTCATCCATGTTAGGATGAGAATATCACAGGCAGTTTATAAGTTTTATTGATTGGAGGTTGTTTCAGAACAATCATACCCTCAGAAGATACCTTAAGATTAAAAGAAAAAAAAATTCAGTTCACCTGGTTGAGGTTCGCGTCCAGTATATCCTTCTGTATCGGATCGAGCGTCTCTGCCCTGGCAATCCTCGGCGGAGCTGTCCTTGCCTGTAGCCTGCCGGCGGCTGCCTTTGGCTGGGGCCTGGAGGGTGCAGACTTTGCCGGCGGCTTCCTTGCAGGAGACCTCTTCATCGGCTTCCTTCCCCTTATCAGGAACTTCTTCGTGTTCTTGGAGAGGTCCTGGAAATCATCTGCCTCCTCCCTGATATGCTTGGATGCTGTCTGTGCGAACGCGATGACCTCGCATCTGCAGCCGTGGGACTTGAGATATTTCAGTAGCTCGGCGAAATCGCCGTCACCGCTCACTAGAACCACAGTGTCGACCTTGTTCGAGAGCCTCACGGCGTCCATGGCGATGCCGATGTCCCAGTCGCCCTTCTTAGCCCCTCCTGCGAATATCTGGATGTCCTTGGCCTTGACCTCGATGCCTATCTTGTTGAGGGCGTCATGGAAATTGACCTCGTCCTTTATCTCTGTCTTTATGACATATGCGATGGCCCTGATGAGACTCCTTCCGGCGACTGCCGCATTGAGTATCTCCTTGAAATTGACCTTGGTGTCATAGTAGTGCTTTGCGCTGTAATACATGTTCTGAACATCGAAGAGAACCAGAACACGCTGTTCTTTATGTTTCATTAATTTCACCTTTTGCTATCCTTTTGTATATGGCCTGGGCAGATATCGCCCCCTCAGCCTGTGCAGCGACGATCTGGCGCATGTAATTCGAGCCGTTTGTTATGTCGCCTGCTGCATAGAGCCTGTCGATGCTCGTCAACTGGGAATTGTCGACCTCGATGTGACCCCACCTGTCCTTTTTGACATCCAGCTTATCCAGCATGGATGTGTCAGGTATTGAGCCGACTTCGATGAACACCCCTCCTACCTCAAGCTCCCTCCCTGAATTCAGGGTTATCTTCTGCACGACATCCTTGCCTGTTATCTCTTTGACAGTGTCACCTGTTATCACTTCTATCTTCGGCTCATTTCCAATCGCTTCCATCCAGACAGGCTCTGTGGGAAGCTTGTCCAGCATCTCCACTATGTAGACTTTTGTTGCGTACTCTGCAAGAAGGAGTGCTGCTGTAGTGCCTGAGTCATTCCCGCCGATGACAGCAACCTCCTTTCCCTTGAAGAAAGGGGCATCGCATGTTGCGCAGAGGGCTACGCCTTTTCCCAAAAACTCATCCTCGCCCGGGACATTCAGCTTGCGCTTCTTTGTCCCTACTGCATAAAGGACAAACCTTGCCTCGTGCTCACCCTTATCAGTCTTAATCGAGAAGCTATCTTTTTCCCTGGTCACTTCTGCTGCCGTCTCTTTTCTATAGTCGATGTCATTGGCCTGCACCTGCTCCATGTAGAATCCCTTGAGCTCTTTGCCGAACACTGTCACCCTACTCGGGAAATTCTCGATCCTGTGGGCCTTGGCTGCCCAGCCGCCGATGTCAGGAGAAAGAAGGAGGGTCTTTAGCCTGTACCTTGCCGCGTATACTGCAGCTGTAATCCCTGCCGGTCCTGCGCCGATTATCGCTATGTCGTACATGGCCAGATAAGAAAAAGTTGTATTTTATATAATTTTTGGATGGTAAATTCCGCTGATATTTCAGAAATCACCGGTGACTGCCCCCACTATCGTGGGGGCACTCATATCGGTTTCGGGGTACGTGAAATCAAGTTCAATATATTCTTCGGCATCTACCATGTGATATCACCTTTTTTTGGGCACTTGATAGTGGAAAAAAGACCACGGAGGTGCTGTTCAGGTAAAACAGGCTTGGGTTTTTTCCACTGCATACAGGGATGTCAAACCTTTATATATCCCTTATCAAGGCAAAATCTATAATTCAAATGCATAAAATTTAAAAAAAGCAGCCGTGTCGCACCTTAAAGGTGGGTAATGTGGGGTTCGTTTTCGGTCCAAGCTGGTTTTACAGCATAGGTTTCGGCTTCGGGATATTTTCGTTCCTCGTGACCCTGCTAATCGCATTCTACAGCCTCAAGGTCTACAACATCACCAGGGACAGGAGATACCTCTATTTCACTCTCGCTTTCCTCTCAGTGACAGCATCCTACATAATAAGGGCAGCTGCCGATTATGTCGCATACACTCACCTCATAGGAAGGATACCCAATATCACGCAGGCTCTCTCAAAGGTCGCGTCGATATCGCTTCTGTACAGCATCGCATACTTCATACACGTATTTCTCATGCTTGCAGGCTTCATGATACTTGTCGCAGTATTCATGAGGATAGACAATATCAGGACAGTATCCCTGCTCTTCATCCTTCTGCTGTTCATCTCATTCCTTTCCCAGAGCACGTTCTTCGCTTTCCATGTGTCCATGATCATAATGCTTCTATACATCGTGATTCACCTTTTCCACAACCATTCAAGGATACGAAGGGTGAACTCTTTTATCGTGCTCTATTCCATGCTTGCGCTCCTAGTCTCCCAGGTGTTCTTAGTGCTCGTAAACTTGGACAGGATTTATATCGTGGTGGGAAACGTGCTTCAGCTTGCCGGATTCGTCCTGCTGCTTCTAAACATGGTGCTGGTGTTCAGAAAATGATAGCCTGCTCAATCAGCTTTCGCGACTACCAATTTTTCATCGGGGTGAAAAATTGAAAGTTCACTCACTTAAGGTTCGTAACCTTAAATTTTTCATCGGGGTGAAAAATTGAAAGAAAAGAGGTCGAGGCTTGACATAATCCATGACATAATGCTTGCGATCCAGAAGAGGCGCGGGAAGATAAAACCGACTCACCTACTCTACAAGTCCAACCTCTCCTACCAGAGGATGAACGCCTACCTTGACGAGCTCATCGAGAAGGGACTCGTGAAGAAGGATTTCGACGACAAGAACAAGTTCTTCATCCTGACGGACAAGGGATACAATTTCCTTGCGGAGTTCCAGAGGATAAGGGAGTTCCAGGACAGCTTCGGGCTGTGAGATCCTGTTTCTAGATGCCTGCAACCAATCCTTTTACCATCAATTCAATCCTGTCCCTGACACCACAATAGAATTGATAGTCCCTGTATTTGGTATCAGGAACATCCCAAATCTCCACTTTGCCTGAGCCTGTAAGGTAATCAGGCAGGGACCGGGTGTCCATCACAACCACCCTGTCTGCATTGACAACCATGTCAAGAGTCAGCCGTTTCCTGAAGCTTCCTTCAATATCAATACCCTTCTCTACCATGCATCGTATTGTGTACTCAGGAGGGCTTTCGCGCTTTTTCTCTGTCTCTTCCCTGACCCTGGTGCCTGCGCTTGTCGCATAGTGGCTGCCTCCCGCAAGCATGTTGAAATACGCCTCGGCCATCTGGCTTCTTGCCGCATTCCCACCGCAGACGAACAGGACCTTCATCCGGCCTGTGTTCTGTCTTGAATATAAAAATGTTCTTATGGACAATCAGGTGTTTTACCGAAAAGAATTTAAATACATATCGCTCCCTTGGATAAAAAAAGGTGATGGGAATCAGGCTGACGTACAACTACAAGATATGGCTGGAATATGATAGGAAACCCCTGCTTGGTATCGGCAGGTACAATCTTCTCAAGAACATCAAGAGAACGAGTTCTCTAAAGATCAGCGCTGAGAAACTCGGCATATCATACAAGACAGCATATAATTATATCCGTAAGATAGAGAAGCATCTGGGCAATAAGATAATCGAGTCGCACAAGGGGGGGAAGGATGCGGGAGGCTACACGAAGCTGGCGCCTGCAGGCGAGATGCTGATAAAGAAATACGAAGAGGTGGCGAAAAAATTGCATTGACAGACATGTCCGGAAGGAAGATCGATCACCTGAGAATCTCGCTCACGAACAGGTGCAACCTGGATTGCTTCTACTGCCATAAGGAAGGCAATGGGGATTCTGTCAGTGAGATGGACACTTGGCAGGTGCGCAAGGTTCTCGAAGAGGCCAGGGCCTCTGGCATCATGACAATCAAGTTCACAGGAGGCGAGCCGCTGCTGCGCAGGGACCTGTATGAAATAATCAGCCATGCAAGAGAGCTGGGGTTCTCTGACATAAGCCTGACCACGAACGGGACGCTTCTTGATGTGCATGCCCTGGAACTGAAAAAGGCAGGGCTTGAGAGAGTAAACATCGGCTGCGATTCCCTCACAGGCGTACTGCCGAAGAACATCGAGAGGCTCAGGAACGGCATACTGTCTGCAAAAGATGCTGGCCTCGGGGTAAAGCTCAACATGGTGGTGCTCAAGGGCATCAATGACAGCGAGGTATTCGGGATGCTCGGGTTCTGCATGGGCAACGGCATCAATCTCCAGCTCATCGAGCTTGTCGAATGCAAGAATCATGACATTTTCTTCTGTCCGCTTGAGGACATTGAAAGGCTGCTCTCTTCAAAGGCAGATGACATGGCCATCAGGGACATGCAGAGAAGGAAGAGGTTCTTCTTCGGCGACGTGTTTGTCGAGACAGTGAGGCCAAGCAGGGAGTTCTGCGAGAGCTGCAACAAGATAAGGATCACTGCTGACGGAAGGATTAGGCAGTGCCTGATGAAGGACACGGGAATAATCGATTTCTCAGGCACAGACTCGATACTTGCGTCA
>CAYXZQ010000045.1:0-12307 GCA_964469935.1 uncultured Methanosarcinales archaeon
TGCATGCGAGTGTGTCTTCGTGTGCGTCTGCCCATAAGAGGTTGCTGCTGGGGCAGAGAAGGCGCTGAGGAGGTTCATCTGGGACGCGGCGGTCATCGGCGAGGTCGTCGCAGGGAACAGGGTGATGGTCCAGACCCGGCTTGGAAGGAGGGTCATGCCCGTGCCGTCAGGAAGGATAGTACCCCGGATATGCTGAGGATTTGAGCAGAACATGCACGAGCTTGCTATAACAAGGGAGATTGTACGGATAGTCGTTAAGGAGAGCAGGAAGGTGAATCTCAGGCCGAAGGAGATCTTCATCGAGCTCGGAAGCCTGACCACGTACAAAAAGACTCCCCTTAAATACTATTACAACATCCTGAAGAAGGATTCGGATATAACCAGGGGAAGCAGTCTCAGGATAAAGGAGACAGCGGGAAGCGAACTCAAGATAAAGAAGATAAAGGGTGATGAGGATTTGCGATGAATGCGGATGCGGGCACGACGAAAAGCATGTCAAGGGCACGGACAAGCCCAGGGAGATTGTCATAGAGAAGTCAGTGACAGATGAGAATGACAGAATCGCGCACAGTACCTGGCACAGGCTGACGGACAAGGGCGTATTCTGCATAAACCTGATGGGGGCGCCGGGCTCTGGCAAGACGACACTCATAGAGGGCATGGCGACCTTCATCGGCAAGACGAAGCTTGCGGTCATCCAGGGCGACCTCGAATCAGACATCGACAAGAAAAGGATGGAGAGGTTGGGAATCGTGGCCTTCCAGATAAACACCCATAGCGGCTGCCATCTCACAGCAGCCATGGTAGAGGATGCGATCGGGAAGATGAAGCTTCCCGCGGACGGGTTCCTGATAATCGAGAACGTGGGAAATCTTGTCTGCCCTGCAGGGGTAGGCCTCGGCCAGCACATGAACATCGTAGTAAGCTCGACAGCAGAGGGGGCGGACAAGCCTGAGAAATACCCAATAATATTCCACGGCGCTTCTGCAGCAGTAATCTCCAAGTACGACATCGCAGATGCTGTCGGGTTTGATGAGGACAGGTATGTCAGGGATGCCAGGAAGGCGAACAAGGCTCTTGAGTTCTTCAGGACATCCTCCTCTGACAGAGATTCGTACAAGGACCTGGCAGTGTTCCTGGAGCATGAGAAGAAGCACATGCAGGCAAGGGCGCACAACCACTGAAATATGCCAATATTCCGGCAAAACACTTATATATCTGATGCTCACCCTGATTCCTGATGAGGCTTTCGATAATCAAGGGCAGCACTTTCGGCGTCACATCCGGGATTATCACCACTCTCGGGCTCATAATCGGCCTTGATTCGGGCACTCATTCGAAATTGGTCGTCCTCGGAGGCATCATCACTATCGCTGTCGCCGACTCTTTCTCAGACGCGCTCGGCATGCACATATCCGAGGAATCAGAGAACCATCACACGACAAGGGAGATTTGGACCGCCACCCTGAGCACTTTCTTCTCGAAGTTTTTATTCGCGATGCTCTTTGCAGTCCCTGTCTTGCTCTTCCAGCTAAGCACTGCAATAATCATCAGCGTCGTTATGGGTCTCGGGCTGATAGGCATTCTCAGCTACTTCATTGCGAAGATGCAGAATGCAAAGCCGCTGAGGGTCATAGCAGAGCACCTATTCATAGCAATCGTCGTCATTATCCTAACTTATTTCATAGGCGAATGGATAGGAAATAATTTTATCTGAAAATCCGATTCAGAGATTCGCGACCACTGCCTGGCCTATGCAGATGCCCGCATCTCCCGGCGGAATTTTCCTGTTCAGCAGCACGCCGTTCTTCTGCATAAATCCTGATATGGCCTTGTTGAGGGCGACCCCGCCTGAGAACACCATGTCCTTATTCCCTTTTTTGGCGATGGTGTGCAACCCTTCAGCAATATACATCTGGGCAGTAATTGCAAGCCTTGCCCTGTCCCGGGAGAGGTTGTCAATGAGGAACCTGAACAGCTCTGCAGTGCTGAGGACAAGCATCTTGCCTTGCTTTTCGATGACCGGCTCCAGCCTGTACGGTCTGCCTGAGGCAGCCTTCTCAAGCTCAATTGCAGGCCCGCCCTCGTACTTTCTCTCGCATGAGATTCCCAAGAGGCAGGAGGCTGCATCGAGCACGCGGCCCGTAGACGTCGTCTGGAACACGTTGAAGCCCTGCTCGAGCTGGCCGCTATATGCCTTGATCTCATCTGCATCAAAGAAATCACTGAGCCTCTCCCTTTCCATGAACCCTGACAGGATGCCGAAAAGCATCTTTTTGGGGTACAGGGCAGCAGAATCCCCTCCTACCTGAGGCTGCTCTTCCAGGTGCCCGACTCTTGTGAACCTGCTCCTGCTCACGTCGAACACCTCCCCTCCCCAGAGCTTGCCGTCATCACCGTAGCCGAGCCCGTCGCAGGCAATGCCCGTGTATTCTGTTAGCCCATGCTCTGCTGCCGCACCAGCGACATGGGCCTTGTGGTGCTGTATTTTCTTAAGGCTGCATGAGAACCTTTTAGCAAGCTCCTCAGCATACGCAGAGGAGTGAAAATCAGGGTGCATGTCGCAAGCGATGAGCTGAGGCTTTTTCATCCTTATGAGCTGTCCTAAGCTTTTTTTGTATCTATCCTGGTTCTCGACAATCGAGAGGTCCCCAGCAGGCTCTGTCATGATAAACCTATTTTTTTCCGCAAAGCACGCGGAGCCTGCCGTGTCAGAGCCGAGGGCGAGTGTCGGCCAGCAGGACACTCCGAGTATTATCTCTTCCATCTTGCTGAATAATCAGGGATTCAATATAAATTTAACCTAAACAATTTCCGCAATCTTTTTAAACCAGGCAATATTACACAGGATAAAATGGCAAGAGACAGGAAAGTCAACATGCCCACCTCGACTGCGGGCATCACCAGATATTTTGACGAGTACCGCTCGAAGATAGAGTTCAAGCCGGGACATATAATTGTCCTCACCTGCATCGTGATAGTTATTGAGCTAATTCTGCACTCTGCAGGCGCAGGCTGGTTCGGGCTGCCATAGGATGGTGACAGCATGTTTCCAGGAATGAACCCGAGAGCGATGAAGCAGGCCATGAAACGCATGGGCATCAAGCAGGAAGAGATTGACGATGCAGAGCAGGTCATAATAAAGTGCTCGGGAAGGGAGATAGTCATCGACAATCCCCAGGTGTCGAGGGTCAACATGATGGGCCAGGACACGTTCCAGGTCGTGGGCGAGATCTCAGAAAGGCAGGCTGATTCGACACCTGACATAAGCGAAGAGGATGTCAAGACAGTCATGGACCAGTGCAATGTCTCTATGGACGAGGCAAGAAAGGCGATTGAGGATGCAGAAGGCGACCTTGCAAAGGCTATCATGGATCTCTCAGACTGACTTTGCATGTGTATGGAAGAGTTTCTCGAGAAACGCGAAATAAAACGGAGTGAGCAGCCCCCTTATCGCTACAGGGATTGCGGCTGCGGGACCTATGAAGAGGATTCCCAGGGTCGCTGCGCTGTTGCCGTTCTTGAAAGTGCCGAAAAGCACGTACATTATGTCATGCGACTTCTTCACCTTCTTCTTCACGAGTATCATGTAAATTAATGCGCCCAGGCCGAATGTCGCAAGGAGCACGACTATTGCGACTGGTATCAGGCCGAGAGGGTCGGAGAGGAAGGTCTCCCTGTTCAGACCGACGAAAATGTAAATGGACAGCCCGTAGATGAGGTTTATCATGATGTTCTTCTTCCTGAACATCTTCCAGTCGAGGTTGTGCATGAAATGGGCGATGACGACCGGCAGGAAGATTATGAGAAGGAGTATCTTCACGAAGAAGAGGATATCGACCTTCTGGCCCATGAAGATGTAGACGAGGACAGGCGAGAAGACGAGGGCGAAGAGATAGCAGACAGCCTCGCCGATGAGCGAGTCCCTGACATCGCCGTGGTATATGTAGCCGAGGGGGATGATTCCAGCTGCCGGCGGCACGGCAGCGAGTAGGATGAATCCGTTTTTGTAGTCCGGGTTCTTGATGAACAGGAAGCTCAGGATTATGTAGACAGGAGAGAGCACGAAGAAGTTTACAAGCACGAGCTTTGCCGCCCTCCCGAAGTCGTCCTTCTTCAGGTGCGCGAGATGGATGTCCTTTACTGAAAGGGTCATCATGACGATGAGAAGCGGTACAAGGAGTACCTTCAGCGGGTCAGCCGGACCGGGAAGGATGAAACCGAGGGCCATGAATACGAAGAATACGACCTTCGAGTTCTCAAGGATGTTCATCTGCACTTGTATTTCAGCCTGGCCTTATTAAATAACTTTTGTTTTACCTCGATAATGATAAACGCGCTTCCAGGCGAAAAGCACGATGACGGAACCATAGAAACCTTTAAATATCAAGAACCAATTGATTATCTGATAATGGCTTATATGCTGAAAAAAGAGGACTTCCCCTTATTCGTCAACCTCCTGATGAAATCATACGACGTCATCGCGCCTCAGATGAAGGAAAAGCTCGTCTCCTTCTCGATGCTGAAATCATTCGATGATATGACCCTCGAGAAGAATTCCTACTACCCGCCCAAGAGATATTTCTTCCCGCCTGAAGAGGAGCTTTTCAACTATGGGAAGAAGAAGAGCCTGCTCGGCGGGGAAAAAGACACTATCGAGGCTGTCGAGGACGGAAGGAAGAAGGTGATCCTGGGCATGAGGATGTGCGATGTCTCAGCTGTAACGAAGATGGACAAGTTCTTCAGGGAGAACATCGAGGACACATATTATTCAGACAGGCGCGAGAACATATTCATAATAGCGCTCAAGTGCGATTCCGAGGAGAACGACAACTGCTTCTGCAGCTCGTTCGACATCAAGAACCCGGAATACGACCTGTTCTTCGAGAGGACAGCCGACGGATTCATCGTGGACGTCGGGACCAAGAAGGGCAGCAGCCTCATCGACAAGAAGATATTCAAGGCCTCGGTGAGGGAGGCAAACAAGGACCTGCCTGACTGCAGCATGAAGCTTAGGACCAACCAGGTAAACAGGCACTCGAAGAACTGGGACAAGTACTCGGCCAAGTGCCTCTCATGCAGCGCATGCAACCTGGTCTGCCCCACGTGCACCTGCTTCGACATAAAGGACTACCCAGAGCTTGACCTGATTTCAGGCAAGAGGAAGAGGCTCTGGGACTACTGCCAGTCAGCAGACTACACAAAGGTCGCGGGCAACCACATATTCCGCCAGGGCAGGAACGAGAGGTTCAAGCACAGGCTGATGTGCAAGTTCAGGTATCTCCAGCGAACCATAGACGAGATAACGTGCACAGGCTGCGGAAGGTGCGTGACTGTATGCCCGACAGACGTATGCAACATACCAGACATACTGAGTGATATAAATGAGCAGGACAAATAATCCTTACGAGCCAAAAGGCTTCAAGATAACAGAGAAGAGCATGCTCACATCGGACACGGCGCTCTTCAAGGTAAGCTCGGGCATCAACCCTGACCCGGGCCAGTTCGTCGAGGTCTCAGTGATGGGAATCGGGGAATGCCCTATATCTGTCTGCTCATATGCAAAAGGCCATGTCGAGCTGCTCGTAAGAGCTGTCGGCAATGTCACGAAGAAGATAATAAAGCTCGAGAAGGGCGGAACAATCCTCATGCGGGGGCCATACGGAACAGGATACCCCATGAAGGAGATGGAGGGCAAGGACATCGTCCTGATTGCAGGAGGGACAGGCCTTGCGCCGCCGCGCTCGGTCCTGGAATATGTAGAGAAGAACCACAAGAAATTCGGCAGTGTGAGCCTTTTTCTGGGCTTTAGGGACCCTGCCGAGATGCTTTTCAAGGAAGACATCGACAGGTGGACGCAGAAGTACAATGTCACCCTCACAGTCGACCACTGCGCAGACCCTTCGTACAAGGGCAAGGTCTGCTTTGTCACTGATGCTTTCGCAGGTGCCGACATAACTCCTGAGAACAAGGCAGTCATACTCTGCGGCCCGCCTGTGATGATGAACGTATGCATAGAGAAGCTCAAGAGCAAGGGATTCGAGGACGAGCAGATATACCTAAGCTTCGAGAGGCACATGAAATGCGGGGTCGGAAAATGCGGCCACTGCATGGTCGCGGGCAAGTACATGTGCAGGGACGGGCCCGTATTCAGCTACAAGGAGGCGAGGGATTTCTATGACTAAGCCGAAAGTGGGGATATTCTCCCTGACGTGCTGCGAAGGATGCCAGATAGAGGTATTGAACCTCGAGGACATCCTTCTTGACATAGTCGACAAGATAGACATCCTTTCATTCAGGCTCGCGAAGGCAGAGGACATCAACACTGACTTCGACATCGTATTCCTCGAAGGTTCTGTGTCCACTGAGGAGGACAAGGAGAAGACTAAGAAGATAAGGCAGAGGGCGAGGATGCTTGTCGCCCTCGGCACATGCGCATGCACAGGTGGTGTGCAGGCGCAGAAGAACTTCATGAAGAGCCAAGACGTCGAGAAGGCGGTCTTCGGCAGCAGCAAACTCGACATAAAGAACACGACAGCTGTAGCTGTATCAGATGTTGTGCCTGTGGATTACCAGATTAGGGGCTGTCCCATAGACAACAGGGAGTTCGCAGCCATACTCAAGGAACTGCTGCTCGGCAGGATGCCCTACCAGAGGGAGTGGCCTGTCTGCGTGGAGTGCAAGATAAGGGAGAACCGATGCCTGCTCCTGGACAAAAAGATCTGCCTTGGGCCTGTGACCTACGGCGGCTGCGAAGCAGTGTGCCCGAGCAACAACCTCTACTGCATCGGCTGCAGGGGTATAATGGACGATTCCAACATTCAGGCATTCACACAGCTAATGAAGGAGCAGAAGCATTCCATGAAAGACATAAAGGACTCGTTCCACATGATATACGGAAAGAACCCCAGGCAGAAGGAGGTCCGCTGATGGCAGAGATAAAGCTTGACCACATAACAAAGATCGAGGGGCATGCGAACCTGACCGTGAAGATTGACAACAGCAAGGTCGAGAAGGTCGAGCTCGCAGTGGTCGAGGGAGCAAGGTATTTCGAGGGATTTGTCAAAGGCAGGGATTTCAAAGAAGTCCATACCATCACCCAGAGAATCTGCGGAATCTGCAGCGTAAGCCATACCATCGTCGCCCTAAAGGCAATCGAGAACGCCATAGGGGTGAAGGTCTCAGAGCAGACTAGGCTCCTTCGGGAGCTAATGGAGATAGGCGCGTTCATCCAGAGCCATTCCCTGCACATGTTCCTTCTTGCGCTTCCTGACTATCTGGGCTACCAGAGCGCAATAGACATGGCGGAAAAGTACAGAAAAGAGGTCCTGCTGGGACTCTCGCTCAAGAAGCTGGGAAACGAGATAGACAGCATCATAGGAGGCAGGGTTATGCACCCGGTCAGCATGTGCGTGGGCGGATTCCACAAGCTTCCTGAGCAGGAGAAGCTTGATGAGCTGAAAAAGAAGCTTGAGAGGGCGAGGGCGGATGCTGCTAAGGCAGCGGAGCTCTTCTCCGGCCTCAGCTATCCGAGATTCAAGAGGCACACTGAATACGTGTCATTGAAGGAAGAGGAGAAGTATCCTGTGACAGAAGGCGTGATAATGTTCTCGAACGGCCTCGA
This sequence comes from uncultured Methanosarcinales archaeon, assembly GCA_964469935.1. Lineage (GTDB taxonomy): Archaea > Nanobdellota > Nanobdellia > Woesearchaeales > DSVV01 > CAYXZQ01. The sequence goes on from CAYXZQ010000045.1 coordinate 7,625, forward strand.
GATCCCACAGGAAAAATACCTGGGCTTCCTCAAGGAGAGGGTGATGCCCTACTCAAATGCGAAGTTCTCGTCGTTCGAGAAGAGGAGCTACTATGTGGGCGCCCTTGCAAGGGTCAACAACAACCAGGACCTGCTTTCCAAGAACGCGCAGAAGATGCTCGAGAAGAGCAGCATAGGATTCCCGAGCTACAACCCCTATCACAACAACTATGCACAGGCGATAGAGGTAGTCCATGTCATCGACAGGGCCATAGAGATCCTTTCCGGACTCAAGATCGCTGACGAGATACCTGTGGCAGCTTCTGCAAAAGCAGGCAGGGGCATCGCGATAATCGAGGCGCCGAGGGGAATACTCATACACGACTACACACTTGATGCCAAGGGCAAGGTCGTAAAGGCCAATGTAGTGACCCCTACTGCCCAGAACCTGGGCAACATCGAGGACGACATAAAAAAGCTACTTCCGAATATCATGGACAAGAAAGAGAAGGATATCGTATTCAGCATGGAAAAGCTTGTGAGGGCCTACGACCCCTGCATCTCGTGCTCTGCGCATTTTCTGAAAGTCAAATGGGAGTGAAACTGTCACTGCCTGATAAATAAAAACATTTTAATATGAATACACCCAGTGGATAAGGCATGAAATGGGAGCTTGACAGGGAGTACATGAGAAATCATCTCCTGAGCTATGTCGAGTTCCAGCTCTCGCAGGGCTACGGGATAAGCGATGTCAAGAGCGTCCTCCTGAGATACGGGTATGAGAGCGACCTTGTCGATGAGATATGCGGCGAGGTTGACACGACGAAATATTCTCATAAGAAGAAGACCGGCAAGAAGGAGCTCGACGAGGACCTGTACTTCTACATACAGAACCTCATGGTCGACTACATCAAGAAGGAGCAGAGCCAGGGTTACACCCTTGAGGTGATTGAGAAGGCGCTTGTCAATTTCGGGCATCATCCAAAGATGGTGAGAAAGGCCATAAGAGCTGTCAGGGACGGCTCTGTGACAGACCTCCAGCCGGCGCTCAAGCTCCCTCCTGGCATCATGTTCCTGGTTTCGCTCGCAGGCATAGTCCTCTTCATCATGTACATGACATTCACGACAGACGCGCAGCTGTATGTCGTTTTCCTGAGCTTCCTTCCTGCATTGGCCATGATACTAATAGTTTTCTCGATAATCATGAACACCGCGAACAGGAGGCTTGTGCAGATGCTCCCCATTGTATCAGTAGGAGGGGTGGTGCTTATATTTTTGGGAATCCTCGAGATTAGCCCTGTGGCGCGCCAGCTTTCCCAGCCGGGGACCATCCTTGTCATAAACGCATTCCTCGGGTTTGTCGGGGCTTCTCTCATGTCGCTTTTCTCGAGGCTCCAGCCCAAGAGGGTCTCTGTCGAGGAGATAATAGACTCTGTGCCTGCGCCCCTGCCTGAGCAGAAGCAGGTGAAGAAGGAACGGCTGAAGCTCAAGAAGGTCTGACTATCTCATGTGATTCCATTCTTTTCCATGGAATTTTGTCCTTAGCTCTTCAGCAAGCTCTGTCTCTTTCTTTGTGAGCCTGCCCGGACTAAGGCTTATGCCGAAAGCATCTTCGAATGCAGCGACGATGTTTTTCCTGAGTCTTGCGATGTCTGTCACGCCGAGCTCTTTTAGCGACGTGACCCTTTCCCTTGCGTTTTTGATCAATTTGTCCCTGAGCTTCTCGTCAGGCACCTTCAATACAGTGAACATCTTCTCAGGGTCTGTGTCCAGTATTATTGTCCCGTGCTGCAGGAGCCTGCCCTGCTTCCTTGTCTGGGCATTGCCCGAGACTTTCTTTCCTTTCGAGAGGATGTCATTTATTGGACTGAACTCGGCCTCTAAGCCGGACATCTCCAGGGCCTTTACGATGATGCCGCAGAGGAGCTCGTATGACCTGATGATGTCAGCAGGGACAAGGTTTTCAGGGCAGGTGAAGCTGTATGTCAGCTCCATGTCGTGGAAAACCGCCCCTCCGCCTGTGATTCTCCTCACTATGTCGATGCCCCTCAGTATGCATTCTCGTTCATCGACTTCCTTTTCAAGCGACTGGAAATAGCCTATCGAGACTGCCGGCGGCGACCATTCATAGAGCCTGAGTGTCGGGATTTCCGATGCCCTCAGGACTGCCTCGTCCACAGCCATGTTGGTCGCTGCGTCATGGCCCGTGTCCTCAATCAGCCTCCATCTCCTTTCTGCACCTTTCATATTCATCCTCAGTGAGCTCTCTCGGGTAATTGTAGATTGTCCCTGCAGGGCTCTCATTGTAATAGGGCCTGTTGCAGCTTGGGCATCCTGATGTCCGGAATGCATCGCTTGTGAGCTTTCCATGCCAGAGCTCGTAATTATATGCCTGGAGCCTGCGATAGTATCCTATGCCCGGCTGCGGCATGCTCTCCATCGGAGTGCCTTTGACAGGCGTGAATGCGAAAAGCCCGATTCCCACACCCATCCTGTGGAGCAACCTCATGAGGCCTTGCATCTCGTCTTCTGACTCGCCGAGCCCAGCAATCAGGTGGGTCGCTGTCTTTCCGGGGAACAGCTGCGCAGCCTCCTTTATCAGGCCGGACCGCTCTTTGAAATCACCATGCTTCATCTTCCTGAATATCTCCTCGTTTGCAGCATCGAGGGGGATGCAGAGCCTGTCTGCCTTCGGAGATATCTTCCTGACCTGATCGATGTCCCTGAAATTATAGCTCACGCTCAAGGGCTTATGTATCTTGCCGATGATGTCATTGACCTTGTCTATCGTCGCCGATGTGCACTGCAGGCAGACCCTTGAAAAATCGCTCTGGTTTATCTTTTCAATCGCTGTTTTTTCATCAGTCTCAGGCCAGTCCAGCCTCGAGAGCCTGCTTGCCGAGACTCCCTGGCTGCAGAAGTTGCAGTTGTTCTCACAACGTTCTCCAAGAATGATATAGCACGTTGTCGGTGCTGTGAGCTGCTCTGCTTTGATGAGGTCGAGGTTGATTGCCGAGCCGAGGGAGAGCCGCATGAATATGGGGCTTGAACCTGTGTTTATAAAATTATTTGCAAGGTCAGCTTTGGAAACATTTTAATAATCGTCGTTGCTACCTGTCCCCATGGCTATTTCCAATGCGTTCTGGGCAGTATTTGCAGGCGGGATAGCCGGCGCACTCATCGGACTTGCGCTGGTCTTACTTGCAGCCATCCTGATAGGGCTCTATGTATATTTCTCTCTTGCCTGGTACACAATCGCAAGGAAGCTCGGCCACAGGCACGCTTGGCTTGCCTGGATACCCATAGTCAAGAAGGCCCTGGTACTCCAGCTGGGCGAATTTCCATGGCCATGGGTCTTTCTCATCCTCATCCCGATCCTCGGCTGGATCGCGCTATTCGTGCTGCTTGTCATAGCTGAATGGAGGATCTTTGAGAAAAGGAAATACCCGGGCTGGTTCTCGCTCTCTGTCCTGGTCCCGCAGTTCGGCTTCGTCCTGTATGCTGTCGCCCTTGGCTTCATCGCCTGGGAGGACAGGAAAAAGAAGCTCTGGGCATGAGCCTGTCTTAGGGATAGTTTTAAATATACAGCCATTACACTCCACTCCATGGTCGTAAATGATTCTGTGCATGATGAAACCCCGACACCGACCGGACCAGTCCATGGCGGCGAAATCGATTTTTCGAAGCTGAAAAAGAATCTCAGGCATATCATAGACCCGTTTAACCTGATGATAGCCATCCCTGTCATATTCACCATGTACCTGGGAGGCAACGGCATCACGTATACGCATGTCAGCAAGGAGCTCTGCCAGGGCAAAAGCATAAGCGAGGTCAACAACGAATACCAGGGCAGGTTCAGCAACAGTTACGTAAACGATGCATGGTCCCTGATGACCAGCGGCGGAAGGCATCTGGCATATCTCCGCTACTCAAGCGGATGGATGCGGTGCAATCCTGACTGGGACAGGAAGTGAGGTAATTTCTGACATTGTCCCGGGGCTTGAACCTGAAGCGATAGGCTTAAATAACCGCATGCATTCCTTGTCACCCTAAAATGATGAATAGACCCTATTCGCTTCCTGCCAATTCCCCTACAGAGCCTGAATCAGCGATTGGCGGGGGGTTCAGGAACCTCAAGGAGTCCCTGGATGGCATGGTCAGGTCGAAAATTATGCTCTACATGACCTATGCAGTCATGGCATTTGCAGCAGGCAATATGTTGACATTCGGGAGCACGCTTGACATGCTGAACCGCGAAATGACTCCGCAGCAGATCAGGCACAACTACCAGCACAAATTCTCCAATGAATATGCCAACATTGCATGGTACAAGCTGACAACCCCAGGCAGGGAGTTTGCAATCGACCTCATGACCCCGTATTCCTCGGACTCCCTGAGCGACCGCCTCAGATGATTAGGCCCGGCTCCTGCAAATGACAATATTTTTAAGCCAGTAATGATTCTGCCATCATAGGGACGAAAAGCCCTTAAAAATTCTTGTTTGAGAGGGAAATTTGGATGGCTGGCGATGAAACAAAGTCGATGGTATATGATTATTCAGGCACTCTAGAGCTCATCCGCTCTGAGGGAGAGCCGATACTCCTTCTCAACAACATAAGCAAGGTGAATCATACCCTCCTGAATGAGTGCAAAGGCGGGATGAGAAAGCTCCTCGATGCAGAGGCACAGGGCATCGACAGGTTC
>CAYXZQ010000046.1:0-11516 GCA_964469935.1 uncultured Methanosarcinales archaeon
ACCTGAACCGGAGGCCCTTCCGGAAGAAGAACGGGAACCTGACAGTCCCCCTCCTTGTCTTTGCCTCCCTGACCCTGAGCGTGTCGAGGTCCATGACGACTATGCTGCATATCACGCTGTTTTTTGTATAGGCTATGTCGCACCCTGCGACAGTCCTTATCTTTGGAAGCTCGTCCTTCTTGACGACCCTTCTCGCAAGCCCTGCCTGCTCCTTCTCAAGCCTCCTCAGGTCAAACATCTTCCCCGCCTGCACATTTGCATACTGCATTTCTGCCCATGGAATTCTTCGCGTGATACATCCTCATGTCAGCGAGTTCGATGACCTTTATTGGGCTCGATGCTTCCTCGGACGATGCGACACCGAAGCTTGCAGTGACTGTCTCCTGGCCGAGCATGGATGCTGTTTTGTAGTCGCCCGTGCCTTCAAGATGCTCTATGACCCTGCATGCCACGGTCTTCTCTATCCTCTTCCTGATCCTGTCTGCAACGACATAGGCGCCGTCGGTGTCCGAATTTTTCAGCATGACGATGAACTCCTCTCCCCCTGGCCTTCCGATGTCTCCGCTCCTGACGCTCTCATTCGCCGCCTTCGCGACGTATCTGAGCACCAGGTCGCCTGTCTTATGGCCGTAGGTGTCGTTGAAGCCCTTGAAATGGTCTATGTCGAAGTATATGAATGAGTAATCGTCTTTAGAATTCCTCTTCTCGATGATCCTCTCCATTCCGAGCCTGTTATATAGCTCAGTGAGAGAATCCGTGTGCGCAAGCCTGAAGAGGTCCTTAATCTCCCTGTCCTGCTCTGAGAGCTTCTCAGCAAGGGACAAGACAGCCCTCGCAAGCCCGTCCTCTGCAGGGCCCTGCTCGAGCGAGTCCTGTATAGAATCATGATCATCGCCGCCTATCCAGCCTCTCTCATGGCTGTACCTGATAAGCTCACCGATGTCGCCTCCTCTCTCAATCAGCTTTTCAAGCCTGTCATCCTCTTTATTTGAACTGTCATCCATCTGCCCCACCTTTTTCGGCCCTATATATATATTGTAAAGTGCCTGTAATGCTGCTGGTTGCAGGCATCTCATATTTAAATTTTGTTATTTTATTTACTTAGAAGTAATGACATGAGTGTTTTGAAGGAAAAGGAAAGGCTTCCTACCCGGGCGGGTGGGGTTTCAGAATCAGGTTTTCCGAGTAGGAATGCCTTGTTAGTGTTTGGTTTTTGTCCTGATGAATTTCGGGGGTCTTCTGAGTTCCTGCAGCCACATAAGGCCGATCCTTATCATCGACTTGTTGAACTGCTCGGAGAGCAGGTACTGTTTCTTGTACAGGTCGTATTGGACAAGGCCCATGCCCTTCATCGGGGTGAGGATCCTGTCGTAGAACTGCCTCTTGTTGTAGGACAGCTTCACCTTCTTGTCCCTGTACCGGGGCTCGTCAAGCTCTGCGATGAGCTCGCCGTCATGGAGCTGGGTGGCGAAAAGGCTCATCTCGGTCTTGCCCATCATGCCCTCGTTCTCCTTCATCCTGTCGATGAGGAGCCTTGCGACGATTATCTGCTGCTTTGTCGCAAACACAACCTCGTAGATGTCCTCCGGGAGGTTGAATTGGTCGAAGAGCAGCACCATGCAAATAATAATAATGCAACTAGTATATAAATCTTTCGTTTAGTATAGGAAATAGTATATTAAATTCCTTTTTCATGACTCTTGTTTGGGCACAAGAAAACCTATCTGCCGGCTGGACCGCACCTGGGAGGGAGCTGAGACTGTCATTTCTCATCAACGGTTCTGACTGAAGAATTCCTCAATCCTCTCGACATAGTCCTTTGCGACTACCATGTCCCAGTCGTCGGGAAAGAGCCTGCTGTACCTCGGCCAGAGATACCTCTCGTCGAGGAACGCGACGACACCCCTGTCCGTACCGCTCCTGATGCACCTTCCTGCGCTCTGGAGAGACCTGTTGAAAGCCGGGAATATGTAGCCGTAGTCCCAGCCCCTGGAAAACTTCTTCTCGTAGTAGGATATGAGCTCCTTTGTCTCGAGATCCGGCTGGACGAGGGGAAGGCCTACTATCACCACGCACTTGAGCAGGTCGCCGGGCAGGTCCACGCCCTCGGAAAAAGAGCCCGAGGCCACCCCCAGCATGACAGCTCCCGAGTCCTTGTACTTCTTGAAATTATCGATCAGCTCCTTCTTCTCCTCCTTGGTGAGCCTGGCCTTCTCGAGAAAGCAGGTCTTCTTCGACAGCGCAGAGAAGCGGGCGTATATCCTGTCCCTGAGGCTGTAGCTCGGGAAGAAGAGGAACGAGTTGCCCGGGACAGCATTGGTTATCTCTGCGCAAGCCCTTGCGATGTTCTCGAACTGTTTTGGGCTCCTTGCAGTGAATCTCGTGGTCACTCCCGGGACCACGATGCTCAGCCGGTTCTTCTCCGGGAAAGGGCATGGGAACTCCTTCTCCTCTGCGTCTTCTATTCCCAGAACGTCCCTGTACATGGATGTCGGGGTCAGGGTCCCTGACATGAATATGGACGAGTATGCATTGTCTGTGACAGGCCTCGATATCACAGACGGGTCGAGGCAGGAGTTCGAGAGCACGATGTTTGGCGTGCCCCGAAACTCCGTTAGCCTGACAAACCTCGCAAAACCCTCTGCAGGGCCCTGCCATGCCTGGAGGAAGCCTGCGACAGAACCTACATGGCTCTGCCTCTGGCTCTCCCTGACAGTGTCGGCCACTGTCTCGAGGTCCTTTGCGAGCCTCTTAAAGGGCGTGGTCTTTTCGATGAGCGTGATGAATTCCTCTCTCGGCACGAGCCTCTCCTCTTCCTGGCCTAGGCCTTTGACAAGCCCCGCAAGGATGTCCCCAAGCATGGAGAGCTCCTGCACAGTCTCTGAGAACTCAAGCTTCCTGGCCTCCCTTATCGCAAGCCTCAGGATGCTGCCCGAGAGCCTTGTCGTCGCAAGGTCCCTTATCCTGTTCGGCAGGTTATGCGCCTCGTCGACGATCAGTATGCACTGCGATATGTCGATGCCTGCGCGCTTGAGAAACATCTCGCTCACGTTCGGGTGGAACACGTAATAATAGTCCGCGATTATGACGTCTGATTTTCCCGCGTGCTCGAGCGAGACCTCGTATGCGCAGAGCTTCTCGTCCCTGCTCTCCCTTATCAGCTCCTCTGTGTGCGTTATCCTCTTCGAGAGGCCCGCAAGCATCACGAGCGATTTCGGCTTCAGCCGGAAGCCGTCGCGGGTGTTTGCGTAGAACTCGCACGTCCCGTCCTCGCGCATCTTTTTGCAGAACTCTGCGAACTCGCCTGAATAGAGCTTCGAGGCCCCGGGCTGAGTGCACATCCATTTCTTGCCGATGATGTCTGTTGCCTTGATGCCTGTCTTGTGGGCTGCCTGTATGTCCCTGAGGGTCTCGATTGCGAGATGATGCTGGGTGTGCCTCGATGTCAAGAAAAGGACCTTTAGGTCATGCTTGAGCGCGAATGCAAGGGCTGGGGAGAGCGCGGCTGCGGTCTTGCCGAGGCCGGTCGGCGCGTGGACGACAAGATTCTTTTTCTCCTCCAGGGCGAGCGCGACATTCTTCATAAGCCTGTCCTGCACAGCCCTGACATGCTCGTACGGGAAGAGCTCACTGCTTGAGTCCTGCATGCAGATGCAGAACAAGGAGTATCTTATAAATTTATCCTGATAAATTCCGGGAGATTCCAAAAAAGATATAAAGAACGCTTCATAACTCAGGTCACTACTGCCGGGGGTTGATAATGGAGGATGCTATCGATGAGAGGTTCGCAAAGGATTTCGCAAGCTACGTGCTCTCGATCGGCAACATTGTCCTCGGGTCGCATTTCAGCCCTGATTCTGATTCCCTGTCGTCCCAGATGATGCTGTCCAGGATACTAAAAGAGCTCAACCCGAACATAAATGTCTATCCTGTAATCGACCTAGATTCCATGACTGGCGACAGCAGGATGATCACCGAGAGGTACGGCTTCAGGTTCCACAGGCCTGATGATCCCAAGATAGTGAGGCCCGATGCACTGAACCTTCTAGACACCCAGATGAACGAGAGGGCCGCCATCCCTCCAGTCTGCTCAGAAATGCTCAAGACAGGGTCCCTCGACGTCGTATGCATCGACCATCACGAGAGGGGGGATTTCGACTACAGGCTGGACTACGTCGACAGCAAGAGCCAGTCGACAACAGCGACTATAATCGACCTCTTCAGGGACACTGGATTCGTCAGGGAGAAGCTTCTGCAGGACGAGGGCCTGTGCATGCTTGGCTTCCAGGCGATATATGTCGACACGAACAATTTCAGGAACCTGACGAGGAGCAAGAAGGACATCTCAGCGCTGAAGATGCTCTCGCCCATGGTGGACTGGAGCTTCTTCAAAAAGATCAACTCATACATCCTTTCAGAGGCGCAGGCAAAGATACAGTCAGTGCTCCTGCTAAAGGACAATTATGTGAGCATAGAGCCTTTCAGCTACTGCCATGTCAGGCACCCTTTCAAGACAGCAAACGACCTGGGCATCGCTGTCAACCTCATGGGCGAGGTCGACTGGACAGGCGAGATAATCATCGCCTCTGGCATCCACAGCCAGAAGGACGAGCTGGAGGACACGCTCGACATCAGCATCAGGTCCAGGAAGGACGAGGACGAGAGGCTTCCGGAGGTCGCAAGGCTGTTTAACGGCGGAGGCCGCAAGAACGCGGCCGGCGCGCAGATGCCCATCGGATTCTTCAAGCATGCCAGCAAGATAGACGCCTATTCCGGACTGTTCGAGAACGAGATAATAAGCAGGCTCATGAGCTCCGACATATACAAGGAGGCTGTCAAGAAGAACGAGAAAAAATACGACGAGCCGATGACCATAGAAAGGATGATCGAGAACGCCGGGCAGAGGCAGTATTCGAACCTGCTGCTCAAGATATTCGGCCAGGCGCAATATGCTGTCAGGAGGTCCAATGACAAGATGCTCGCTCTCGGCATAAACGTCAACAGGGAGCCCAAGGACACCCTTGTCCTCGGCGACAAGAACATCCCTGCGATAATCAGGCTGTCTGAAGTGATGACCGAGTACTGGGGCATCGGCGACGCAGAGGAGGTCGGCTACAACCTCATATACGCCCTCATCGACAACGATGTCCAGCCGTACCTTTTGAGCGTGCACTGCACCAAATCAGGCAGCCAGGAAAAGGAGGGCCTAATCGATGGATTGTTCGGTCCCGCGATATCCGAGAGCCGGTCGTACGCGTCTGTGCTCGACAATGAAGAGTACGAGATAACTATTGTCAAGTCCCGCCTGCCGGAGTTGAGATTCGAATACTCCAGGGACCTCCTGATAAGGGCGCTTGATTACGAGATCAGCATGAGGATGGACAGGACGCTTGGGGAAAAAAAGAGCGAATCATAACCGTAAAATATATAAATAATACCTTATTTTCAAAAATATACTTTTCAGGTTATAAATATTTATATAGATTGCGATTGGAAAAATGCATGGAAAAAACCTACCAGGTTTGAAGTGATGTTCGGGGTGGAGAAAGTATGAAGAATAAAGCGATATTCAATGTCTTTTTCAGGGAGAAACCGACCATGATGCTTGTCGGCCTTCTCAATGCCAAGGGCGAGGTATACGCGTCCTCACTGGCAAAATCCATAGACTGCACGTATTCTCACGTCGTCAAGATCCTGCAGGAGATGGAGAAGTCCGGGCTCATAAACTTCAACAAGCAGGGCAGGCTCAAGCTCCTGTCGCTTACGAAGAAGGGGTCCGAGATCGCGGACAACATCGAGAGGATAAGGAACACTTTCTAGATAGTCTCTTCCATGTCGATCTTCTTTAGCACCTGCCTTGCCTGGGCCATGAACAGCCTCTCTTTTGCGGGCTCGATAAGCCCTCCTGCAGCGTTCTTGTGCCCGCCGCACTCGCCCCCCGTGACCTTGACGAGCCTGGATACTATGTCGTAGGCATCGAGCCTGCCGGCGGGCCTCCTGAGCCTGACAGACACCTTTGTCTTTTTGTTCTCGGTCCTGCCGAGGGCGATTATGACAGAGCCCTTCTCCACCTCGCTCGAGTTGGCTATTATGGATGCCATGGTCCCTATCATGGTGGGCATTATGTTGTAGCCCGCATTGATTATTATGTGCCTGCCTGCTCTTATCACGTCCTTTGTGCCCTCGCTCTTCCGGAACCATTCGAGGGACGATATTATCTCCTGCCTGTATTCCATGACGAGCTCCTCGGCCTGCCTCTTGCTTTTTTTGTCGCCGAGAAGCGCGCTGATGCCGACCGACGCCCTGCCGAGCCTGCCGCAGGCATTGAGCAGGGTCGAGAGCTCCCTTGCGTCGCGGAAGGGGCCGGGCCTCTCATTTGCAAGGGTGTAGACATTGCCGAACACGTCGCCTGGCTCGTCCTCGCCCTTCCTCCTCCTGATAATCTCTTCAGCGAGGGCCTTTCTCTGGGAGGCTGTGAGGTCCTCGAGCCTCCTGTACCTTTTTTCATACCTGAGCCCGATGCCAAGGCTTCCGAGCAGCTCCTTTGCCCCGTCTGCTGAGCCCGTGACACCCGGTATGAACGGGTCGAAGCTGTACTCGAGGACCTTGTGGAGCGGACGCGACTGGGCGCCGAAGAACCTGAGGCCCTTTGATACGACGATCGACCTCTCCCTGACAGCCTCAGAGAGTATCTCCCTGTTGAGCCCTGAGAATCCTCCCTTCTCCTGGCTGTCGCCGACAGCCCCGACGACGGCCAGGTGCGCAAGGCTCTTGTTCTTCCTGTCAAGCTGTCTTGCGAAGAGATACGTGACCCCCGAGCCCGAGAGCTCCCTCGAGCCGTCGATGCCGTAGAGATGCGGGTTGACGTGGGCGACGTTCTTTTGCGGGCCTGCCCTGTCCGGCTTGTGGTGGTCGAGGATGATGACTGTCTTCCCTCTGAGAAGCCTCTTTATGATGCCCAGGGCTGCAGAGCCCATGTCCGAGAACACGTAAGTCTTGTAGGTGTCGGCCGAGAGCTGGGCCAGGCTGCGCTCGTCGAGCTGCGGGAGGATGGAGACAGAGTACCTGTATCCCTCGCTTCCGAGAGCCTTTGCGAGTATCGCGCATGAGCAGATGCCGTCTGTGTCGAGATGGGACACTATGCGTATCATCCCGTCCTTTGGCGCGCTTTTCAGGAGCGCGATCGCAGAGTCGATGCTCCTCTCAAGCTCACGCTTTCCCAATTTCACTCGATGAGCAGCCTGAGCTTCTCAGGGTCGTACTTCCAGTCTGAAGCGATCCTTCCGGACCTCTTGTAGTACTTGACGAGCCTCTTTATCTTGGAATCTGCGAGCTGGAGCCCGCGTTTGGCTGTCGTGTCCTTGTGGTTGTTCTCGAGGTGCGCCCTGACATGCACATTGGACCTTATGACTGCCATGAGGTCCTCTGGAAGCTCTGCAAGAAGGTCCTTCTCCCTGAGTATCTGCGAGACGGTCTTCTTTGTCACTGTCTTTATGTCAGGTATGCCGTAATTGTCCCTGAGGTGGAGGCCTATCTGCGAGCCTGTGTAGCCCTCTTTTGCGAGCTTGACAACTATCTGCTCAGCCTCCTTTGACTTGTACCTGACCCATGAGGGGACGGTCTTCTTCACAGGCCTCTTCGAGCCTGACTTGCCCCTCTTCCTTGAATGCATCCTTGCCATCTTTGTATTACCTCTTATGGTTATAAGGTCAAGAGAATTCAGCGTGTCGCCAGCATAAGCCCGTCGTGACAAGGCTTATCTCTTGAACTATTCTTTGAGAATTTCGGTTTGTTTATAAATGTTTCTGCCCAACCCAGGTTCATTGCATCTTATATATTCGGCTCCTTCGGAATGGGCATACTCTCATCAAGAAGCCTTGTTATGTCTTCTGGGCCTTTGCCCTGATCAAGCATGGCCTCTGTGACCTTCAGTCTCTGGCTCATAGCTGATCCATAATCTGACTGGAATTTTGCATAGGTTGTTTTTATTGCCTTCTTCTCCCGGGCACTGGGTTCAGGCAATAGCCAGGGCCTTCCGATATACTTGCATGCTGCATACAATGCGTAGCCGGACCCAAGGTAAAAGAGGGCCTCTTTTGCTGTGTTTGCGTCAATCATTTTTTATCTCCTGCCTTATGTCCTTGCATATATCAGGGAGCCCCGGAAGCGGGATTGCCCTGTTGACAATGTCTGATATCTCATCTGCGCATTTGCCCTGAGCCACCATGTAAGTCGCGAGCTCCTGCCGGGTCTCGGATGACGAGGCATGGTTTGCCCTGTATGATTCATAGGCTTCGTCTATTATCATGTTCTGCCTGGCATCTGGATCATATGTCAGGGCGGCGTAGAAAATATGCTTTATAAGACCCCATATAGGAAGACTTGTGCCCAGGATGAATGAACCGTCTTTTATCAAAGTGTTATAATCTGCCATATGCGATAGTAGGATGAACTATTATTTAAATTTAACGTTTTTTATCACTAGTTAGTGATTATATATTGTTTCCCCTTATCTCCTGAAACTCCCTCAGGAGCGAGCCGTCGTCGGCATTATACTTTTTGCCAGAAAAGACCTGAATGCCTGTCAATATATCTTGGACCTCTTATCAATCTTGACAATCCCGATCATCTTATTGCTGTAATCGACCTCATATAGTATCCTGCATGAGCCCACCCTGACCCTGTACAGTTTCTCCTTGTAGCCTTCGATGGTCTTTGAATCGTGGCTTACAGGGGTCTTGCTTAATTCTTCAATCTTTGCCAGAATCCGTCCTGCCAATGTCTTTTCAGAATTCTTGAGGAACCTGGCAGCCTGCCTGGAATAGCGGACATCGAACAATCTAAAGACCCAGTTCCTCTTTCAGGGTTTTATGAGATATCAGATTGTCAGAGTGCTTGTCTTTCCTGTAAGCCAGGAGTGCCTCGAAGTCATCCTCAGTCATGATGCTGTCTTTCTCAGCCATGTTGTCCTTTATATATGCAAGTTCGTCCCTAATAGACTTGAGTTCGCTCTCGAACCCTTTTTGGACCTCTGCGTCGCTCATGCACCATGTAGGGCCCTATTACTATTTAAATATTTTGCCTGCTTTCAGAAAGCGTCTGAAACTCCCTCAGGAGCGAGCCGTCGTCGGTTTTTATGCTGTAGTCGATCATGTCGAGGTTCTTGCCCTTCAAGAATCTCAGGTAGGCGTTCCTTTTGTCCTCGTCCCATGACTCGAACTCCCTCCTTGTCCTGCAGAGGTGCATGGTGTTGCAGTGGGTTATCCTGAGGTCGAGCATGTCGTTTAGCTCCGGGTGCAGGGGGCAGATGACAGAGTCTCCTGCGATGATAATGTTTCTGCAGATGCCCGAAGGCCGCAGGTCGTTTCTTTTCGCCCTGTCCCTAAATTCCCTGTTGTCCTTGCAGAACTCGTATTCCAGGGAGTTCTTCTCCAGGTCCCTCATTATCTTCTCCTTTGACTTGTACGAGTGTCCGCAGCATCCGAAACACGAAAGTTTCAGCTCTGTGAGCTGGCATAGGTTGTGCATGCTGCTCTTGTTTTCTGCGGATTTATAAAAATATTATGCTTGATAGGTTTATGTCACCACTAAATAGTGCCAAAAAACGAAACATTTAAATACTTGCTCTTCCAGATACTGGTATAGGGTTTCGAATGCTGACATCAGGACTGGAGATGATTCTCCCTCAAGAGGTGGGGGGAGAGCTCACAAGGAAGGAATTCTCGTCACTCATGACAGGCATGTCTGTGGAACATGTCCTTGACAATGCCGCGCTAAACATCGAGATGGCATACAGGCTTATTGCCGAGAACAGGGACATCGAGAACAGCCATTCCTACCTCGAGCATGCGACAGACCAGCTCAACACCTATCTTCTGATGTGCCCTGAGAAGAGCACCGAGCTCCTCGACAGGATGCATGACAGGGACAGGATGTTCGGCCATAGTGCCAATGTCCAGATAATGTCGATGCTTCTCATATACCAGTGGAACCAGTACAGGCCTGACCAGTCCATAAGCCCCATCAGCATGGGGCTCGGTGCAGGGTTCCATGACGTGGGCAAGCTCTGCATCGATCCGGCGATATTGCAGAAGAGGGGAGAGCTTACGCCCGACGAGCGCAAGGAGGTCGAATATCATCCCATGTACGGGTACGAGCTTCTAGAGGGGGTCGCAGACGAGCATGTCAGGAGGCTTGTGATATACCATCATTTCGACGACGGCAAGGGATATCCTGCAGGGCTTGACCCTGGCTATTTCCTGGTCGGGGAGAGGATGCTCTCTGTAATAGACAAGTACGACGCGCTTAGGAGCGGGAGGCCCTACAAGGAGCCCATGGGCATGGGCGAGGCGCTGACAGAGCTCGACAGCATGGTCATTCGCGGGGAGGTCTCGGGCCCTGTCGCAAGGGACTTCACAAGGTTCCTGAAGCTCTTCACGACAGAGGGCAGGGAACTTCTCACAGACAACGGTGTATGGCAGCACTAGCGAAAGGTTTTTATTTGCATGCTGATTCTCTTATCACATGAAGAAGGATACTTTGAAGGTCGTTCGCGCCGGGTCTTTGACATTGTTCGTGTTCGGGCTATTGGGATGGCTGTATATTGCAGCTGTCGCTCTCGTGCACCCTGAGACTTTAAGTATCCATCTGACTCATCTTGCTTCTTTTCCCCGCGAGGACACCTTCGGGATTATATGCTTTGCGGTGTCGTTCTTGAGCTTCTTTGTGTGGAACATGGCAAGAGAACATCATTGATAGATCCTGTCGTGATGGTCATAGTCCTCGAATGAGACTGTCTTTTGCTTATGGTCGATCCAGAATATCAGGACAAGATGCCCGATATGTATCCTGCTTATCCCTTTCATGCTGTGGTGCAGGAGCTTGTATCTTTTATCTGGATTTTTCAAAATCCACAGCATCTTCTTATCCAGGGCATTATAGGCTGTAGGGTCTTTTTTTTTGAGGACTCTCAGTTTTTTTGTGATCTCAACACTATATGAGTCATGATACACTTTTCTCAAACTCCTCTCTCGACAGATGCCTGCCCTTGATTATTTTTTTCAGCTTCTCCCTGTAGTCAGGCCTCAGCTTCGGCTCAAGGAGTTCCTGGCCGTATGAGAGCGTGACGTACTCTATGGCCTCTGACTTGTCCCTGAGGTTGTGCCTCGCCTTGACGATGTTGAGTATCTGGTTCGCCTGGTCGGATATCTTTATCATCGCATTCACCATATATATCACCTATATGTGATATGTATATGATATATATAAATATTGTGAAGCTTTCTCTTTTTAAAAGTTCGATTGCTTTTTTCTGGAAAAGCTTTCAGGAAGAGCGGAAATCAGGAGGCCTCGTCCACCCAGAGATGGATGGACTCGTTGTCCGGGAGGAGGGAGACCTTTATCTGCGCTCTCCGGAAGGATCGGTTCAGGGTGAATGATTCTTCTATTGTCCTGGACTGGTTGTTTCCTAAAGAGAAAGAGTTTTTGGATATGTTCAATGTCTTGTTTTCGTAATT
>CAYXZQ010000047.1:0-10612 GCA_964469935.1 uncultured Methanosarcinales archaeon
GGATAAACAGCCTCAGGGACGGAGGGAGGAGGTTTCTGGATTCGCTGAGGGGACGCCCAGGTGAGAATGATGAGGAAGTCCGAAATTTAAGGCGATCAGTGGCGAATTTCACAGCCAATGTCAACCTCTTCCAGAATGACATGCAAAGATTCAGGCAATTCCTTGGACATTATAACAACAGTCAGAACATTAACCATGCATATGAGTTTATATTTCAGAACACTTATCCTGCAGGGGAACGTGAAAACTTTTTTAACAATTTACACAATTTTTTCGATACCCTGCGGCATCATGTATCGACAATCTCATCTGAAGCAGACAACATATTCAACCATCAGCATTTCGACCATATGGGTCGGCAGGGGATTAATCAGTTCAATGCTGCAAACCTATCATTTGTTACCTTACTTAACCAGCTAAGGAACATGTTACATGAAAATGGCAGATGAAAATGAAGCGATAGAGCGTGGAAGAAGGCTTTTTGAAGAAGTTGAACAGAAAAGGAAAGAACTCCTTGACCTGGTTGAGAGAGTCATCGCCCAGCTCAGGGCACAGCAGCCGAAAATATCAAATGCCCTCAACGAGATACAAAGAGGCTCTGAAGAGGTCAAAAGGGAGATTGCCGAATATGAGAAGGAGGTTGGGGCTTTTAGTGGGTATGTGAATAAACTGGCTGGGAGCATTGTGAATATATGCAACCAGCACAAGATAAAAGATAAAACACTCTCAAACATCATTAAGATTAATATCCAGGAAAAAGAAGGGTTGATAAGATATTTGGAAGAAATTCAAAGAATAATTGAGGTTGCTACAAACAGGTACATCCTAATCCAAAACAACCCGGACATTATCAGGGGGCTCGACGAAGGCACCAAGAGCAATCTGGCAAAGCTTATCGAAAATTATATCAATTCAATTAGCATATTAGCTTATCATTTAGCTTAAAATGGCAGAAACAATACATAATGAACATATAAAGGTGGCTGAGTTCATTGAAATCCTGAAAAAAAACCTTATATTAATCGAAGAACGATTGATCAAGGATGAGCATTATCAATCCCAATTAAAGGAAAAATTCGGGGAGATCGGGAAAGTTTTAGAATTGGCAGAACACAGGGCAAGACAGGCCTTAAAACATTCAAAAGCCAAAGAAGCCTTGGAGATCAAACCCTTGATAGGGGCAATAGAAGAGTTTAAAAAATTACTAGACGATCACAAGAAGAGATATAAGGAGCTGTTCGTTGGCTATGAAGAGATTCGGAAAGAATATAAGGAAATTGAAGAAAAACTTGAAGAACTGTTAAAAGTTGATAATTGGATTGTACGAAATGGAAAGAAATATTTTGCAGGCGCATATCCACATAGACCAATAGGGGACGACGAGTTTAAAAAGAATCTTGAGGAGAAGTTCAGAACAAAAAGCGAAAATTTACAAAAAAATATAGATGATGATATTCTCAAAAGAATAAGGGATATTGATAATCTGCATACAAAGATTCTCCCAGTTTTGAGGAAGCTGATAGTAGATCGTGAGAAAGAGAGAGAAGAATTCAATAAGATATATCGATATATGGAAGCTATAATAATCAAACCAAATGGGATTCTATCAGAAGAAATAAGGAAGAACCTTAATTCAGCAAAAGATGGCATCCTGAACTGGAAAAATAAATATTTTAATGATGTCATATCCCTTCCAGCCAAGCTAGCAAATGAAGACAAGATGTTTGACAATATTTCAAAGGATATAGAAAAAAGAATCAGAGAAATAATTGATGAAGGATTGAAGGAATTCAAGGTTGAAGAAGCAAGCAATTTCAAGAGTCCTGATCCTAATAAGAATAATCATTCAGGTGAATATTACAAGCATCACGACAATAAGCTAAAGGTTGTAAGGGATGAGATTAGAAAATATTTTGAGAACATACGGGCGCGTGGAGAAATCAACAGGGATCTTACTGTATACCATCTATCTGATGAAATTGCAAAAGGAGAAGAAAACATCGAATTAGCAAAGAAAAATCTCGACAAGATATTGGATATTTATAGAGAAGAATTGAAAAAGATAGAAAAAGAATAAAAAGATATTTCTATTCATGAAAGAATGCTCATTCAAGATATATCAGAAGAAGGTTTACTTCAATATCATTTTGAACGCCGCGGGTGAGATTTGAACTCACATATCCCGAAGGAAACAGGATTTCTTGGAAGACAAAGCATCCGGTCGGCCCTGTCCTGAATTTCCAGTCCTGCGCAGTACCAGATTGTGCCACCGCGGCAATGGAATGGAATCCATGGTTTTAGGGCAGGTTTATAAAATTTACCCCGAGTTGAATTGTTCGGTTTCAGAACGAGACTGCCTTCTGCATATGGTTGTAATCATAGAGCTGGCCCGTGTACACCTCAGTGCTCATCTCCCTTTTCTCCACTGCGTCCGTTATGAGATAATCGAGCCTGTCGACATCGATGATGGTGTTGTATGGACCTGCAAGGAGCGCTTGCCTAGCCATTGGCAGGAACATGATATATGTATTGTTCTTGTCTATCCTCTGGACAGTCTTCGCAGGACCTGAGAAATCCTTGGAAGTGCCGGAATTATGCCAGATGTCGGCAATCTTGCCTGCCAGGAGGCTGAACTGCTGGAACTCGTCAGGGTAATGGAGCATCCCGTCGAGGAATTCCCTTATGTCATTGTCGTCCCAGTTGGAATTATAGAAAACCGAACTTACTATGTAGTCCTTGAGCCTCTTCTCATCATCCACATTACGGATCTTCGAGAAAAGCCTCCTGATGTCCATCCCGTTCTTATGGTAGAACTCACCACCATCATGGAGCCAGTGTGACGATATTATTATCCTCTCATCCTCGGTGCTCAGCTGCTCCAGGTCCAACATATAATCGATGGCCATTACGACCTGCTCTAGATGCGACGAATAAGGGCTCCTATCGTCCCGCCTCTCCTTCTTGTGTATCTTGTAGGCAAGGGTCGAATAGGGCTCAGCAATCTCCCTCAGCCTGTCCAGAGCAGGGTTAGCGCTTGACTTATGGTTCCTTTTGCCTTTTACTGAGTAGAACAGGTTTTGACCTAGGTCCAAATTGATCCTCCTTTTTATAATTTTACAATTCTGTTATGCAGAAATGTTAAACATATTTAAATATTTTGCCAATGTAACCTATATACCTCTATTTAATTAACGAAATCAATATAGGTTTCTAGCTATAATCTCTCCAGATGTTCTTGCATTTCTCGCACTTGAAGAACTTGGTCTCTGGCTCGTCGGACGCCCTGGTCTGCACTGTCCAGAAATAGGCCTTATCATGGCCGCATTTGGGACATTTCGCCTCTGTCAATGGATAAGGCTCGATCTCATTGTCAATTATAGGAACCTCTTCCTTCTTTTCCAGGCTCTCCCTGAACTGGGGAGCCTCCATGTTCCTGTTGCTGTAACCGCATGAGCACTTGAATACCTTCTTTCCCTTGTCTGTCTTAGGGAAAAGCACTGCACCGCATTTTGGACAAAACATATGCTATCACCCTCTGAAAAGCATCACAAACCTGTTCACGATGTCAAAAAAACCTATCTTGATCCAGCCCAGGTAGGGTATCCTGAAAAACGCCTTTCCAAGCAGCCTGTCCTGGCTTATCATCATGTCATCCGTTCCCTGCGTGGGGTTGTGGTCCCCCTTGGTGTTGAAATATATCGTACCGTTCACAGTCTCCTTCGAGATGACCCTGTGTATTATCGGATACGGCTTGTCCGAAGCGAACACTATGACATCTCCGACCCGGATATCCTTTGGATCCTTGCCGTGCAGGATTATGATATCACCTGTATTAAAGCCGTTATGGAATATAAATGTTTTGAATTTGTCTTCTGTTATGTTTATACCCTCATACCATGCCCCGCATCTTGCCCAGTAGTTATCAAGGTTCATGGATACCTTCTGGGTCGTCGTGACACCGCAGATCTCGTAGGAGCCGGGAACTGTCTGCAGGCAGTTGCCGTCGACATCCCTGAGGACGCATGTAGGCACGAGCTTGTGCTCCATGCTGCCCGATACCACGGCTACCACAGGGTAGTTCGTGCCCAGAAGCAGGCCGAGACCGGGGTAGACGAGGAACTTTATGACGATGAACGCAAGCACTATGTTCACTGCCCAGGAGAGCAGGCTGTCGTCCTCCCAGAGAAACTTCCAGAATTTCTTGAGGCTCTTCCTGAATTCTGCCATTGGGAATCGGATTTGTGGCTTTGTTAAAAAGGTTTCGGTTTTAAGAAAAAATCAGCCAGGCTCAGACGTCAAGCATCTCTATCTCGATATTGAGCCCTTCGGGAATGGGCACCCTCATGACGAGCCTGAGCGCCCGCTCATCGATGCCAAGGTCGATCAGCCTCTTGTGTATCCTCATCTCATACCTTTCCCATGAGGCCTTGCCCTCGCCAGAAGGAGATTTCCTTGTAGTTATCTTGAGCTTTTTCGTGGGCAACGGGATGGGTCCGCGCATGTCGACACCGGTCTTCTCGACAATCTCCCTTATATTGTCGCATACCTGGTTTATCTTGTCTATCTCTGTACTTGCCAGTTTTATCCTTGCTTTCTGCATTTTCCCACTCGTTTACCCCATGATAAGCATCCGGTTCATCATGAATGAAAAAAATAAAAAATTATGCCCTTATGCCTTCTTCACAAGGTCTATGCACATCCCAGCCGCTACGGTCGCACCAGAATCACGGATAGCGAACCTCGAAAGCTGAGGGATGTCTGCCTGCTTCTCTATCACCAGCGGCTGCACAGGCTTGACCTTGACGATTGCAGCATCGCCGTTCTTAATGAAGTCCGGGTTCTCTGCGACTGTCTCGCCTGTCGCCGGGTTTAGCTTCTTCTCTATAGCCATAATCTGGCATGCGACCTGTGCCGTGTGAATGTGGAACACAGGTGTGTATCCTGCTGTCATGACAGTCGGATGATTGAGCACGACTATCCTTGCCGTGAACTCGGTCGCGACAGTAGGGACGTTGTCTGAATGGCCTATTACGTCGCCTCTTGTGATGTCCTTTTTTCCGAAGCCCCTAACGTTGAAACCGCAGTTGTCGCCTGGCTCTGCCGACTGGAGCTGCTCGTGGTGCATCTCTATGGACTTGACCTCGCCAGCCACGCCCTTGCCTTCACGTCCGGGCACTGCCATTACCTTGTCTCCGACCTTCATGACGCCTGTCTCGACCCTTCCAACAGGGACGACGCCGATTCCCGTGATGTTGTATACGTCCTGTATCGGAAGCCTCAGCGGAAGCTCCGTTGGCTTCTCCGGCTCCTTCATGTTGTCCATGATGTCATAGAGCGTAGGTCCTGTATACCATGCCATGTTCTCCGACTTCTTGAAGACATTGTCACCCTTGAGGGATGCGATCGGTACGAACGGTATCTCCTCGGGCTTGTAGCCGATGGATTTCAGGAGAGCCTCGACCTGGGTCTGGACTGCCTTGAACTTGGCCTCGTCATAACCCACCATGTCCATCTTGTTCACAGCGATGACGAGCTGGTTGACGCCGAGCGTCCTTGAGAGGAACACGTGCTCCTTTGTCTGGGCCATGACGCCGTCGTTTGCTGCGACCACAAGCACGCCGACATCTGCCTGCGATGCGCCTGTAATCATGTTCTTGATGAAGTCCTTGTGACCCGGTGCGTCGATTATGGTGTAGTAGTATTTGTTCGTCTCGAACTTCTTGTGGGCAAGGTCGATTGTCACACCCCTCTCCTGCTCTTCCTTTAGGTTGTCCATTACGAATGCAAACTCGAAACCCTTCTTGCCGAGATTCTCTGCCTTCTCCTTGAGTTTTCTCAGGGTCTGTTCATTGATATTTCCTGAATCAAAGAGCATCCTTCCCACTGTAGTGGATTTTCCATGGTCAACATGCCCGATGAATACGATATTGATGTGCGGTTTTGTCTTAGCCATTTTTTTCCCTCCTGTTTTGTGGTTTTGTAATGAAAAAACTGCCCATTTATAAAGCTATCGGTATCAGACACCGAGCTGGGCGTCGGTGAGACCCTTCCTGTCCTTTATCTGCTTTATGACTTTCTGCTGTAGCTCGTCCGGCATCCTCTCAAATGCCTGGTCGACAAGCGATGATGAGCCTCTTCCGCCTGTCGCGCTCCTGAGGTCGTTCGAGAGCCCGAAGGTCTCTGCAACCGGCATCTTCCCCCTGACAAGGACCCTCTTCCTGTCCTGGTTCATCTCGAGAAGCTGCCCTCTCTTGTTCGATATGAGCTTGGAAATCTCGCCCATGAACTCCTCAGGAGACTCGAACAGCAGCGTCTGCACAGGCTCATACAGGAGCGGCCCGCCTGTCATTATCGCCGACCTTATGCCTTCCCTGACTGCGGGATAGAGCTGTGCAGGGCCCCTGTGGATCGCGTCTTCGTGGAGCTTGCAGTCAACAAGGCTCACCTTCATCTTGTAGCAGGGCTCGTGTGCGAGCGGGCCTGCGCCCATGACATCCTCGAACATGTCAAGGACCATCTCCAGAATCTCGCCAATGTGCACCTGGCCCCTTGTCGCCTCCACGAACATGTTGCCGTTGTATATGTCCTTTACCTTGAGAGCCTCCTTCGAGTCCATCCCGAGCTCTACGAGCTTGTCCCTGATTACCAGGTCCTTCTTCTTTATCCTCCCTTCGGGGATCTCGCCCTCCTTGATTGCCTGCGATATGGCGTCCGTGAGCGGCTCCACCTTGAAGAACAGGTGGTTGTGCTTGTTCGGCGATTTCCCGACGCCTTCCTGGGATGGCTTTGTGATGACCTCCCTGTACACTACGATTGGATTGCTCGTCTTGATGTCGATCTTCTTCTCTGTCCTTATCCGGTTCTCGATTATCTCGAGATGAAGCTCACCCATGCCATGCATCAGGTGTTCGCCTGTCTCCTCGTTAAGCTCGATCACGACAGAAGGGTCCTCCTTCTGGACGACCTTGAGCACCTCTATGAGCTTCGGAAGGTCAGATGGCCTTGTCGCCTCGACCGCCTTTGTGACAACCGGCTCGAATATGTGCGAAAGCTTCTCGAACGGCTCTGCCGGGCTGTAAGTGACTGTCTCGCCAGGCGCAGCTTTCAACCCGGAGACGCCGATGATGTTCCCTGCAGGGACATTGTCGACAATCTCTTTCTTGGCCCCGTTGTATATGTAGACCTGCTGGACCCTCAGGTTGCGCTTCATCAGGTTGAGATAGGCACCGACGCCCTTCTTCATTGTTCCGGAAAAAAGCCTTCCTGCCGATATCTCGCCTGCCTGCGGGTCGACTACGACCTTTGTTATGACGAAGAAGAGCGGCCCGTCCGGGTTGCATGTTGCAAGGGACTTTCCTTCCTCGCTCTCCATGTCGCCCCTCCATATCTTAGGTATTCTGTATCCCTGCGCAGCCTTCGGGCTCGGCAGGTGATTGACTACCATGTTCAGCACTACCCTGTGGAGAGGCGCTTTCCTCGAAAGCTCCAGCCTCTTCTGCTCGTCGTTCGAATTGTAAACCTCGATTATGTCCTTGAATGTGATGCCATGCTTCTGCATGTAGGGGACAGAGAGCGCCCACTTGTGGAATGCGCTTCCGAACCCGACAGTGCCGTCCTGGACATTTACGCCCCACTTGTCCTTGAACTCATCGGGGGCGATGCTTCTTATGAACTTGTTGACATTCGCGATGTTCTTGACGAACCTTTCCTGCATCTGCTCAGGCGAGAGCTGGAGCTCCTTTATCAGCCTGTCCACCTTGTTTATGAAAAGGATGGGCTTGACCCTCTCCCTGAGGGCCTGGCGGAGCACGGTCTCTGTCTGGGGCATGATGCCCTCGACAGCGTCGATGAGAACCACTGCGCCGTCGACTGCCCTCATCGCCCTTGTCACGTCGCCTCCGAAATCCACGTGCCCAGGGGTGTCGATGAGATTTATTAGATATTCCTTGTCGTCCACCGTGTGCACCATGTTCACGTTTGCCGAGTCAATCGTGATTCCCCTTGTCTGCTCGTCCTCGTGGAAGTCAAGGACGCATGCCTTCCCTGCGAGCTCCTCGCTCATCATACCTGCGCCGAAGAGCAGGTTATCGGAAAGCGTCGTCTTGCCGTGATCGATATGAGCGCAAATGCTTATGTTCCGTATCCTGTCAGGCTCCTTCATGAGCCTCGTTACCCTGTCAACCATCTTTTCTGCCATCTTGTCCCTCCTCAGTCAAAATACGTGGTCCTCGTGATTCGTCCTGTACTTGTAGAGCTCCTGGCCCGTGAACCATAGCGCTATCTCATTCTCCGCATCCTTCTCGTTCCCGGACGCGTGTATCAGGTTCATTATGGCCTTGCCCCTGCTGTCCGTGTAATCGTATGAGTGATGGGCGAAGTCCCCTCTGATGGTGCCGGGCTGGGCGCTGTTCGGCTCTGTCGGCCCTACGATCTTTCTCACGACTGCGATGGAGCTGTCGCCTTCAATTACCATCGCCACGACCGGACCCGAGACTATGAACTCCTCGAGCCCCTTGTAGAACTCCTTTCCGACATGGTCTGCATAGTGCTTCTTCGAGAACTGCCTGTCCACCATGACCATCTTCAGCCCTATGATCTTCAGGCCCGCATTCTCGAACCTCCTTATGCATTCGCCGACGAGCCCTCTCTTGACCCCGTCAGGCTTGATTGCGACAAAAGTATGCTGAATCATCCGCATCACCTACTTAACCCATCTAACTTTCTTCCGCCTGAGCTTGAGCATGTTCTTCTCGCACTTGGAAGAACAGAAATCAAGCTTCTTTCCGGATTTCCTGACAAATATCTTGCCGGTGCCCTTGGGGATCTGGGCGTTGCAAAAATCGCATCTTGCCATCTTAGTTAGTACCCCTGTCTGCCTTGTTGAGCTGCCTTGCCTCTATCTCTGTCTCTCTAAGCATCAGCATATCCCCTATCTGGACAGGTCCTTTTACGTTCCTTCTGAGTATCTTGTTCTTGTCCCTGCCGTCAAGTATCCTGCACCTGACCTGGGTTGCCTCCCCCCTCGAGCCGGTCCTTCCTATTATCTCCTCCACCCTCGCGGGGAAAGCCATCGAAAAGTGTATGGCCCCCTTGGCCTGGCCGGAATCCCTTCCGGCTGCTGGTTTTCTTCTCTCGAACTGCTTTGCCATCTTAATCCTTTGCAAGCTTCTTGATATAGTCCTTTGCCTCGCCCTCTTTCACGACCACGATTGCTGTCGTGGATACTGAAAGTCCTGCAGCTGCGCCGAGCTCTTCCCTGCTGGGAACTTCCAGGCACGGCACGCCCTTCTCCTTTGCAAGCAGCGGGATGTGCATGGTTATCTCCGGCGGGCTCACGTCCTTTGCGATGACGACAAGCTTAGCCTCGCCTTTCTCGAGGCTCTTTGTCGCCTCGTTTCCGCCTTTCCTTATCTTTCCTGTCGCCCTTGCGACCTCAACTGTCTCGTAAACTTTATCCGGATTTTCATCAGCCATTCTCAAACCTCCTAGCATAAATATATAAGGCAGAATAACGCGATATCCTACCTCTTTCCAGCCTTAGCCTTCATCAATCATAGGTAATTGTTCTTCGGAAAAGGAGGTCCTTTTTAAATGTTTTGGTAGGAGGGATTTATCAGTATTTATCATATCAGAAAACGCATGTTAATCATCGTGGTCAGCTCACTACGCAGATTTCTTAATGAAATATCTTGGAAGGAAATCTGTTTTGGGCCTGGTCCTATGGTTCCTCGCAGGGCTGTGTTCGCGATATTGACCCTGACGATGATTAACACACTCAAAAAGGGGGGCCAAACAAAAGATTTAATAAACCCTGCCTGTTTGCATCCTCTCATGGAATCGCAGAAAGACCTCATCCTCAAATACGCGCTGCAGAACGCAGTCAGGTTCGGTGGAAAGGCAGAGCAGGGCAGGATAATCGGCAAAATCCTCGGGGAGAGGCCTGAGCTTCGGGAAAGGATCAAGGACATGCAGAAGGAAATAGCTGATATTGTGGAAAAAGTCAATAAGATGAAACCTGCTGAGCAGAAGGCAGGGCTGGAGATGCTTGCGCCTGAGCTCCTTGAGAAGAAAGAGGCAGAAGAGCGGACACTGCCCGAGCTGAAGAACGCAAAGAAGGGCAATGTCGTCATGCGCTTCGCCCCGTCGCCCTCAGGCCCCATGCATCTCGGCCATGCGATGACGCTCTCAGTGATATCGGAATACAGGGACATGTACGATGGGAAGCTCATATTCAGGATTGAGGACACCAACCCTGACAACATCTACATGCCTGCTTATGAGATGATGCCAAGGGAGGCTGAATGGCTCACAGGCGGCAGGGTGGACGAGGTCATCATACAGTCAGACCACATCCCGGTCTACTATGAATATATTGAGAAGCTCCTGGACAGGGATGCTGTATATGTCTGCACGTGCGAGCCGGAAAGCTTCAGGAAGATGCTTGCAAAGTCAGTCGCCTGCCCGTGCAGGAGCCTTCCTGCTGATGAGCAGAGGATAGAGGTGCAGGCGGTTGAAGGATTGCTGGTCGATTTTGCCTATCGCCGGGGAGCAAAGGCGATCATTCGCGGCCTGCGGGCCGTCTCTGACTTCGACTATGAACTCCAGATGGCCT
>CAYXZQ010000048.1:0-9716 GCA_964469935.1 uncultured Methanosarcinales archaeon
TTGATTTCTTTTCCATCTTTATTCACGATATATATGCCGTCCTGAAATATCCTCTTGTCAAAGCTTGCCCTCTTGGTCAGCTGCTCGATTGATGCTGCTGTCTGGGACACCTTCTGCTTGTCGATTCCTGTAATTATTATCTGCTCGCCTTCGACCTTCAGCCCCACATCGCTTGCAACCTCAACAACACGCGGGACCTTCTCGCCAAGGAAATTCTTGACCTGGAGCATGTTATTGTTGAAGGTTACGTTCATGGGGAAATGGCCAGAGCAAATCTTTAGCCTGTACTCATGGGATTCAGTGACGCCTTTTATCATGTTGTTTATTAGGCTCACGAACGTGCCCCTGAGGGTCTTTTCCTTCTTTGTGAAATCCTTGACCGTCAGCACGACTGAATTGCCTTCCATGACTATCCCTATCCAGGGGTTTGTGAAGTCCCTATGGAGCTCTCCGTTCGGGCCCTTCACTGTCAGGAGGCCGCCATCAAGCGAGCCTGAAACTCCCTCAGGCAGTTCAATCTTCATCGTGACGTCTTTCTCTTTCATCTTCAATCAGTAGCAGTATGCGATGAGCTTGCCTCCCAGATTATTCTTCTTTGCCTCGTCATGGGACATGACTCCCTGGTTCGTCGAGACAATGAGCACACCGAAACCCTTTGCAGGCAGGTACCTCTTCTCATACCTCTCGAACTCGCCTTTCTTAAGTGCGAACCTGGGCTTTATCACGCCTGTCCTGTTTATCTTTCCCAGCAGTTGGACCTCGATTATCTTTCCCCTACCGTCGTCAATCTCCTTGTATTCGCCGATATAGCCTATGCCTTTCATGATGTCAAGGACAGTCCTAAGCAGCTTTGAGGACGGTCTTAGGTGCGCGATGCCCTTCGCCCTCCTCTCGCTGTTCAGGATGCTTGACAAAGCATTTGCCAATGGATCATTAAGACTCATTCTTTTTCCTCCTAGTAATACTTATTGAAACCTATCTTTGTTGCTATCTCCCTGAAGCACTGCCTGCAGTAGTGAAGGCCGTACTTGCTTATGTGGCCCCGGATTCTGCCGCATCTCCTGCATCTCTTGAGTGATGTCCCTGTGGTCCTTTTCTTTGGAGAGTTGAACCTCTTGTATTTCTCTAGCTTTGCAGGCTTAGCCTTGAGCTGCACGAATGCTTTCCTATGGTTGCTGTATGTCATCATCAATCACCGATTGTTATGTTGAACTCCTTCTGCATATATCCTATGGCGTCATCCCTGCTTATCCTGTGCCTCTTCGGGATCTTTGCCTTCCTGAGCCTTCTCGACTTGACCCTGAACCCGGGACGTTCCAGAGTTATGCACATCTCGAACCCGAGTATGCCTATCTTCGGTTCGTATTCGACTTCCGGGATATCTATGTATTCATGGACGCCTATCGCGACGCTGCCGTTGTCATCGAACTGCCTCCTTGAAAGCACGTTCTTCTTGACCATGAGTATCCTTCTTATAAGGTCCCTGACATTGCCGTCCCTGAGGGTCAACTTGCACCCTACAGGAAGGCCGGGACGAAGCCCCCAGCCAGGAATCCTCTTGTTTGTCGTCGTCTTTATCGGAGTCCTGCCGGTGATATGCTTTATCAGCAGCATGCCCTTCTCAAGCTTGCCCTGGTCTACGCCGCTTCCGAAATTGAACGTGACCTTGCCGATGCCTATCCTCTGCATTACGTTTACTTCGCTCATTTTTCCTTTATAAGTGTGATGACGGGCTTGTCTTTCCCGACAACCATCGCATAGTCCCTGAGTGTCTGTACCATATCCCCGGAGTCTGTCTTGATTATGATGTCGCCGTCCCTGAAGCTGTCGATCTTTCCGGTCTGCCCGACATACTTACCTCCTGTAAGGTATACTGACGCGCCCTTCTCAAAAGCAATCTGCTGGACGATCTTTTTCTTGCCGAAATCATATATTACTGCATCGCCTGTCCTGAAACTGTCCTTGTCTGCAAGCATGTTGCTACCGTCGCTGAAGTTCAGCTGGACCTTGCCTTTTCTGACCAATGTCTTGTCCGCAATCTTGAACAGCTTGTGCGTTGCTTCTGATTCCGGAAGCTCGACGGATGCTATGGTACCTTTCCTGTTTAGTATTATCCTGAACCTTGTCTTGAGCTCCGGTATGTCGACCACGTCCATCAGGCCCACGGGGAATTTCGGCTCTCTTCTGCGCCTGCCGTTCACCAGGACTTCCTTTTTGTTGAGGATGTACCTCACTTCCTTTGCCGTCTTTGCGAACTTGAGGACGTCCCTGAGCAGTATCTGGAGCGGGATGGAGTGCTCGTGCTTCCCTCCGCCCGGGTGCGGTCTGATTATGAATGTCGTGGTCTTCCTCTTTATGTCCCATGTCTTTGGCATTGCCAGCCTTTTAAGATGCGATTTCATTTAGTGTCACCAGCCGTCTTTTCCTTGTTCTGCCGCTTGAGTCTCTTCTTATCGTCGGCATATAGCTCAGTTATTATCAGGTTCGACGGGTCGATCGGGTAAAAGGTCTTTGATCCATCTTTCTTGTAGATCTCTGCCTTGTCAACTATGACTTTCCTGTCCCTTACGATAACCCTGTCCACCTTTCCTTCCTTGCCTTTGAACATCCCCCTGAGTATCTTGACCTTGTCATTTTTTCTCACCCTGAGGGAGCGCTTCCCGAGCCTTTTCCTGAGAGTCTTAGACAATGTCGATTTCATGGATTTTCCCTGGATATGCTCCGGGGCATTGTACAGGTACAGCCTCTGTTTTCTGGGCTGCCTGCTTGCCTTCCATGATTTTGAATATGACTTCTTCATCTTCATCTACCTTATGCAACTATCTTTGCGAGCTTTGCCACCAGCGGCCACCTGTCACAGACCTCTTTTGCGACGGCACCCTTGATGAGCGAGCCCTGGGGGTTGCCCTTGTTGTCCTTGACGACAATGGCTGAGTTGTCCTCGAACTTGATCCTCGTGCCGTCATATCTCCTGTATTCTTTCCTCTGCCTGACGATGATTGCGAGCACTGTCTTCTTCCGCATGTCGGGCCTGCCTTTCTGGACACTTGCCATCACAAGGTCTGCGACGCCTGCAGCCGGCACCCTACCTTTCCTGCTCTTGTATTTCATGACTGAAAATATCCTGAGCCTCTTCGCGCCGCTGTTGTCACAGGCCTCCACCACGGAGCCTACGGGCAGCGCCCTTGTGATTCTTGCGTTTACAGCCTGCATCTTATTTCTCCCTGCTTATTATGACGAAATTCTTGGTCTTGCTTATCTTCCTGGTCTCCATGAGCTTGACGACGTCGCCTTCCTGCGCACCGATGCATGAGGGGTTGTGTGCGATGACCCTAGTCCTTCTCTTCTCGTATCTCTCGTACTTTGGGATTTTCCTCTTCCAGCCCCATTCCACGACTGCGCTTCTGGGGACCTTTGACCTGATCACCTTTCCCTGGAACATCCTGCCGCGCAGGCTCTGTGTTCCGTGGAACGGGCAGTGCTTGTCATTCTCGCACCTGCTTTCGGGCGGCGTGACCTCTATCCCGATATTCTTGGAGCCTCCTTCCGGCGTTGCCTTTTCAGGCCCTTTTTTCCGGCCTTTTGTTGATTTTTTTTCCGTCAATTTCTATCCTCTTGTTCTTGATTTCTGCGATGAATGTTATCTGCTTCTTGAGCAGCCTTTTTTTCTTCTTTCCGTCTGCGATCAATAATGTGTCTTTTGTCTCGTCGACAACCTTTCCCTTGAGTCCGACAAGGCTATTGTTCTCGGCCTTCACCACTTCTATGGCGCAGCCTATCAGCTCCCTTCCGAACTTGTCTTTTGTCATTATTTTTTTATCTCAATTGTCTCTGGCGCGAATCCCATGTTCACCAATGCGTCGCGAATGTTGCCCATGTGGTTGCCCTGAAGCTCTATCTTGCCTTCCTTGAATGTGCCTCCGCATGCAAGCCTGTTCTTGAGCTTTTTCGTTATGTCCTTGGGATCGATGTCCTTCGTGTCGATCCCCTCGACAATGGTGTAAAGCTTGCCGAACTTGCGCTTAATCGTGTGCACCGATATCTTCAGGCTCTCCTTCGCTATAGTCTCGCAGACGCATAGCTCCTTCGGGAGTCCGCACGTCGAGCAAATCTCACTCATACTTGTGCATCCTCTCCTTTGTTTTTCATCTCTGTCACTATCCTTGCGATGTTTCTTCTTATCTGCCTGATCTGGCCCGGGCTCTTTAGCTGAGTTCCCATGGCAGACTGGGCATTGAGCTTGATGAGCTCTTTCCTGAGCTCGACCACCTTCTTCTTCAGGTCGCCCGATGTGGCGTTTCTGACTTCGTCCTTTTTCATTTTTTATTGCTTACCTTTGCCTGTTTCTTTACGGCTTTCTTCTTTGCAGGCTTCTTTTCCTTCTCTTTCTTGACCTTTGCCTTCTTCTCTTTCTTCATATCCTTTTCAGGCTCGACTGCCTCGCTCTTGGAAACTTCATCCGCTTTGGCATCATCCTTGGCCTTCTCATCGGGCTTTCCATCCGTTTTTTTGGGTTCAGCATCAACTACCTCTACTTCTGTCACCGGTTCCTTTGCCAGAGATATATTGTCCGGCAACTCGATATCGGATGGCATTATCTTTACGGTTATCCCTATGCTTCCTGTCTTGAGCTGCGCTATCTTGTAGGCCTTCCTGACACCGTCGATCGATATCTGCCCGCATTTCTTGAGATAGCCTTGGTAGAACCTCCATCTCTTGGCTCTCGAGCTTGGGACCTTGCCTGATATGATTATCTCGATGCCGAGAGCGCCTGCGGCCATGACGTCAGACATGGTCTTGTGGCCCACGCCCTTGAACCTCGACAGCCCGAACCTCTCCAGGGAGTTGGCAATCCTCTCAGCGACGATCTCAGGGTCGAGGTTCACGTCCGTTATCTCGTTTATCTCTATCTGCGGATTGTCAAGCCTGAACTTCTTCTTGAGCAGCGATGTCAGGTTCTTGATTGACTGGCCTTTCCTTCCGACGATGAGTCCCGGCCGGGATGCATCTATAATTATCTTCTCTCCCAGGGGAGTGGGCACCAGCTTTGTCTTGGAGAGGCCGACGCCTTTGAGGGTTACGCCCACGAATTCCTGGATCTCAAATTCCTTAATCTTCTTTGCCAGTATGTTTCTTTGGTCCATCTTTCATTGCTCCTTTGTCCTTGGATTCATCGTTAGGTTTTGATGTTTTGTCAGTTTTCTGTTGCTTTTTCTCAGGGGATTTCTCTTCCTTTTTTATTTGCTTGCTTTCTGAAGCCACCTTTTCGCCAGGCTTGTCCATCGGCTGCGCAGGTTTTTTCTCTGCCGTTTTTACAGGCTGTCCAGGCTTTTTTGTCACTTCCTTTTCAACAGGCTCCACCGGTTTTTCGGGCTTCTCCTTGATTTTCTTTTCTGTCGTCTTTGCTTTGGCCTTGTCAGCATCCGCCTTTACATCTTCTTTCTTCTTATCAGCCTCTTTCTTCTTCGCCTTGCCAACAGCCCCTGTCTCCAGGAGCACTATCTCGATATGAGTCCGCTTGGACTTCCTTCTTCTCGCCCTGCCGTAGTGCCAAGGCCTCGATGCGAGGTTCGAGCTGATGTGAGTCACCACAAGGTCTGCAGTGGAGAGGCCCTTTGCCTGGGCATTGGCCTCGCAGGCCTCAATAGCTTGAAGGATCTCCGTACATGCCTTTACCGGGAACCTTGCAGGTCCCGAGGCCTTCTTGTGGCCTACATTATCGTTGAATCTCCTGAAAGGTATAGGCTTCTTAAGGGCGATGGCATCATCCAGCACTCTCTTTGCCGTCTCTGTCTTCTTGCCCCTTATGACATTGCAAATCTCGATGCAGTGCTTTGTCGAGACGCTTGCTGAAATGACGGCGCATCTCGCCATCTTCTCCTTGTCATAGTCGCTGAAAGCATACTTGTATCTTGCCATTTTACCTTACTGATACGCTTGCGCTCGACCTCGTGGCTCCAACGCCTGGTGAGCTGTGCGCTACCTTTTTCCGTGTCAATATATATTCTCCGAGATAATGTCCGACCATCTCCTCAATAACCCTCAATGCCTGGAATTCCTTGCCGTTGTGTACCCTTATTGTCTTTCCGACCATCACCGGCAGCACTATCATGTCCCTGCAGTGGGTCTTCACATTGTCTTTCTTCTCGAGCTTCCTCAGGAGCGCTTTCTGTGGATCGGTAAGCCCCCTGTCGAGGGTCCTTCTTTGCCTTGCCGGGATATGCTCTGAAAACTCCTTGATGCCCATCTCCTTCAGCTCTGAAAGCTTAAAGCCCCTGTACCTGAACTCATCATCCATATGATTCACCTTTATTTCCTCTTGCCGGTCCTTCTCGGCCTGACCTTTCCGACTTTTGCTCCCGGTGGGGCATGTTTCCTTGCGATGGTCGGTCTCCCTTTCTTGCTGGACCTGCTTGTACCGTGCGGATGATCGACAGCATTCATCGCAATCCCGCTCGTCTTCGGATACAGCCTGTTCCTTGCGCGCATCTTGTAGTGTCTTCTGCCTGCCTTGTAGAAGGGTTTCTCAGTCCTTCCGGAGCCTGCGATGACTCCGATGTTTGCCCTGCAGTCGGGATTGAACCTCTTCTCCTTCTTCGACGGGAGCATGACAACCACGCTGCCAGGGTTTCTTGCCACCACCCTTGCCGAGAGCCCTGTGCTCCTGACGAATTTTCCGCCGTCGCCGGGCTGGTTCTCGATATTATATACCAACGTGCCTTCAGGGATATGCCTGAGAGCGACGCAGCTGCCTTTGCTCGGATCTGCCCCGCCCGTGCTAATCTCTTGGTCAACCCGTATCCCTTCAGGCGCTATTATATAGCTTGTGTCTCCGTTTCCGTACATTACCTTTGCGAGAGGGCTCGTGTGGCCTGGGCAGTGGACTATGTCCACAATCTTGCCAGTGACCGCATCATCCTTTTTTGCGAGGTGCCTGACTGCAGTCCTGAACCTGTGGCTTGGGGACCTGTATGTAGGCGAGCCCTTTCCCCTCCTCTGCTGGATTATCCTCTTTCCCATCTGGTCATCACATCATGCCGAGCTTTGTCGCAAGGTCTATTGCGGGATTGTCGTCCGCAAGCCTCACGTATGCCTTTTTCTCTCCTGTATTCGTTATCATGGTGGTGATCTTTGTTATCTTTACGTCAAATGCCTCTTCGATGGCTTTCTTTATCTCATCCTTCCTTGCCTTCCTGTCCACGAAGAACACAAGCTTGTTCTCGCTGTCCATCAGCCTTATGGATTTCTCTGTCCCTGAAGGGTATCTTATAATTTTGAGATTGTCCATCTTAATTCTCACCTGCGGGCATTGCCTTCTCCACCTTATTCTCTGCAGGCGCCTTCTTCATATCGTCATCAGCCTTTTTCGGCTTTGGTGCTGAAACCTGTCTTTTAACGACCACAGGTTTTGCTGCTTTTTTTACAGGGGCCTTCTTCTTCTCTTCCCTTGTCTTCACAGTCCTTGCTTTGTCCATGAACAGCTGCTCCTTTTCCATCCTCTCCAGCGCCTTGTCAGTGAAGAGCGACATCCTTCCGGGCTTGATCCCCATTGCCAGGGCTCCTGCATTGAGCTTGTCCACCTTTATTATCTCGATACCTGGAATGTTCTTCGCTGATTTCATAAGGCTGCATTTGTCCGATACTATGATTAAGGGGCCTGTCTTCTTCCTGTATTTCCTTCCCCTGAGCGTCCCTTTGCCCGGCCGGATCTTCTTTACGCTCACCCTGCTCAGCTCTTCAGCAAGCCCAAGCTTCTCGAGTATCGATATGGCGTCTTTTGTCTTCTCGACAGATTCTATCTTGGAGTCGATTATGAACGGGTACTGATCAGGCACCTTGTGTCCACGCCCCTGGACAAGAGGCTTTATCATCGTGGCACTAAGAGCCGAGCGTATTGCCTTTCTCCTCTCCTTGATATTGAGCTTCCTGGACCACACTTTCTCTGCCTTTGGGGGGTGGGCCCTCCTTCCTTTGACTGTTCCCGGGGCGAATGCACCGACCCAGTTGAGCCTTGTACCTCTCCTCGAGAGGATCTTCCTTGGAACCCTTGATATACCGAATCCGTACGAGCCCCTGTACTTGTGCCTTCTCCTTGATAATTCTGCTGATGCCCGCTTTCCTGCCATGGGGTCTGCGCCGTATGGCTGCCTTGAGTTGGACTCAATCGCAAGGACTGCCCTCTTTACTAGGTCTGTGCGTATCTCTTCGCTGAACTGGGGCGGCAGCTCTTTTCTGCCGATCTCAGTCTTTGCCTGGTTCATTATTGCGAGTTTCATTTTCTCTGCTTGGATTCAAGGCTTATGTATTTTATCTGTGGCCTCTCTTTCGGCAACTTCGGGTTCGGCCTCCTGGCATTTGTGATCTTTATCATCCTCTTTGCCGGGCCCCCGACAGAGCCTTTTACAAGTATGTAGGGGTTCTTCACGACCCCGTATCTCACGAAGCCGCCCTTTGGATTTATCTCCTCAGGCTTGTCAGATATCTTGAGCAGCCACTTGTTCCACTCGTTCCTTGCATGGTAGCCCATCTTGCCTGCATGTGCGACCCTGTACATGAAATGGCCCTGGGCTTTCCAGCCGCCGAGCGAACCGGGCCCCCTCTTGACTTTTTCTGACTTATGAGACCTCAGCCCCACTCCGAACCTCTTCACAGGGCCCTGAAATCCCTTGCCGCCTGTCACCGAGTGGATGTCAAGCTGGGCGCCTTCTGAAAATACTTCATCGACCCGTATCTCTTTTCCGAGCCTCTCTTTTGCATAGTTGAATTTCTCCTCGATGCTTCCTTCAAGCCCGAGCTCGAAAATCTCAGGCTTCTTCTTGCCGATGCCTGTCCTTGACGGCATGGTATATACATTGAGCCGGATATCGTCGCATTCAGCGAGATTCACTGCATCAAGCTTTGCCTCATCGGTCTTTTTCGGGACTTTGATTTTCCTGCCGAGTTCCTTGTCAACCTTGCCGAAGACCTCGAATGCGACTTTAAGACCGTACGCGTCTTTTTTATAGAACCTGACCGAAGCGACTTTGATAGGAGGGCATTCTATGACTGTGATGGGGATTGCAACATCCAGCATCTCGCCTTTCTTCGATAGGTGGTTCTTGGCAGATATTATCATGGTGGTCATGCCTGCCTTGTAGCCTGCAAATCCGACCGGGCCCGGCTTTCCCGAGCCAGCCCATGACCTGACCCTGGCATACTGCCTCTTGGCCCTTTTCCTCGGCCAGTACTGCATCGAGCCTTTTCTTGGCGATCTTGTTGATGGCATTTTATTCTCTATTTGACAAAATAATCGATATCCTGTCCTTGATTTACTTTAAAAAGCCTATTTGCGGTGTTTTCCAAAGAAAGAGTTCAAAAAGACAAACTCTGTACTGAAAAACTCCTTTTCAGGCTTCGTTTGGTGATTTTCCAGTGTTTAATGCCTTAACGGTTGTTTTAAACACTCTTGACTGATTTTTGGTCTGAAATTGCGGGTGTTTATAAATATTATGGTTTTATATGAGCATTCTCACAATATTTAAAAACAAATCATGAACTCTTGGGAGATATTGTATATAACATATTTACTTATGGACCTGTAGCATAGGCTGGATACCGGCAAATCCGCAGGATTTGACTGTACTCTGCCGGTAGGACAAATAATGCGACGGCCTTCTAAGGGCATCTGCCCTGAAGCAAGCCGTAGATCGAGGGTTCGAATCCCTCCAGGTCCGTTT
>CAYXZQ010000049.1:0-6843 GCA_964469935.1 uncultured Methanosarcinales archaeon
AATCCGCGACGCTCTTCATGAACGCTTCCCTGAATGGATCCATCAGCATTGTTCTCACCCTCGCTTGCTCATTTGAATTATTGGTCGGTCTTTGCCAAATCGACTATTTTTACCCAATAGTGCCTATATAAGAACAAGTATATAAATCTTTCATTTAACACTCAACTTCCTGAAAAATAGCGATAATGGTTCAAGAAATCAATAGATCACAGCCATGGTGTAGTTTTTGAAATACCTGTCTATGACCCTTGCAACGTCCTTCTGCGTGACTTTCCTTATCCTGCTGACATACTTCATGGCCGACCCTGCCTTCTCTGCCTGGTCCCAGAACGCGATCTGGTCTGCGAGCTTCTGGGAATCCTCTGACTGGAGAAGGTATTCGCCCTCGAGGAATGTCTTGGCATCCCGAAGCTCCTTAGGCGTTATCTTTTTGAGTTTCCTAAGCTCCCTGATGATGATGTCCCTGACCCTGTCAAGGTTCTTCTTGTTGGTGTTCACGTAGACAGAGAAGAAACCGAAATCAGTGCTCGGGTTGTGGTGGACACCCACGTCATAGGCGAGCCCCCGCTTGGTCCTTATCTCATTGAAGATAGTTCCTGACTGCCCCCTGCCTGCGACAGCCCTGATAATGTCCAGGGCATAGCTGTCCTCATGCTTCCGGCTGACCGTGTTGTAGCCGAGGATGGAATATGCCTGCAGGGTGTCCTTCCTTGTCTTCCTGGTTACAGGTTTTGAAAGGTTCCTGACAGGAGAAAGCTTCTTTTGCAGCGGGCTTTTGCCTGTGAATGATGAGAAGCTTTTCCTGACCTTTTCAAACACGCCCAAAGCATTGCCTACTATGACAAGGGTCATGTTTTTCGGCCTGTAATGCTTCTCATAATATCCCACTGTCTTCCTGCGGTCTATCTCCTCGATTGCCTTTATGCTTCCATAGATGGGCCTGCCTGCAGGGTGACCCCTGTACAATGCCTGCTGGAAAAGCACCCACTGGAAGTACCTGGGCTGGTCATTGACAAGCTTGATCTCGTCTATCACGATATTCTTCTCCTTCTCGATGAGCTTCTCGTCGAAAAGCGGGTTCGTGATGATATCGGATATTATATCCAGGGCGATGTCGAAATGCTTTGCCGGGACCTTTGTGTAGAAGAAGGTCCTGTCGTTCGAAGTCGCTGCATTGAACTCGCCGCCCAGGCGCTCAATCTCGTTTGATATCTCAAAAGAGCCCGGCCGCCTCTTGGTGCCCTCAAAAAGCATGTGCTCTATGAAATGAGATATTCCCGCAACATCCCTCGGCTCGTCATTCGAGCCTACCCGGACATTCATCTCTATGCAGACAGTCCCGGAATCCCTGGGGACGTGGATTATCTTCAGGCCGCTCGGCAGGACGATAGTTTTCATCTTGCACAGAAAATTTATATATTATAAAAATTTTGTCAATTGCATCATGATAAGACGACTTCAGGCAATTCTCAGAGAGAAAAACATCGACGCCGCAATAGTCTTCAGCTGGAAGAACAAGGACCCGAACCTGGCATATCTTGCAGGTGTAAACATAGATTACAGCTTCCTGGTCGTGCCGAAGAGAGGAAGCCCCAGGCTGCTGACATCCAAGCTCGAGTTTGAGAGGGCCAGGAGATATTCTAACATCAAGGACGTCAGGATGTTCCAGAAGCCCGCAATGGAGCACCTGGCAAAAATCCTCAACAGGTTCGGTCCGAGGGTCGGGCTCAACAAGTCAGTCGCATCCATCAACGAGTTTGCGCATATCAGGAAAAATTTCAAGGGCAAACGATACATCGACATTGCTGAGCTGCTGCTTCAGATGCGAAAGACAAAGACAGGCGATGAGATCAAAAAGCTAAAGAAAGCCTGCAGGATCACTGACACCATATTCGACAGGCTTGTGAACGGATTCAATTTCAGGACAGAGCAGGACATCCTGGATTTCCTCAAGCGAGAGGCGTTCGGGTTCGGCTGCAGCCTGTCATTCGAGCCCATAGTCGCGTCAGGCAGGCATTCGAGCATGCCCCATTACAGGGGAGGCAATGTCAGGCTGAAGAAGGGCTTCCTCACAATCGATTTCGGCGTCGACTGCGAGGGCTATATGAGCGATATGACCCGGACGATCTATCTCGGCAGGCCCTCAGGCCAGGAAAAAGAGATGTACAACGTGCTCCTTGCTGCGCAGAGAAAAGCGATAAGTGATGCAAAGGCCGGGACAAAGGCCTCAATCCTCGTGGATTCCGTCAACATGTCTTTGGGAAAATATGCTGAGAGGATGATACACGGCCTGGGCCATGGCATTGGCGTAGAGATCCACGAGCTGCCGAGCCTTCACCCGCAGTCAAAAGACATCATCGAAGAAGGAGACGTATTCACCATAGAGCCGGGGATATATTTCGAGAACAGGTACGGAATAAGGATCGAGGACGACATACTGATCCAGGACGGCAGGCCCCGGGTGCTGACCCATTCAAGAAAAGACCTGATTACAATCAAGAGATAGGAAACCAGAGGTGGAAACATGAAGTACGACATGAAGAAGTTCAATTCAGCAGTCAGCTACTACAAGAGAAAGCTCGGCAAAATCAGTAACAAGACAATCCAGGTGACATTCGACCTGGATGATGCGGATGCATATTATTCAATCGCACCTCTGAGCAGGGCCGTGCATGACCTGGGCGGTGACCTCATCGCTTCTGGTTTCAAGGACAGATCTCCTATGCTCGACGCACTTTCCAACACATGGAACCTGTACGAGGACATGAAGAAAGGCGCGAAGGACGAGAATACCAGAGCACTGAAAGATTTCATAACAGCTGCAGAGAAGAAGGCTAAGGGATTTTCAAAGATATTCAAAAGGCCGGAGATGATAGTCAAGGCCACAGGCAAGAAATTTTCCGGAACAGTGGATTTGGCCTACAGGCCTGGCTGGTTCAAGCAATACAAGTGGAACCTCCTGCTCAAGACAGCAGGCGTGATATACAAGGAAGTGTACAATCTCAGGAGAGGCGAGAAGGTGGCTGTGGGTTTCCAGCTTGTGCTCGGAAAAAAAGACCTCGACAAGCCTATCGAGGATTTCCTCGACTCATTCGCCATATCGAGGGCCATGATGACTGCTGCAAGGCCGTACGGGAGGGTGACCATGGGAGCGTCCAGCCCGAGGTATTCCATGCTTGCGCCTGCAAACAGGGTGAATGACTTGAGAGCGACACTGCTCGGCTGCGAGCTCTCAAAAGACATAGGCGAGCCTGTATTCAAAAAATTCAGGAAACTGTCAGGCATCATCGGCACAGACAAGGTGAAGGTCGCGGACGCGAACTTCTTCATCAGCGGAAAAGGGTATCCCGGTAAGCATCTCTTCGGCAATGCCATAGGATATCCTGACCCGGACAGGAGAACCAGGTGGCAGGCTGCAGGCGGGTTCATCTACAAGCTCGATTTCTATCCGCAGACAAGGCTTGACAGGAGAAAGCCCATGTCAAGGGTCGGGTTCACAGACACCCTGCCGCTGGACATCTTCATCAGGACATGCAACGTGGACTGGTACGAGATAAAGCGCAAGAACGATGTCCTGAAAAGGATCGCTGAAAAGTCGGAGAAGATAATAGTCAGGTCGAACATAGCTGGAAAGTACGTAAGCAATTTCGAGGTAGGCCTTGTCAAGGAGGATGGTGGCCACAGATGGGCAAGAGGCTCTGATATAGATATCCGCCACAAGATACAGAAAGAATACCTCAAGCGCACGGGAATCGTCGCAGGGACCATGGCGAACCTGCCTGGCGGGGAGATGTTCGTGACACCTGAATACCTCAAGGGTACATTTGTCGGCGACGTGGTCATCAGCATCGACCAGAGCTATGCCCTTGACGAGAAGGACCCGCTCGTGATAACCGCAACTAAAAAAGGCTACAGGGTCGTGCGCGGGCCGAAGAAGATAATCGACAAGCTCAATGAGAAGAAGAAGGATGCCTGGAAGCAGATAATCCAGACAGAGAAGAGCAAATCGGTCCCGCAGGAGATAACAGACCTCAAGAAGAAGAACTTCAAAAAGATCGGCGAGTTCGCAATCAACACCAACCCCAAGGCGCAGCTATGCGACTACCTGATAGTCAACGAGAAGATAGCGAAGATGATACACATCGCTCTAGGCTCGGGGTTCGAGCCTGACAGGGCGACCGAGTACCACACGGACATCGTGATAAACGCACCCAGGCAGAAGCTCGACATCTACGGAGTGAACGGGGAAAGCAGACACTGGATAATGAAGAAAGGGAAGTTCGTGATATGACATGCAAAGTTTCGTCACCAACGATTGACACTGTCAACGAAAAGTATTTAAACTAATTTCCATTACTCGCATTACAGGATGGTGAGCGGAGTAAACGACTTCAATAATGTCATAGCGTCCTACACGACAAGCGCTCACCAGCTGGAAGGGGAGAACCGTATTCTGCGCGAGACTGTCAGCCAGCTCAAGAACGAGCTTTCAAAGTTCAAGGAGCCGGCACTCATGGTGTGCGATGTCGTCGATACTCTGAACGACAGGGCCATTGTCAAGACTCCAAACGGCAACAGGTTCTATGTCAACATCGCAGGAGATTGCATAGAGGTACGGCCTGGCGACACAGTGCTCACCGAGCAGAAGAACCTGACCATCATCGCGAAGATTCCCTCGAACAAGAAATTCGGCGTCGAGCAGTTCGTCATAATGGAGAAGCCGAAGATAACCTGGGAGCAGATAGGCGGTCTGTCCAGCCAGGTCGAGGAGCTCAAGGAAGTGATAGAGCTTCCGCTCAGGAAACCAGAGCTTTTCAAAAGAGTAGGCATCATGCCTCCGAAAGGCATCCTCCTGCACGGGCCGCCGGGGACAGGAAAGACACTTCTCGCAAAGGCTGTGGCAAACAGCACAAGGTCGACATTCATCGAGATAGTAGGCTCAGAGCTAGTCCAGAAATTCATAGGCGAGGGGGCGAAGCTTGTCAAGGAGATATTCCAGCTTGCAAGGGAGAAGGCGCCGAGCATCGTGTTTGTCGACGAGCTTGATTCCATAGCGTCAAAGAGGATCGAGGTCGGGACGAGCGGCGAGAGGGAGGTCCAGAGGACATTCATGCAGTTCCTTGCCGAGCTTGACGGTTTCAAGCCTCTCGACAATGTGAAGCTCATCGGATGCACCAACAGGCGGGACGTGCTTGATCCGGCGATAACCAGGCCGGGGAGGCTTGACAGGCTCATCGAGGTGCCGAACCCGGACAGCGCAGGCATCGAGGAGATATTCAGGATACACACCAGGAACATGAAGCTGCACCCCAATGTCAAGAACAACATACTCTGCAGGCTGCTTGACGGGATGTCGGGCGCTGACATCCAGTCCCTGACGACAGAAGCAGGGTATTTTGCGATAAGGGACAGCAGGACCCGGGTCCATCATTCTGATTTTGTCGCGGCGCTCAAGAAGTTAAGGAACAAGAACAAGTTCGACCGGGCATACCTCAGGATGTTCGGCTGAAGCCTTGCTGATTTCTTTTAAGAATGAAGTGCATGCTCTTCAGTTACTTCCGTCGGTCATCGCCGTGAGGCTACCTGGGTGTTCACTAAATCATCGCATGCACGGACGGCATTAATTCAGAATATTATATAAATCTATTCAAAGTATCATGAAATCCAGGCATACCCTGAAGGTCCTCGGCGAATACTGGCCGCATTTCACCATATCCAATATCTTATGTTTCCTTTTAGCCTTTGCACATGCCTTCCTGACCTTCTCTTTGGCGAGATTGAAATCATCCTCGTGTAAAAAATCATAGAAATGGATTATTGTCCCCTTCTGTGAAGCCCTGAGCGCGACATCAAGGAAGTTCTCTCCGCCTCTGGGCAGGGGCATGATAATCCTGTCGAAGATCAAATATTTCTTGAGCATCTCATGGTACTTCCTGTAGGAGTCGAGCATCTCATGAGGGTTGTCCTCGTCCTTTGACGTGACTTCAATCACGCCGTAGTCTGCATAGGGCACGATCCTGCTGAAATCGACGTCCCCTTTCCCTATCTCGAATGCGTGAGGCGTGCCGGAGTCATGCTTCCTTAGATTAGTGTCCGCGATGTGAAAATACGCACTGCTCCCGTTCTCCATGATGAAATCATAGAAGCTCTCGTCCGTCTTCCTACTCATGAAGAGATGGACCACATCAAGGCACAGCCTGAGCCCGGTCTTCCGGATGAATCTCCTGACATTCTCGACATCAGAGAAGAAGCCATGGGGGCAGTTCTCGACCATCGCCTTCTTCAGCCTGTTATTCGCCACAGTCTCCTCGAGTACCTTTATGCTGTTTTTGTATCCTCTCTCCTCTTCCCTGTCCGTGTTCGCGTGGGCGACATATCCCGGCAGGCCGTATCTTTTGCAGAGCCCCTCGAGCACCCTGCAAGCCTTTACTGAATTGGCCACGACATCCTCATCTTCTGCTGATAGGTTCTGCTCCATTCCGTGGAGACGCATGGGCGCATGCAGAGTAACTTCGATGCCCTTTTTCTTCAATCCCCTTATTGTCTTCTCTATCTTGTCCATGTTCTCATCCAGGTCATGAGGATGCAGATGTATCTCCATGAGCCTGGGTCCCAGCTCCAGCCTCTTCTGCATCTGATTTTTGTCAATGCTCGACTTGAGGCCGATAATCCTGCCGAACATCCTGTCGACCACGTCCCTTGCATCGCCGTTGAAGAGAAACACGTTGCTGAGCTTGTTGAGCTTCATGTTCTCGATTGCATAGCTGTGGCCGACCGGGTTAAGCTCAATTCCGGTGATTGACTTTGCCCCCGTGTTCTTCGCAAGGACTATCGGGTATGGCG
>CAYXZQ010000049.1:6943-9553 GCA_964469935.1 uncultured Methanosarcinales archaeon
ATTCCGGTGATTGACTTTGCCCCCGTGTTCTTCGCAAGGACTATCGGGTATGGCGCGCAGCCTGAGAACATGACTAGGACGTTCTCTCCCTTCTTCACCTGTCCGGCAATTCTCAGGCGCTCGTTCGACATCCTGGGCGAGAAATATACCTTCTCCACATCGAGCTTGAGCCGCGCCTTGCTCTCGATATGGACAGTCTCCTTCTTTTTTTCACCTGCAAGAAATCTGTATTTCTGGGTCCGGAAGTCGCCTTCATGCGCACTGTCCTTCCTGAGCACAGTCCTTATGTTCTTCTGGCACTTGAGCAGGGTCTCTGCAATGAACTTCTCCTTCTTTCTAAGTGCATCATCAATCTCAAGTATAGCTATGTCGCCTATGGAGTCATAGGCTGTCTTGAGCATGGCCAGCTCTTCCTCTGTGAGGCCCTTGCTTACGAGCTCTTTGAAATTCGGCTGTTTTCGCTTCATGTCTTAATTAGAAATTCTGGGTATTTATAAATTTAAATGTTGCAGAAAAGCCAGAGTGATGTGTAAAGAATAAAACATTTAAAAAGCAAAAATCATGAAACCTGCATGAGAAAGAATATTCTTGTCCTTTTACTTGTTCTCATTATATCCCTGTCCGGACTGGCAGCGGCTGAAAGGGGAAGGGTGAAGATAGCGGACAATACTGTCGTCGCTGACAATGGCTGGCCGCTCAGAGGTGAGAACCCGCGGCTGAATGCGAACCAGAGGAGCGATGACCCTGCATACTGGGCTGAACTTAGAGACACTTTCCATATGAACACGGTCCGCATCCTGGTCTACAGGGAGCCCCAGAATTGGGGATGCTACAGGAATAAGATAACTGATGATGCGTCCAGGCAGGCCTGTATCGACAAGTATTCATGCCATCTCTGGGAGAATGACAATTCCTACTGCGAATGCTGCCCATGCGGAAACGACTGCCAATGCAGCTCATGGTACAATGACGGAAAGACCGACTGCACGATGAGCACATACAGCCCGACAGCATCAGCCAGTGATTTCGATGCCAACAATGACGGCCAGTTGACAGGAACTGAAAGGACGAATTGGTTGAATTTCATGGACACCAAGCTCCTGCCCCTGCTGGACCGCTGGGTAGATAATGCGGCTCATAACGGTTTTTATGCAATCATAGACTACCACCCTGTAGGGGGATATGACAGGCTGGACGCAAAAGAGTGGTGGAGCATAGTCGCTCCCAGGTACAAGGACATGACGAATGTGATATATGAATACTGCAATGAGCCATCGAGATGGACGCCAAAAAGCTACAATACGGACGCTATTCAGTTCCAGAGAGACGGGTATAACCTGCTCAGGAGCCTGGCGCCTGACACGCACATAATC
Source organism: uncultured Methanosarcinales archaeon (assembly GCA_964469935.1). Classification (GTDB taxonomy): domain Archaea; phylum Nanobdellota; class Nanobdellia; order Woesearchaeales; family DSVV01; genus CAYXZQ01. The sequence continues at coordinate 8,317 of CAYXZQ010000049.1, forward strand.
CTTTGGAGTTTCCCTGTACCAAACGGCCTCGTAAAACAGACAGTGGACAAGGCCCCGCAGATAGACTACAGCGATGCATCGGTCGGATTCCATATATATGGTGTGAACATATCTTCAATACAGGACTGCCGAGCTGACTACCCGGTCATGCAGACAGAAGTAGGGGGCAACAACCCGGCTGAATACAACAACGGCGTCCAATTGATGGAAGACCAGGGCATAAGCTGGATCACCCTTGACGGGACCAAGAAGAGCCCGCCAATAACAGTGACATGGGATGGTGACCCGTATTTCAGCGCAGGAACATGCGAGGAAGGCTCTGCCTGCGACGACGGGGTCGCCTGCACAGAAGATGACACATGCGTCAGTGATGAATGCACAGGAACACCGGATGACAGCCTATGTCCGCCGAAATCAGGATGCAGTTCAGCCAGGTGCACAGCAACAGGCTGTATCTATTCAGGCTGTGAGTCTGCAGGTTCACTGGCATTATGGCTTCCTCTCGACGGAAACCTGTCTGACAGCTCAGGCAACAGCAACAACGGCGTAAATCACGGGGCTTTGTGGAGCCAGGACTGCTCTGCCAGTGATGAATGCCTGGCTTTCGGCAGCCCGAACAGCTATATCAGCATCCCTGACTCTGATTCGCTTGATCCGGGAAGCGGTTTCACCATCTCGCTATGGTACAGGCCAGGCTCGGATTCAGGCACCCACAGCATATTCGGCAAGAACAACGGCAACATCTATTCAGGCAACAGCTACGGCCTGATGCAGTCGGGCTCATGGCTGTATTTCAAGGTCGATGATGCAGGCAACAACAACCTTGCGCCGAACTGGGGGCCGATAAGCAGGGGAATATGGCATCTCCTGGCAGGGGTGTTTGACGGTTCCACTGCAACATTATATGTCGATGGTCAGAGCAGGGCATCAAAGGCCGACAGCACCTTTGGGAGCGTCAGGACGACAACACAGCCGGCATACATAGGAAGCCCGCTTGCAGCCTGGAGCCTGAACGGGACAATCGATGACGTGAGGGTATACGGCAAGGCATTGTCGGCCCAGGATATCCTGGACTTATACAACAATGCCGCAGGTCCCTCAGGCATATGCGGAACATTTGCGGACATTGACAGCGACGGCCAGATCACGATTTCTGAATTGATCGATTATATTTCCAGCTGGAAAACAGGAAGCGTGACGATCGGCAGCCTGATTGATGCGATAGGGAAGTGGAAGG
>CAYXZQ010000050.1:0-9469 GCA_964469935.1 uncultured Methanosarcinales archaeon
CATCACCCTGCTTGTGTTCATGCTGAGCATCGCAGCAGTGCATTCAGAGAAGACCGCGCTCTACGACAAGTGGACCAGTTCAGGCGAGAGCTTCGACGTGGGGGATTTCAGGCTGAAGGCGACATGGTCTGACAATACAGTCCTGCTGAAAATAGACGAACAGACATTCTCCATCCCAAAGGGCAACTGCATCACGTCAAAGCCGCTCGAGGTCTGCTACAACGACAGCAGGATCACAAAGGACGGCAAGGTCGTCCCTGACACAATACATGACGAGAATGTCGATCATGAGATGAAGCTGCAGGTCTACGGCTACCTGGCAAAGCTGGAGATCCAGAGGGATAATGATAACGCCAAAATACTTGTCAGCGAAAGCTCGGGAGTGCATGTGTCGATAAGGAACACAGGCGATTACGATGCCTCCGGCGTGGAATATTCCGAGACCTATCCTGATTCGGTCAACATAACCGATGTCTCAGGCTGCGACCTTGACAGGAACGAGATAACATGGGAAGGGACCATAGCAAAGGGGCAGATGCATGCCTGCTCGTACACCATAACAGCTCTTGAGGAGGACAGCTTCACAGTAAAGGCGTCTGCCCAGTACGACAACGGGGTGAAGGATGACAAGACGTCCGTGAGCATGAGGCTCACGATTCCCGAGCCTCCTCTCGACATCATCATGGAAGCAGGCAAGACATCGCTGTCTCCAGGGGACGAGACCGGGCTTTTGATAAACCTCACAAACAATGAGGATACGACCATCGATGTGAGCAGCCTGAAGCTGGCAATACCCCAGGGGCTCGAGCTCACGGACAGCGGGGGCCTCTCAAAGTCAGGCACATGGAGCGGGAAGCTGGATGGCAGCAAAGGGTTCAAGGTCATGCTTAAGGCCGTAAGGACCGGCAGGTACCATGTCACGGCATCGGCAGCATATGAATACGATGACAAGGAGCTGAAGGGCAGCGAAGAGGGGACTTTCAACATAAGGAACGACCTCGAGATAACGCTTGACGGCGAGATCTCGCCGATGACTGCGGGTGAGCCAAGCCATGTTTCGCTTGAGCTCTTCAACCCCGGGACAAAGCCCCTGGAGGACATCAGGTGCAGGATAACATCGGACATGCCCGGCTTCGGCACAGTGACGTCGACAATCCCTAGCCTCGGGAAGAAGAACAGCCAGGCAGTGCTCGACCAGGAGCTGGCGGTGAACAGTTCAGGATTGTACACAATCAATATCGACGTGACATACAGGAACGAGTTCTCCGAGGCATTCACTGAGAACTTCACGAGGACTGTCACAGTATCGGCCCAGAAAAAGCAGAAGGCCGACACGATCAAGACTGCAGGCACGTCTTCCGGCAACGAGAGCCAAAACTCGACAGCAGGGACCGGGCAGTCAGGACCAATAGAACACCTGTCGATTGCAGACAACAGCTCAAGGAAGACAGGGATATTCATAATCGCAGGGGTGATTGTCCTTGCCCTTCTTTTGCTCTATGCAAGGCACCTGGTGCGATCGAAATGAAGATGATAAGGGAACCGGTGGTTGCAGGACAGTTCTATCCCGGGGACAGGGAAGAGCTGGCAGTCATGATAGATGAGCTGCTTGGCAGCGCGGATGACGTGAAAAAGGGCGCCCCGGGCGTGATTGCGCCCCATGCAGGATACGTATTCTCAGGGAGATGCGCCGGGCACAGCTTCAGTGCCCTAAAAAAGGGCGACACCTTCATGATTCTCGGATTCTCCCATTCAGGGATCGGGAGGGACAGGCTCAGCCTAAGCGCAAATGAGTGGCAGACACCGATCGGCTTGTGCAATAACGATTCAGAACTCGCCTCATCGCTCGTCGAGAGCGGTATTGCAGTCATCGACGAGAGGCCACATATGCATGAGCATTCTATCGAGGTCCAGGTGCCGTTCCTCCAGGTTTTGCACAAAGACCCGGTCATCCTACCGGTCTCAGTCCCCCATTTCATCGATTTCAAAGCCACGGGCAGGAAGATCGCCGGGGCTGTCAAGGCATCGGGCAGGAACATAAGCATCATCGCAAGCTCGGATTTCACGCATTACGGCCCGAATTACGGCTATGTGCCGTTCAGCAACGACATCAGGGAGAACCTGCGGAAGCTGGACATGGGTGCTGTGGAGAAGATCAGGAACATGGACTCTGACGGGTTTTTGAAGTACATAGACAGGACCGGGGCGACAATCTGCGGCTCGGCGCCGATCGCTCTTCTCATCGAGGTGATGAAGAGCCTGGGCAATGCGGATGCAGAGTTTCTCGACTATGTAACCTCTGGGGACATCACAGGGGACCACAACAATTCCGTGAGCTATGTCAGCCTGGCGTTCAGGTGATCAGAGGTAGAAGTATAGGAACGTGCCGCAGGCGACAAGCAGCTGGAAGAACAGCAGGAGGTAGACCACCTCTTTTTCATGGGCCTTCTTCCTGAACCTCTTTATTATGTCGATTGCGACATGCTCGAGCCCGTAGTACCTGTCGTAGGGCCTGGAAAGCGAGCCGTCGGCGTCGAGCTTGGCAAAGCTCTCCCTACCCATCCTGCCCCTGGACTTGAGCAGGAACTCGATGTAGTATGGGATGAACAGCATGAGTGCGAACTTCTCGATGTTTCCGAGTATCGCTATAATCGCAATAAGGGCACCTGTGGAATACGTCAGGGTGTCGCCAGGGAAGACCTTTGCAGGATACCTGTTGTAGTGATAGAACGCCAGTAGCGAGAACACCATGGCAAATGCGATTACAGCGACGTAGCCTGCCCCTGTCAGGTAGGATATGATACCCAGGGTCGAGAGGATGATGATGCCCTGGCCAGCCTCGAGCCCGTTGTAGCCCGCGAGCATGTTGAATGCGTTGGAAGAGCCCACGATGCCTATCGGGATCACGAGCAGAGGATAGAGAAGGCCGAGGTTGAGCTGGCCTATCAGGGGGAAGTTCATTGTCGACTGGCCTGCGTTGACGACCATTATGGGCAGGGCGATGAAGAATGTGAGAAGGATCTTGTACCTGATCCTCAGGCCTATCTTCCAGCCAAGTATGTCGTCGACAACTCCGATGACCGTGGCGATGAGGATGCTGAGGAGCGCGGCTGTGAGGAAGATGAGGACACCGTCCTCCTTATGGTATAAGAATACCCTTATCGCGATGTAATAGAGCACGGCAAGCATAAATCCGAAGATGACCATGAGGCCTCCCAGCTCGGGGACCTTCACATGGCCTTTCTTGTGCTTGTCAACACCTGCAAGCCCTGCCCTGCCGGCTGCCCGTATCCAGTATGGCATCACGACCAGAGTCGGAACCAGGGCGATCAGCAGGGTCGATAATGTCAACAGCGTCGGCATGATGAGTTGATAATCCCTGTCGGATATATATGTTTTTCGACATGCGTCTGACCAATGGCAGTCACCTGGCTGTTTCGGCCTTTTTCCACCTGTAGTCTGTTTTCCTGGTGATGAACCTGAAAAATCCCAGGAAGGCCGCTGCATTGACCATCAAAAAATAAGATGGAAGCTGGATGACGGCAAGTTCTGTCTTTCTCAGGAGCAGCCCAAGGATTGCGGCAGCGTAAAACACTGCCTGGAGGATGAAGAAGACTGCAAAAACAGCCCGGCCGATCAGCACCAGGCTCGAGACGAATATCAAAAGGAGAAAAAACGGGTTGAGCCACCTCAATACCTTGTGGGACAACAGCTCAAAGAGCCTTATGCCCCTGAAACGGAAGAGCATCCTGAAAACACCCTCGAAACCCCTTGATATGATCCTTACCTTCCTTTCGAATTCCTCCCTGTAACCCGAAGGCGTGCGCTCCCTGGCGACTGCCTCCGGCTCGTATATGACATTAAACCCTTCGGAAGCAGCATCCTGTGGCGTCTGGAAGTCATTTGCAATCCTAGGGTCCAGGGGCCTGAAGAGCTTATGCCTGACAGCGAAGATCGAACCGTTTGCAATAAGAAGCCTCCCCATGCTGCTCTCAATCTTCTTGAGTCGCTGCTCATATCTCCAGTATAGGCCTTCGCCCTTCCCGGCACCAGCTCCAGCATCCACATAAGCCAGCTCGCCGCAGACGCAGCCGATTTCCGGGTCAGAAAAATGCCCTGCCAGGCATTTCAGGGAGCCTTTGTCATACAGCGAGTTTGCGTCAGAGAACACGACAATGTCACCAGTGACCCTGCCCCAGGTCCTGTTTATCGCGGCATTCTTCCCGACCCTGCCGTCTACCCTGCTGAGCACGACCCCCATTTCCTTATATTCAGCCACTATATCGTCAGTCCTGTCATCCGAACCGTCGCTGATGACAATGACCTGGACCTTGCCTTCCGGATAATCGAGTTCGAGGGTATTCTCGATCTTCTGCCTCATGACATTCTCCTCGTTGTATGCGGATATCAGGAGCGACAACGACGGCAAAGAACCCCTGCGAGTCCTTCCTGCGCCCTTCTTTTTCGGAAAGAAAAGGGATATCGCATAAAGGACGGGTCCATATCCGATGGTGCTGTATATCAAAAGCACTGCTGAGACATAAAACACGATCTCGATCATTTTTTCTCAAAAAGCCTGACCAGGCCGCTGATGTTCTTTCTTATGTCAAAATCCTTCCCGACCTTTGCATAGGCGTTTGCGGTCAGCTTCTCCTGTAATTTTTCATCAGACAGCAATCGCCTGATGCATTTGGCAAGCGCAGCAGGGTCTTTCTCCCTGACCAGCAACCCTGTCTCGCCGTCTGTCACTGCCTCGGGGATGCCGGATATCCCTGTGGCTATGACAGGGACCTTCAGGAGCATGGCTTCCAGTATCACGTTCGGTATGCCGTCGCGGTCCCCGTCATCGGATATGACCGAAGGAAGGACGAACAGCCTGGCCATGGAAAAATGATCCAGTATCTTCCCGAATGCCTGATAGCCGACGAACTCCACTGACGCGCCCAGACCCCTGCTTTTGACAAAGCCAGACAATGCTCTCTTTTCAGGGCCTTCTCCGATGATGATGCAGCGGAACTCGCAATTTTCATCCCTGAGGATCCCGCAGGCTTCCAGCAGGTACAGCATCCCTTTCTTCTTCCTGAGCGAGCCGATGCTCAGTATCACAGGCACATCTGTCTCTTTTTTGCGGAAATCATCGGCAATGGAGAGGTCCAGGCCATGGTAGACCCTGTATATCTTATCCCTGAAACGATTGCCGGTCATCTTGTCCAGGTATCTCTTGTTGTAGGCAGTGCATGTCACTACGAACCTGCTTGAGGATATCTTCTGAACTAGAGAGGGATTCCCTTTGTAGATGTCCCAGGCATGCGCAGAGAAGCTGAAGTCCAAGCCTGCGACCCTGGATATGATGTAGGCAGACATGGCTGGAATGGTTGCCCAGCCGGCATGGACATGGCCTGCAGCAGGCTTCCCGTGCCTGATCCTCATCCCGATGCACACTGACTTTGGGAATACCGCCAGGGTCCTCGCGATGTCGAGGGCAGAGCCCCTGTTCATCCAGACTGCCCGAAGCAGCAGCTTCATATGAGTGGCCGGGCTCCTGATGAGATGCGTGATGTTCGCTCTTATCACTTCTGAGGACAAGAAGAACGGAAGGTAAATGGAGCCTGCAGCCGATGCAGGCTTTTTCAGGCTGAAGACTTCTATGTCCATGTATTTTCGCAGCTCTTTTATCTCCCGGTCGATGAACGTCTCTGTCACCGCGGGATACTCAGAGAGCACATACATCAATTTCATGAAAAATAAGAATGGAAAACTATTTATAAAGGTTATTCATATTCCTATTGATGAATAATTCTCTTTTCAAAAACCCTACTGTGCAGAATTACGGCAGGGTCTTCTTCTCGACATCGTTCTACAGGGGCACAGTCGTAATAATAGGGATCATCCTTTCAAGGGTGCTGACCCCGACGGAAGTGGGTTTTTTGGCGATATCGTTCTTCCTCATAAACATCTTCAAGGTGTTCATCAACAACGGCATAGGGGAGGCGATAGTGTATGAGAGGGAGGACAGCAGGGAGATTTACGACACTGCCTTCACCCTCTCGCTGAGCCTGGGAGCAGTGTTCTATGCTGTCCTCTTCTTCATAGCACCTCTCTTTGCAGGCCTGTTCAGGGAAGACATTATCACCACCCTTATCAGGCTTCTCGGCCTGTACATCATATTCTCCGCAATCGGCAGGGTCCAGGCAAAGACGATAGAGAAGGAGCTTGATTTCAGGACAAGGATAATACCAGAGATCAGTTCTGCACTGGTATTCCTCATCGTTCTCATCGCACTCGTGAGGGACGGCTACGGCATATACGCGTTCGTCTACGGCTTTCTGGCATCCGTCCTTACCGAGAACCTGCTCCTCGTCCTGCTCTCGAAATGGAAACCGAGGATCGGCTTCAGGAGACATCTTTTAAGGAAGATTGTCAGCTACGCAATCCAGATCTTTCTCTCTTCCATCCTGATATATCTCCTGGTGAACATCGATGATTTTTTCGTCGGCAAGATAGCCGGGCTGACGCTGCTCGGATACTACACGACCGCCTACCTCATATCGAACACGCCCGCCACCCAGATAACCCATATCGCCAACAGGATAATGTTCCCGACCTATGCAAAGGTACGGGACAGCATATCGAGGTTCAGGAGGACGTATCTCCTCAACCTCGAGCTTGTCAGCATAGGGAGTTTCCTCTTGACAGCGCTCATCTTCATCTACATACCGGAGGTAATACACCTGGTTCTCGGGGACAGATGGATGCCTGCGGCCCTGCCTATCAGGATACTCTGCTTCTCAGGCATAATAAGGTCGGTGACGGCGACAACAGGCGAGCTCTTCAAGGCAGTCGGCAAGCCGCATTATCTCAAGAGATATTCATTCTACCAGCTTCTCATCCTGCTTGCGATAATCATCCCTGCAATCTACCTTTACGGCCTGGTCGGCGCCTGCCTGGCTGTGATCATCCCGAAACTGGCTGTCCAGGGCTTTGCCATAGCAAAGGTGTGCAAAATCATCAGGATAAGGATGTCTGGATTCTTCTCGAGGCTCGTCAATCCAACCATATCGGTCCTGCTGATGAGCCTGATATCTTTGCCTTTGAAGAATCTTCTTGCCGGTGCGCTCCCTGGCCTTGTCTTCTCCATCGTAATATCTGTATCCATCTATGCAGCCGCAATAATGATATTGAGAAAAGGGCTGATCAGGGACATAAGCATGCTGTGATTACGGCTCTTCCCTGCCTGCTCCTAGACATTCCTCCTGTAGAGGCTTACTACATATTTTGAACCGTTGTCCCGGTATTCAAGCGTGAACTCATCAGCAATCGTCCTGTTTATTGAGGGGATGTTAGAGATGAAATCCTGCTCTGTGTAACCATCAAGTATGATATAGTCCGGCGGGCTGCTGTCGAAATTCTCCATTATCTCTTTTTTCAGGCTGTCCGGCACAGCTCCCCTCAGCCCGAGGGTGTTCGTGATGTCCATGAAAGCCCTGCTGCCGGACTGATACTGCCATATGAGGGTCCCGGAAAGGACCGTGTCTCCCGGAGCGAGCCTGCTGCTGACCTGGTCCACTGTCTGCGGGCTCCATACTGATCCGAATGAAGGTGAAAAGAAGATGAACGAGACTGCGAACAGCACCACGGCGAAGGCCTTGGGAATCCAGGGGTCCAGCCTGAACAGGCTCCAGCGCCCGGATATGAAAACCCCAAGCATGATGGAGAAGACCGGAAGGAACTCATAGGAATAATGGCTGAAGAACCCCCTCTTGAGGAAGTAGAGCGCATAGAATAAGGTCAGGAACAATAGCCAAAGAAGCAGCAGGCTGTCTTTTTTTATTGACTTCCTATCCTTCAATGCGTGGAGGAAGAACATCAATGCTGCAAAGATGAAGAAGGAATTGAAATAGACCGCCCATAGAAATTCATGGGACGCCCTGGCAAAGCTCTGGTCAATGCCTGCCTGGATGCTCTTGCTGGTCAATTTTTCCAGGGGGTTGAGGCTGCTGTTCCAGAGCCCGGATGCGCCGTACCTGGCTGAAAAAAGGACCAGGAAGATCCCGATAACCAGGATGAGCCCGGATACGAATATTGCTGTTTTCATTACCTTGTCCTGCTTCTTCTGCAAGAAGAGCCAGACGATCACGACAGGGAGAAAGTATACAGCAGACTGCCTCACAAGGAATGCAAGCCCGAGGAACATCCCTGAGACTAGCATCATCTTCCTGTCATCCTTGATGAAGAAATACATGCTGACCACCAGGAGCATAACTGAATAGGGCTCAGTCAGGACAACGGACGACCAGAGAATCGAAGAAGGAGCAAGGAGGAATGCAGCTGAAGCGATAAGCCCGGCTTTTTCAGAATAGAGCCTCTTGCCTATCAGGAAGATGAACACGGCTGTCCCCAGGTTGCAGAGGACGGGAAATATCCGGACCAAGAACAGGCTGTGGCCTGATATTGCGGTGAGAAGCGACAGGGTGAATAGATAGAGCGGCTGCCTGGCGTTGAAATCCACGTAAGGCATCATTCCCTCAAGAACCAGGCCTGCGGCATACAGGTGGTTCCCCTCGTCGGGACTGACAAACCTGACCTGGATGAAGAAAATCTTGAAAATTAAGACGAGGATTATCAGCATGATAAGAATATTTGCCTTCTTCATCCTTCCTTTATAAAAGTATGAGCAAATATTTAAATATTAGCTAAAAATGACCTTAAGCATGAGGTATGCTCTGGCCTGGCTTTTCATCGCATTGCTTCTTCTTGGCGCCGTGCAAGCAGACATACCGGTGTACTGCAAGCAGGAATTCCTCAGCAGGCAGAATCTCTGCCTTGACAGCAACAAGACTATATCAACAACAATCACTCCAAAGTATGACGGACTTAACGGGCTTGATGTATTCTTCTACAAGGAAGCGAACACGACCGACAAGGTATATCTCAGGCTGAAGGACCCTTCAGGAAAAGTGTTACGCGAGAGCACGGACGACATGCAAAACATCCTGGACCAGGATTTCACTACATTCACGTTTGAGAGAATCAGTCAATCGATGAACCGGACCTACACTGTCGAATTGAGTTCGAATTCATCAGGTCCTTCGGGTGACTGCATCGGCGTTCTCGACCCGGACATCACAGGTCTTGTCGGCACGATCCATGTGAACGGCCAGCCGGTCTCACTGAGGATCAAGCCCGAATACAGCAAGAGCTTGCTTGTGAACATCATTACGAGCAATAAGATCACAAGAAAGGCATATGATTTTGCATTTTCCAACTACGACCTCATATTCATAATGCTGATATTTTCCTTTTTCGCGTATATGGTATCCGGGCCTGAAAAGTCCCTGAAGCAGATAATGTACTCCAGCCTCGCGCTAATAGCGGTATCTCTGCTCGGCCTGAGCTTCTGGCCTGATTCAGGCAGGATAAACCATCTGCTCTTAATCATGGCAGGCATGGGAGCATTGTCGATCTGGGC
>CAYXZQ010000051.1:0-9419 GCA_964469935.1 uncultured Methanosarcinales archaeon
GTACAGGTGCTCATTCTGCGGTGCTTCCATAGGCGACAGCCCGCCCCCGGTCATTAAGAGTGTACATAGCACTGTCAAAGAGATGAAGGCGTTGTCACAAAAATTCGAATCGAAATACTTCTTTGTCCTGAACTCTTATATTGAGATTGACACAAAAAAAACCCTGGAGCTTTCGCAGGAGATGGTGAGGCAGGGTCTGGATTTCTTGTGGTGCGGAAGCGCAAGATGCAATATTGACACAGGATTGCTGCCGCCGTTGCGAAAGTCCGGGCTGTTCTATATCACATTCGGGCTGGAAACAGCAAGCAACAGGATGCTCAAGAAGATAAGGAAGGGATACACATCCGATATTGCAAAGAAAGCTGTCCAGAAGGCCCATGAATGCGGAATGTGGGTCTCATTGAACATCATCGTGGGCCTGCCGCAGGAAACAGAGGAAGATTTTGAAGACACGTTTGATTTCATACTTCAGAATATAGATTTCATCGACCAGATGAACGTGTGTGATTTTTATCTTGTAAAATCCGAGATCTTCCTGCATCCGGAAAGGTTCGGGATAAAGATCCGTTCCCGGGTAGGCTCTCACAAGCATCTGACAAGCGGAGAATTCGCGTATGACGAGATCGGCGGCCATTCATGGGAAGAGCTGAAAACTGTGAAGTCATACAGGAACATCAAGTTAAAAAAATTATTCAACATTTTTAAGAAGATAGGATAGGACTACTACAGGTCAAACACCTATGAGCTGTTTTATGCATTTGAAAGGTTCAGGGACAAGCAGAAGGCATATCAATACGTTCTAAAAGGATATAATGAAATGAAGAAAAAGACCCAAAAGACGATCAATCTCATCAGATCATCCAACAATAAGTCATATTTTGACGATTGTGCTGATGAGATATGGAATTATGACAAGATAGTGGGAGAAATGAAAAATCTGAAGAGAAGATACAGCACAATCATATTAAGTGGAGGGGAACCGACACTGGTTAATTCACTGTTTTTGATAATTAGGGGGCTGAAAGATGCTGGACTTGACGTGATATTATATACCAACGCCAGAATGCTGTCAATTGAAAGATACTGCAAAGAATTAAGAAGGACTGGCTTGCATAGGATTTCAGTCCAGCTGTTCAGCCATCTGCCGGATTTTCATGATGAGATTACTCAGGTAAGAGGGAGCTTTGAGCAGACTATAAAAGGCATCGAGAACTGGAAGAGGCTCGGCGGCCATGTCGATATAAGGACCGAACCGCTTGAGCAGAACAGGGACGATATGAGCGGATTTGTCGATTTCATGATAAGGCTGGAAAACATCCATGATATCTAGCAAATAGACACAGCCATGCCCTTATTGCTGATGAAAGTTTTCATCGATGTCGTAGAACCAGAACACCCCGTGCTTCTCAGCAGGCGTTATCCCCCTGCTCGAGAGGTAGTCGCTCGATTTCTCAGGGAAATATTCCGATACTAGCTCGATGTAATACACCCCTGTCCTGTTGCCTGAGAATCTCAACGAGCCCTTATCCCTGTCTACTGTCACCGGGACATCGTCAGTCACGACCTGGGCATACTGCGCGACCTCGTAGGAGCTGACATAGAGCTTTTCGGGCCTGAGCTCATCTATCACTTTCCGGAAGGATACATTCGAATAGGTACCAGAAGGACCTGATATCCTGTGTACAGAGAATCCTGCAAATGAGAGGAAATACAGCCCAATAAGGATAAATGCAGAGACCTTCCATATCGTTCTTGCCTGCTTGAACTCCGCGAATGGCCGGATTGCCTTTTCCGCTTTCTCAACTGCAGACCACAGCCCCTGCACTCCGCATACTATCAGCACAAGGGCCACAGACATGAAATATCTCTCTGTGTTTCCTGCGCCTGCATGGATGTCTGTACCCGACGGGAAATTCTGGTGGAACGAGACCACCATAAGGAGATGGATGAAGAAGAACAGGATTAACGGCAAAGCGCTTTTCCTGTATTTTTTTGCCAGCAGCAGCAAAATAAATCCAATGCTCAGAGCTAGCATGTATTTCCCTGCCAATATCTCGAAGATGTACAGGGTCTGGACTTTGATGTCCCTGATTATCGTCGCTCCCACTAGTCCGCCGTGCTGACCTGATGCGAATTTGACAAAAAGGATGTTGAACACGAACATGAGCAGGGCGATGCCAAGCATTGAAATCTTCGCTGGCCCAAGTTTCGGAACGCCTTCCAGCTGATTTTTGATCTTTGAATGATTGCCCCTGATAAAAAAATATGCGAGGATCAGGAGGAGCACGACATTCTCTGCCCTCATGTGCGTGGTGAAGAGGCAGGTGAAAAAAGCCAACATGTACTGCCAGAAGCCGTTCGAATCTGCAGCAATCTTGATGCAGAAAAGGGAGAGGCCGATGAAAAATATGTTGGTTATGACCACTTCGCCCGTTGTCCCCCATACGATGATGAGGGGCAGGACCGCTGCCCCCAGTGAGGATAGCACCGCTGTCTTCCTGTTCCTGAAATAGATGAACGACAGAAAATAAGCAAGGACAACGATGAGAAAGCTGACAACGGCATTGAACACGTGGACAAGATACTCTGAATAGCCTGTGAGATAATACATCAGGGACACGAGGAAGGGATAGCCCTGCACGTGCCTGGGCAGCTGATAGGGGAGTTCACAGTCATGGATCGTCCCGCTGTAGCACACCCTGTACTGCTGGTTCTCGTAGAAGGTCTTCGCACCCAGCTTGTATTCTGTCGACAGTGATTCCACAGGGTCATTGTTCATTACATTTACATGGCGCAGGTAACCCCCGAGGAACAAAATCAATATGAAGAGCACGGCAGAGAGGGTGTTGAACCATTTCTTTTTGAAAGCTCCTGCGATGACATTTTTGATGAAGAGCAGGATGATGGAAATGAACATGGCAAGAAGAATCCAGTAATACCAGTTCATGAAAAAGCTGTTCAGTCCCATTGAAGATAATCTTAAGCAGCTAATATATATTAATTTCTTATTTAGGCTTTGTTCAGAATAAATTCTCTACTTGATAATCAATCCGAATTTTATGGACATGCCTGATTATACTTATTTCTTTTCTGAATTCATTTATACATAAATCACCAATGATGAAGTCCTGAAGACAAGGCAATAAGATTAAGGCATGGATATGCAAACATGGCCTTAGGGCTTGATGAAAGACAGATTTAAATATGAATAAATCCACTAACATTTCCAAAGTGTCCGGATTACTGGCATTATCCAACAAACTCATACCATCCTTCATATTGGTAAACTTCCTGGTGTTGCTGATATTGATATGGTTGAACAAGGCCCATATCAGGAAATTTCTCTCAAGGTTAGACAGGAGGACGCTGATTATCCTCTCTTTCATCTTTATCGCTGCCCTTCTGATAAGGATATATGTCCCTGTACACAGCCATTTGATGTACAGCGACGAGGCATTGTACATGAAGGCTGCAAGCGGCATGCTCAGGACTGGAAGCCAGGGGCTGTACCCAAAATCGATAGGATGGCCGTTCATCATTGCCATAGGTTTTGCGTTTTTCGGCATCAACAACTGGGTTGCAATCAACATTACAATAGCTCTTGGAGCACTGACAGTTTTCACAGTATTTTTGCTAGCATATGCGCTCACGAATGACACCTGGACCGGGCTCATCGCCGCAGTGATACTGGCCCTGGAACCTGCTCATTTAAGTTGGTCTGCGACAGCAGAGACCAATGTTCCGTCTATCTTCTTCATAACGCTTGTCATGTTCTTCTGTGTACTGTATTTTAGGGAGAAGAAGAAAAGACAAAAAGATTCCCTCTTGTATCTTTCGCTTGCAGGCATCGCCTTTCTCTGCCAGTTCCGCCCGGAGAATTACCTGTTTGTCGCCGTATTTGGCATAGGGTTCCTGCTGTTCTCCAAAATCAACATGAGGACTGTATTGCCGTGGCTGATTCTGGCGCTTGCGCTACCAAATTTTTTCCAAGTCCTGCAGTTCCAGCAGTCGACTAACTGGGTGAGTCTCCAGACCCTGGGCAAGGAGGACGGGTCGAATTGGAGCATCGGCAACCTTGTTTCTAATACAGTTGATTTCGGTCCGGACTTGTTCAATGGAAAATCCATGCCTTTGATGGTGACGCTGTTTATGATATTGGGCATCCTGCTCCTATTCAGGGAGCGCTGGAAGGAGGCGTTATTCCTCTCGTCATGGTTCGTTGTAATGTGGATGGGGGTATTCGGCTCCTGGATACGGGTCCTTCAGACAAAAGAGAGATTCTATCTCATCCTTGTTGTATTGATAGCGATTGTATCTGCTTACGGCATTTCAGAGCTGAGTAGGCGCATTTCGGCAAGGAGGTATTCATATGTTGTCATTTCAATAATAGCTCTCCTGGTGCTCTTCTCAGTCCCATATGCGATGGGCTCAAGACTGTTGTATGCAGACGACGCTCACCACCTTGAGACAATGATACCTGAGATGGCGCAAAGGGATATTCCACAAAATTGCACAATAGTGGCCTACTGGCCCGAGGTGATTCAGTCGACGACCGACCTTCATGTCATTGGCATTGAGGACTACATATACGAGAGTCTGGATACGAGCTGCTCGCTGTTTTTTGATGATCTTTCCTGCGAGATGGTCAAAGAATTCAACGAAACATGCAACCTGATAAGGGACAGGTACAAGTTAACTGTTTACAAGTCTTACAGCAAAGGAAGGGAAAATTTCACTTTTTACCGGATTGGACCCAAGATGGATGTCATTCAGTAAAGTTCGGACTAGACCAGCCAGCTGGTGATTGCGATGAACAGGTTGCCCTGGAACAGGACAGTGATGATGACCCCCGCAAACAGATACGGGGCGAATGACAAGGTATGGTATACCCGGAGGTGCTCAAACCCGAGCTTTTTCTCTAGCTTTTTCACTTTCTTGACATCCTCCTGGGTCAGCCCGTCCGATGTCGGCTCGAAGAGATGCTCTCTCTTCGTTGTCGATTCCTGGAGATAGGATATGAGGCTGAAATGCAGGATCTGCTGTTTCTTGTATTTTCCTTTCTCCCTGTAGATTATCTCAGCAGGCACCATCCCCTTCTTCAATAACTTGATGTCGACATCTTTTGTCATGAAGTCATATCCCATGTACAGTATGAAATATCTCAGGAACACGAACCCTGCAAACGTGATGATCATGGATAACCAGGGTCCAAGAGTGAACAGGCTCCTGTCAAATAT
The DNA here is from genome assembly GCA_964469935.1 of uncultured Methanosarcinales archaeon. Lineage (GTDB taxonomy): Archaea > Nanobdellota > Nanobdellia > Woesearchaeales > DSVV01 > CAYXZQ01. The sequence goes on from CAYXZQ010000051.1 coordinate 5,238, forward strand.
TATCCTGAGCGCGGAAAACACAAGGAGAAGCTTCGTGAGCTGGCCCTTGAAAATCTTCTCAAGCACCATCATCAGGATGAACATGAAGAATATCATGTAGAAATAATTGCCTGGCAGCCTTATGAAATCCAGAAAATACATGAGCGGCCACATGAATGAGAACACGAACAGGAAGAGCGCTCCAAGCTGGCCGGGGTCCATGGATTTTTTCAGGTAGAACGCCTTCTGCTTCAGGCTCGTGCGGAAGAGCAGGAGGAAGAGGTATATGACGAAAAACGGGACGAATGTGTTTATCATGAAGTTCATGGAAGAGAAATATTCGACATGACCGTACTTATAGACGCTCAGGGGAACGAGCGCGGAAAATGCAGTGAAGAGCTTTGCATCGCCCGCTGTCCATACCCCTATAAGCCACATGACAAAGCCCACGACAAGCGATGTAATGACAGTGACTGCGAGCTCAGAAAAATATTCCACCCTGAGCTGCCCGCCCGTTATTCTCACAAAGAAATATATCAGAAAATTAACGACAAGTGCGTATGCAAGCCCCAGCATGACCCACTTGTTCTTTATCTTTCCTGTCTTGATGTCCTGGTAGGTCGTCACGCCGCCGATGAAGATTATCATCGGCAGGAAAAAATAAAGCAGGTTTATCATTGGAGGGAATATCCTGGATTCATTTAATAATCTTTGCTTTTGGGAGGTATTTTTTGAGCTCTTCGAGCATCTGGCATGGCTTGCATAATTCCTGTTTTGCAGGTTCTCCGCATCTTTTGCACCTGTTCGGCCTGCCCTCTGACCTGTATCTCTCCCTGAGGTCAGGCAGCATCTTCAGAAATCCCTTTATTATGTTCTTTTTAGTTCCGGAATTGTCTTTCTCATAATCATTAAGGAGCTCCTGCACAGCCCCCCTATAGGACTCTGTCGCATACGGGCACTCGACATACCCGACGCCGAAGTCCATCAGGTGCGTATAGACTGTCACTTCCTTCTCTGTGCAGAAATAGAGCGGCTTTATACGGGGGATGAATAGTTTGTCCCTGACAATCCCTGTGATAGGGCCCAGCCTTGCGGATATCTCCTGCTGGTTGCGGAAGAGGTTGATCAGTATCGACTGCGCCTCGTCATCGAGGTTGTGCCCTGTCGCTAGCCTCGTCGCTCCGAGCACCCTCGCCTGCCTGTTTATCAGGTATCTCCGAAACGCCCCACACACTGTGCAGGGCCTGTCGTGCAGCCTCTTTACGGCCGAATCCAGCGTGAATCCCAGCTCTTTCTTGAATGAGACTATGTTGAGCTTAATGCCTTGCCTTCTGCAGAATCTTTTGAGGTCTGAAAGGGTCTTTTCCCTGTACCCCTTAATCCCCTCGTCGACAGCAATTGCCTGGACATCATAGTATTTCGAGAGGACATACAGGTTTGTGATTGAGTCCTTGCCCCCGGACACCGCTGCAAAGACCCTGTCCTTTTTCCTTATAAGGTCATAATCCTTTATGGTCTTCCTGACCTTCTTCTCGAAATAGTCGATGAAATGCTTTCTACAATAATTCGGTTCAGAAAGGACTGCATTCTGCGAGCATCTCCGGCATTTCATTGTGTAGCGTAATCAGATATGGTTTAAAATTGTTTTGTATCAAAAGAAAGAAGCGCGAGGAGGGATTTGAACCCTCGATCTAGCGCTATCAGCATATCCATGAACCTCGTATCGAGACTCACAAAACCTGCTGCAGGCGCTCGCCTTAGCCGCTTGGCCACTCGCGCAATTGCAGTAAAAAGAAAAAGGGCTTACTATTTAAAGCTATTCACTTGGCAACGATAAAGGGAAACCTGTTCTCGCACTCAATCCGCGAGGGAAGTATGAACTCTTCTGTCGCAGTCACCCTGCCTACCTTGTTCTTCATGATGGTCTCGTAGGTGACGTCATATCCAGGCAACTCCTCAAGAGATTTTATGAAGCTGTCTACGTCAAATGCAGCCATCAGGCTGACCTCGGATTTTTTCACAGCTTCTTCCAGTCCCATTCACTCCACTAATTATACAATATATAGGTTATAGTATATAAATGTTGCGCTTTTCGGTACAAAAAATACTTGAATCTGCCTCATTTTTTAGACGGAAATTACAAAATTTATATATCGGTTCACCTACCGGTAAAAAACATGGAAAAAGACTTCAGGTGCAGGGGGTGCGGATTTTGCTGTCAGCTTGACGTCGTGCTCAGCAACAGGGATGTCAGTAGGCTGAAAAACGCAGGATATGACGGGTTCACGAGAGTCGATAAAGGTGAGTTGATACTGAATAAGAAAGGCACCCACTGCATGTTCTATGAATCAGGCATGTGCAGCGTATACGAATACCGGCCTGACATCTGCAGGAGGTTCCCTTTCAAGAAAGACGGCTCAATCAACCGGCAGTGCAGGCAGATGAGGGATTTCTCAAGCCAGGTGACGCAGAAGATAATAAAATTCATGATTGAGGACATCAAGGATTAGGCATGGACAACCAAGAAGAACTTCACTTCTATGAGCCCGGCGACCAGGACCAGTATGAATGCGATCCCAAGAAAGATGAATGCGTCTGTCATGATGTGCTTGAATCTTGCCGAGAACAGCTTCTCCCTGATGACTGCTTTCGAGACTATACCCCCTGTGATTGCCGCGCTTATGTATGCAAGGGCCTCTGTCAGCATGTGGGGCAAAAACGGCAGTATGGAAAGGCTGAAGTCGACGAACATGTTTCCGGTCCTCCCGTTGTGTGAGATGCCGGCAAAATACGCAAAGACCACGCCCCAGACTGAGGCGTTCCATACCAGGAACAGCACCGAGCCTGCTCCATAGACGAGTGAAAGGACAAAGCACACAAGGAGGACGATGAGATTGTTCATTATTATCGTACCGAGGCCTGCACCTGATATTGCCATGCCTGAAATGCCTGCGGTCTTCAGCTGGACAGAGAACAATCTCGAAATAGCATAATCAGGGACAATGAGAGCAACCAGGCTGTAGGCAAGAAATATGCCCAGGAACATGAACAGGTAGACCTTGAAGACATCCCTGTGGTCCCTGAATAGCAGCCTGAGCGAAAGTTTCTTTTCACGCACTTCCGCATTCTCTTCAAGCTTGAGAAGGGCATTCAGGGAAGGGATCAGAAGGATCGATGTGAATGCGATGCTTGTCAACCCCACATTCTCAGGGAACACGAGCCCGGCTGACACGAGACCTATCAGGGTGTATGATAGCCCCAGGATGAACGCATGCTCCTTCCTTGTGATCCATCTTACTCCGAAAAGCTGCTCAAACACCATAAGGATGAATATCGATAAATGTGTTTATAAATTTTGCTTTAGAAATGCCTGCTTAGCTACTGCAGTCGACTGGACAGTTCTGCGGGGTCTCGCCCGGGTTGCAGTTGTAATCTCCGCAACAGGGCAGCCTGTCATTGCAGTCAGTGCAGTCGAGCCCCTCGAACCTTGTGTCGCACTTCTCGTCGCATTTGCCCCTGAAGCAAGCAGAGCATGAGGTGTCTCTGCATGTCCTGATACATTGCGAGGTGTCGCGTGTGCAGTCGCTGTAACATCTTAAAGGGCCTCCCATATAGCCAAGATCCTGGCATGTGATTCCCCCTAAATCGCTGATGTCGCAATCCTCCCCGGGTTCCATCTTATTGTTCCCGCATACTGCCTTGACAGCTGAATATGTTGCCTGCCCAGTGATGTCTGAGCACGCGGCGAGAAAAAGTGCTCCTGCAAGCATGACAATCAGCAGTGGAATTGCAGCCCTTCTCATGTATATCTTCCTTCCCTATATATGAATATGAAATAGCTTATGCGTATTATTATATAAATATTTCTCTTCAGGGGATTACCAGGTAGAATATACTGAGATCGTGAATATGATTGCAAGCATTATCAGGAAGAGCATCAGTACAGCAATTATTGATGCAATCGCGAAATACATGAAGTTCTTTTGCATCTTGGCAGGCCTCTTTTTAATATAGACTATAATATAGATTACTACCTGTATGTAAATTGATATATAAATATTTTGACGGACCTGGAGGGATCCCCACATAAGGGCTTCTCCCTTATCAACCCAAATCAAGTACTGCTTGGCAAACCAAGCAGTACGAATAAACGGACCTGGAGGGATTCGAACCCTCGATCTACGGCTTGCTTCAGGGCAGATG
>CAYXZQ010000052.1:0-8926 GCA_964469935.1 uncultured Methanosarcinales archaeon
ATAACGATATCAGGGTATGTACTTCTTTTGACGGACCCAGGGAGATTCACGATTTCAACAGGAAGCTTTCGGGAGGCAGCAACTACGAGCAGGTTATAGGCTGGATAAGAAGGTTCAGGAACGAATACAGAAAAAGGGACAAAAAAGGAATTAGAGTGAGTGCGCTGGTCACTCTGACAAGAAAGAGCCTGGGCTACCCTAAAGAGATAGTGAATGAGTATGCAAAAGCGGGACTGAACCTCATCCATCTGCGCTTCCTGCACCGCCTGGGGGTCGCGAAAACCGCCTGGTCAGGCATCAACTATCCTGTAAGCGACTATCTTGATTTCTGGAGAGAGGCTGTCAGCCATATAGATGAGCTGAAAGAAGCAGGGGTCGACATAAATGAGAGGATGGTGGCAATCATGGCAAGAAAGATCGGAAGCGAGTACGACCCGGACTACCTTGACATGAGAAGCCCCTGCGGCGCGGCAATCGGCCAGCTCGCGTACAATCATGACGGTGACATTTTCACGTGCGACGAGGCAAGGATGCTTGACGACGACCTATTCAGGCTCGGCAATGTCAACGAAGACATATACGCCGACATAGTGACCTGCGACAAGGCATGCGCAGTGATAAACTCATCGATAAACGACCAGTACGTCTGCGACAGCTGCGCTTACAAGCCGTATTGCGGGATATGCCCTGTCTGCAATTATTCTGAGCAGGGCAACATAGTCGGAAAGATAAGCGAGACAGACAGGTGCAGCATATACAAAGCCCAGTTCGACTGGGTCATTAGCAAAAAGTTTATAAATGCAGAAAAAGAGATGTGATTTCATGGTCAATCTGCCTAAGCTGAAAAAAGAGGTCCGTGCATTCCTTACGAAAGAGGATGGAAAGATGACCAAGGAGAACCTCATTAAAGCAGGGGTTATCATAGCCGCCTTCTCGGCAGCTGCAGTGATGAACTCCGGCGAGGCATCTGCCGGCCATGTCGACAACTGCAATCCGGATGGATGGGTAAATGATGACTGCGGCCTGGCGACCCCGAAGGACTATTCATGTGCCGACGGCCTTAAAGCAGGTACAGAGACAGGCCATACCAACGAAGTAAATTTCAACCTTCAGGGAAATCAGCCTTCTGCACAGCACGGCCATTGCGCAGACACTTTCAGCTGGAGCGACCACGCCAATTACACCACGCATGATGAGGGCGGCGGCGGGATGATGTGAACAGGACCCAGTGTCCTGGACCGGCAAGAGAGAAGCAGCTTCATTTTTTCTGTAATATCAACTCGTACATACCTGGCACCAGGCTGTATCTGCCTTCCGTCACAACCGGGCTGTGATGCAGCTCATTGCATTTGAGGACCTTGAAGTCTTCACTCACCAGTTTTCTGGTCTGCTTTTCGGAAAGATACGTAAAAAAAGGAGATTTGGCACTTGCGCCGTCCGGGTTGTGTCGGCCGGGAAGCCTGCCGTATTCAGAGTTTGAGCGGATTATGTAATAGCCATTATCGGTCAGAAGCGATGAGACTTTCCTTATGTACCCACACAGGTCCTGAATAGGGATCGTATTGATGTTGTTGATGTCGATTATGGCGTCGAACGCGGCCTTTTCATCTAGGGCATTCAGGTCTCCAGCAAGAAACCTGCGCCTGTCCAGCCCTTCCACAATATTATCGACCATGAACCGAGACTTTTCGATGCCGTGCACAATATGCCCTTTATCCTGAAGATACAGGCAGTTGGCTCCGAACCTGCAGCCGATGTCCAGTATTCTCTTGTTTTTATTGGACAGGTATCTTCTCTCTGCCCTGACCACGGTCGGATCAGGGACTTCCTTGCATCGCCTCGATATTCTGTTCCTCTTGTGATGCATGTCCCATATTTTCCCGTTGACCCTTATCCTGTCCGCTAGCATCCCATCCAGCTTGCTGAGGTTGCTTTTTCTGTTAAGATTCCTTATAGGAGATGTCACATCATGATAGAGGAACAGGTTCTTGAGGTCTGAGACTGGGATGTCCCTTCCCGCAAAAGGCCAGTTTAGAGGGTGGAGCTCCTCGAGCGGCTTCCCTGAAATGATATTCTTGTATTTCTCAAATTCCCCTGAACCCGGGATAGGGGTGAAAGGCATCATCTTCGGCTTGCATCCGAATTCCCATACTGTAACCAGGGAATCAAGTATCCCTTCAAGCCTCTGGTTAGGCAGGCCGATCAGGATGAAGACTCTTATTTCATCCTCGCGAAACCCGGCCTCCAGCAGGTTCCTCACCGCCATTTTGAAGTCATTAAGATCGGATGTCCTCCTGAACCTCTTCTGCATCTTTTCATCCGAACTCTCGAGAGGTATGTTTACATTGGCAAAACCTGCTTTCCTCATCTTTTTCGCGAGATTCAGCGTAAGTAGGTTTGGAGATAGGCCTTCAGGTGCAGACAGTTCCAGGTTCAGATCATTGCTTATAACCTTGTCGAGTATCATCTCGAAATGATTCTTTGAATTGATCAGGAAATTCGATTCCCAGAATATGAATTGTGTTATCCCATACATTTCCTTTGTCCTAATTATCTCTTTCACTGTGTCATCGGGGTCCCTGAAGCGCATCGAATTGCCCTCAAGAACCGAGACGGCGCAATAGGAACATCTGTTTGGACAGCCCCTGGTTGATTTAATTATCGAATAAGACGGAACGTAATCAAGAAGGCCGAGGTCTGCTTCAAAGAAATTCGCTTCTGGCAACTCACCTACATAGACCAGGTCGGCCCCTGATTTTGCAGCTTCTTCAGGGCACAATGTGGGGTATATACCCCCGAAGATTACCGGAGTTCCGGGAAATTTTCTTTTGCAAATGCCTATTATCTCATGTGCTGGCCGCAGGTGATAAGTGATGGAGCATGAGACCAGTATCAGGTCAGGTCTGCCGACATTGTCCAGTTCTTCCTTGAAATGATTGTTGTCCATGCCATAACGGAATACGCTCTGCTTGGTCCTTCCGTCTCCCGCAGTCCTTTGGCCAATATATTTGCAGTTGTAGATCGAATTCCTTCTTTCATGTGTTTCCGTTGCGCAATCGATCAGGGACACGTCCTTTCCGATGCTTTTAAGGTATGCGCCGAGCCTGAGCAGGGCTGAAGGCAGAGAGGCAAAAGAAAAGAATTTTTGGGAATACGCGACGCCAATAGGGATGATTTCCTCGATAGGCGGCTTTATCAATAAGATTTGCCGGGCCTGTTCAAACATTTTATTTATCACCCAGGGTTCCTGATTGCATATTTTGGTTTCCATTGGAATTGAGCAGGTTTTTTTACTCATTCTCTCATTTGTTTGCAGAGGGCTGCAGGAATTCATCTGAAAATATTTCATGATACTCTTCATAAATCTTCGGGCAATTGTCCCTGTCCATGCATTCGTTGCATGTTTCAGCCAAATGTCTGCCTGTTTGCTCATTCAGGCTGTAATCCAATGCCCGGTCCCTGAAACCGCCCAGAAAGCACAAAGGGATGTCCTCAAAGAAGACATTGATACCGGGCCTTTTTGCAATCCTCATCAGGGTGCTCTTCAGCTCATGGAACGGCGCAGCAACCTTGCGGTAATTTTCATTGTTCACCGGCTTGGGTGCGCTGATGATTATATCTCGAATTCCGATACTCGAAAGATTGTCTATGACCTTTTCTATGAACACGAAGTTCTGCTCAAGGATCTCTATCACCGCGACAGTCCTTATGTTCAGCCTCCTGAGGTTCTTAATCCCGTTTATTGTCTGCTTCAGGCTGCCGTCCTCACGCGTGAGAGGGTCATGGATCTTCTCATTATGGCCCAGTATCTTGGCAAGAATCTCAACATTTATGTATTCCGCAAGCTTCCTTGCAAAATCAGGATATGCAAATGCCCTTACATTTGTAAGAATCATGACAAGCGGAAATCCCTTCCTGTTCAGCTCATCGATTATGCGGAAAAAATTAGGGCTTATAGTCGGCTCCCCTCCAGACAGGAGGACCGGTCTGTCCGTATCAAATCTCTCGATTTCTGAATGTATCTCATCATACGTCTTCGCGCTTCCTGATTTATACGAGCAGTTCCAGCAATTATTGTTGCAGGTATTGCTGATCTTGAGTATTTGCATCTTATATCCCGTCAAAGCCGCGGCCCAGTCTTTTGACTAATCAATCAACCGGATCCCTTCCGCGATGAAGCCGGGCTCCTTCCTTTCATTGTTATTCCGGATGATCTTGAGGACATTCTGCATCGATTCCTTTGCGTCTTTCGGATGCATGCCGAGTGTTACAAACAGGCTGATGACGTCAATTGGGGACCGCATCCGGTAAGGGTCGGAAGCGAGCGACCCCATCACAGTGACCACGCCGTACTTTCTGCAGAGCCTGATGTTCTGCATCATCCTCCCGAGCACTCTCGGCCGGAGGTTACTGTCATGAAGGTATTTGAGAGAGAAACCCACTGCAACCCTGTTATCCCTTGCAATCCTGCATATTATATGGTTCAGCCCAGAGTTGCGCTGGTGGATGAAGTCTGACCTGTTAGCCGATTCCTGGCCGAATATCAGATCAGGCCTGGCATTCTCGACAGCTTTTCTTAGGTCGTCCTTCTCTTCCATTACTAGCAGCTCTGCCCTGTTCCTGAAACTGTTTATCGTCTTGAACCCCCCAAGGACACCGTCGAATGTGTCTATGTTGGAATCTGTTATCTTAGAGTCATGCTTAGGATGAAGTTTCGGATACAAGAAGCAAAGCGCGCCGTATCCCAGCCTTTGCGCCATTCTGATGAATTCCTTCTCATTTCCCCTTGGCATGACAATATCAGCAAACATGCTCGCTCAGAATGGAAAGGTCAATATAAAGTTTTTGGGATTCAATTCTCTCCCATGGCCACCCAGACGGACAGGAATTTGCCATAATAGCTCACCATCCCCCCATAGTATGAATCGACATGGCTGTAATTGCTGCCCAGGTCGACAACAGCAGTCCTGTATTGCGGCTTCTTTACATAGCCCTTGTTGCAGCACTGGATATCGTCTGTAGAATTATGGTACACTGTCCATCCAGGGCTCAGGTCGTTGCAAAGGTCCTTCATCGTACTGCTGGGTGGGTATTCGGGATAGTCAGAGACTATAGAAGCATTGTAAGTGCAGCCGTTGATTCCGTCGCAGTTCTTGTCGCAGTAGAACTTGTTGTCGTCGGAGTTGAAACTCGTGCAGTCTTCCATGCATGAGCTTAGCAATGTGATGTTGAAGTCAGTCCTGGTATCGACATTGATGATGTCGAGATGCACGGTCTTTCCATTGTATGATGCCGAGGGCCTCAGCTCCAGGCTGTACTTGATGCCCTTGACTCCTGAGATATTATAGTATCCGTTATGGTCGGTGTAATTCTGGTTAACAAGAAGGCCGTACACAGGGTCTACAGCCTGTATCAAGGCATGGTATAACGGCACATAAGATCCGTTCGGTATCTGCCCCATCACCCGACCATAGAGATATACCCTGTCAGAGGCAGCCTGGCAGCTTCTGTTGTATGCCACGAAATCACCTGGGTCATCGCAGCAGGCGAAGTTATAATAGTCAGTGAATATATAACTCTCCCCGGAATCGTCACCACAGCAGCCCTGGATATTGTTTCCTGCTGAATAACCACCGAATGGGCCTCCGGACTCGCCCTCGGCCACCCAGCAGTCGCCAAGCGGCTGGCAGGAGAGCGCCTGGTCCGGCTCAGTAGTCGGGGTCCTGGCCATCGAGCAGAAATTCTCGTTTTCATCAGCATCATGCCAGTCGTTGTTGTCCCCGTATCCATGGCTTGTGTCACCGTCGCATATCTCCCTGTCAAATGTCTGCGCACTTATGGACGGCTCGTTCTCCCCTATGTCGTGCTGAGATTCATCTACATAACATTGGCCGTCATCGACACAGCTGATTGTCGAATTGCAGCATGCCTGGCTGTCGACTAGGTCATAGAGCGTCGAGGAAGATTCATTCAGGTGATATTCGTATGGGGCGTCATCTCCGCAGCAGAGACCCTCTGTCCCAGCACCGAAGCTTATGTTCCAGTTGCCCGGACCTACGCAGGCGTCGCAGGATGCTTTTGAGTCATCATCATCGATCCAGGTCCCTGCAGTGCAGTATTCGTCCACTGATGCTGTTCCTCCCGTGTCATGGCATGCGCCCTGGCTATAGCATGAATCATCGTCGACGCAGTCTGTGGCCGCGTTGCAGCAGTGGTCAGATGAGTTGGCGTCGACGCAATCTCCCGCTGCACAGCCTTGCTCCACAACATAATTTTCCCCTGGATCGTCGCCGCAGCAAGTCGCATTCGTGCCCGCTTCGAAACCCACGTCCCAGTGGCCTGCGCCTGTGCAGGCATTGCAGTATGTCTGGCCAGTATCGTCGTCCATCCATGTCCCGTCATTGCAGAATTCGGTTAAAGAACCGCCTGAGCCTGTGTCGTGGCAGGTTGCATTTGCATAACAAGTATTGTCGTCGACGCATTTGTCTGCTGCGTTGCAGCATGCGTCCGACGGTGTGCTGTCGACTGAGCCAGCTTCCGATATCTTGTATTCATTTGCGTCGTCGCCGCAGCAGTTTGTGTCCCCGTTGATTCCTGGCTCATTGTCTGCCCCGTTCATGTCCCAGTCGCCAGTCCCGCATGCAGCGCACGCAGCAGCAGACCTGTCCTCCTCCTCCCATGTCCCCGCGTTGCAGTATTCCCTGTTGTTGGGCGGCCAGTTCGAAAGCGTCGATCCTGTGTCGGTGCATGAGCCGCTTGAATAGCAGGTATTGTCATCAACGCAGTCAGACCCGGAATTGCAGCAGGCATTGGAGTTCACGCCGTCGGTGTCCCCTGCTTCCCAAAGTACATTCTCGCTCGGATCGTCACCACAGCATGAGCCTATTTCACCGCCAATATTGTATCTTCCCACCCCTACGCACGCGTCGCAATAGTTCTGAGCATCATCATCGTCATGCCAGGTGTTGGTATCGCAGTATTCATCTGTGGAGGCAGATGAGCCAGTATCGTGGCAAGAGGCGGCACCCGAGTTAGATGGATAACAGGTATTGTCATCCACGCATTTGTCCACTGCATTGCAGCAGGCATCCGAATTTGAGCCGTCTGTCGCGCCCATCTCGGTGATTCGGTTCTCATTCGCATCGTCGCCGCAGCATTGCCCAACGTCCCCTCCTATATTATACCTACCGGCACCGACGCAGGCATTGCAAAATGTTGAGCTGTCGTCGTCATTATGCCATGTTCCTGCATCGCAGTATTCGTTGAATGATACTGAGGAGCCGGTATTATGGCATGCCGCCTCGCTGTAGCACGTATCATCGTCTACACAGTCATTTGCTGAGTTGCAGCAGTGGTCCGAGTTTGAACCATCGACAGCGCCCTGTTCGGTCTTGTAATATTCAGAGGCGTCGTCCCCGCAGCATGCCGAGCTTGTCCCTGACTCGAAGCCTATGCTTGCCCCGTATGTCCCTCCGCCACAGACGCAGACCTGTTGTGAAGTATCCCCGTTAGTGAGATAAGAGCCGTCGACACAGGCTGTAAAACCGCCTGCACAATAATCATCCGAAGCACCGTCATCCCCGCAGCATTTGCCGGCGGCCCAGACATCGCCGTGGCATACGCAATCATTAGGATCACCGTCCCAGTTGATTGTGTACATATCCTCCCATCCCGTAGTCGTATATACATATGAGGCCCCTCCGTCAGGCTCATGGTACATCCTCCACTGGACCTGGACTGTGTTCTCCTCGCTGCACCACACAGGACTAGATGACGTCCCAAGCCCGCTCACGCTGCAGCTATATCCGCTGCTCCAGTCATCTGAATCGCTGGAAGGGTTGGTGTTACATTGGGTTGTCCATCCTTTCGCAATGTCACCGGAACTGTACCTTACCCTGTACTGGTAATAATCAGGGGCGGCTGAGTCGGCATATGCCCAGGCAGAGAGGATTATCATTATTGATATGAAAATCAGCCCCTTTTTGCCGTAAAAAGACATATTCAGTCACTTTACTGGTAGTTTAAATATTTAAAGGTTACCAATTAATTCAGGAAATGGACAGAACCAGAAAACAATCAGTTGATTAGCGGTTCTCTCTGCAGATTATCATTTCTCTCCTATTGCAACCCATATTGAAACGAACTTGCCGTAGTAGCTCACAAGCCCGCCGTAGAACGATTCTATATGGTTGTAGTCGCCAGAAAGGTCAAGAGTCGCATTAACAAATTCAGGCTTGATAGTGTATCCTTGATTGCAGCAGAGTATATCATAGGTCGTATTGTGCTCGAGCCTCCAGCCTGGCTTGAGCTGGTCGCAGAGGTTCTTCATCGTGCTGCCAGATGGATATATCAATGAGTCTGAAACAACGCCAGGATCGAAGTGACATCCATTTATTCCATCGCAGTTCTTGTCGCAGTAATATTCCTTGTCATCTGAATTATAGCTGGTACAGTCACTTTTGCATGTGCTCAGAAGGTCGGCATAATAGTCCTTCCGGACACTCCCGGCACCTACGGTGAGCCTGAATGTGGCTCCCTTGTATACTTCGGGTGGCCTGAATGCCAGATCATAGGTGCCTGCTATGACTGTGATGTTGTAGTAGCCGTCGGGACCGGTTATGTTCTCGTTCAGTATGCTCGCGTCATACGGATCTATAGCCTGGACACGTACTCCGCCGAGAGGCGAGTATGAGCCGTTCGGTTCTGCTCCCCACACCCTTCCAAAGATATATCTTCTGCTAGATGCAGGCATGCAGACGCCATTTCCGAAAACGAAGTCATTGGCCTTGTCGCAGCAGGCATCATTATAGTGATCAGTCATGATGAAGTGCTCCCCTGAATCATCGCCGCAGCAGCTTGTCTGGACATTGCCTACGGCATTGTTATAGCCGCCGAAATCATTAGCCTCGCCCTCATTTAGCCAGCA
>CAYXZQ010000053.1:0-8310 GCA_964469935.1 uncultured Methanosarcinales archaeon
TTTCTTTTCATATTCTTCGTATTTTTTAAGGGCTTTTTTTTCTTCATCTGCTTTTACCAGCCCGGCTCTCTTTGCAAGCTCTATTATCTTGCTCAGGTTGTTGTGATGGTGGTAGAGCGACTTTCCCTCGGGCTTTGTCAGCTTCTCTATCGCCCTGCTCCAGGCATTGGAATATCCTTCGCCCTTGCGGATGATGCTTGTCCTGCTCGACCTTATTATGTCATAGGGGCAGGCGTTCTTGCATGCGCCGCAGTACAGGCATTGGTCTTCGTCGACCTTGATCCTTTTAAGCTCTTTGTCGCCTTCGAATCTCTTGATGATGTTAATAGGGCATGCTGCCACGCACTCTTCGCAGCCTTTCGGGCAGTCCTCTGTCACCATGTGCTTTCCTGTATATAATTTCCGCGCCTCTGCGCCGTTTGTAGGTTTTTTTTCAGGGAACTCAGGGAGCATCTGCTTTTCTGCGTAGACGTTCTTCGGTTCGCCATTGTATGTCAGGCTTATGCACTCAAGCGGGCAGAAGCTTGCGCAGAACCCGCAGAGCACGCACTTGTCATTCATGGTCTTCTTCCTGTCTTTTATCTCGACAGCTTCCTTGGGGCAGACCAGTGAGCATATCTCGCAGTCAGAGCATATCTCATTGTCGAACCAGAACCTCACATGGTCCACGTACATGTCGATCCTCTTTTCTTCTAAGTGCTTTTCAGGGTGTCTTGAGTATTCTTTGAGCAGGTTGATACGTTTTTCGATTAACTTGATGAGGTTCTCTTTGACCCTGATGTTCCTGATATCGCGGGCAAGCCTCTGGTCGCCGATGCTTCCCTTAATCCAGTTGTAGAAATCATTCCTGTCTGCATTGTTGTAGGCCTCATAGGTCTTCTTGTCCATTGTTCTCAGGGCTGATGCAAGCTCTTTGAGATTGCTTATCCTCGTGCTGCCTATGACAAACGGGTCAACATTCCCGAGATATTTTTTGAATTCACTCATCTTTCTTCAGCTTCCTTATGATGCCCTGGAAATTGAGGTCTGTCGCAGGCTCAAAGGTAAGGGCTCCTTTCGGGCAGAACTCGACGCATTTCGGCTTGTCGAATTCCTTGCAGAAGTCGCAGACAAACGCGTTCTTCCTGTTGAGTGCAAGTGTGATTGAGCCGTACTGGCATCTGGTTATGCAGAGCCCGCATGCAGTGCACCTGTCCTCATCGATCTTTATTATCTTTTCTTTCTCATCATATGTAATCGCCTGGACCGGGCAGCCCTTTACACAGTCAGGATCGTCGCAGTTAACGCAGGACATGGCGATATTGACGATGGGCTCAATTCGCACGACCTTCATCCTCGAATGGCGCAGGTTCATGGACTTGTCCTTGTATGCTGCGCAGGCGTATTCGCATATCCTGCAGCCGTTGCATAATTCCGTGTCGCAGATTATTATGTTTCTCGGCTTCTCCTTCATCTTATGCCCAGCTCCCTGAGTTTTGTTTTTTTCGGTATTCCCTTATCGTCCCAGCCCCTGGACTTGTAGTATGAGAGCAGCGCCTCCTCGTATTGCTCCTTCTTTATTATGGCTCCTTTCTCATCGAAAACAGGCACAGGGGCCTTCTTACCGTACAGCTTCCTCCTGAACCTGACGATGTTCTTGTGCTCTTCCTTGAGGGCATCCATCACAGGCTTGTCTGTGAGGTGCTCGTTGAACGCCCGCCAGGGAGGGTAGTCGTCCTGTTTTTTCCAGCCGTGCTTGATGTTGAACATTTTTGCAGTGTTGTGTATGCGTTCGCCGGCTTTCAATAGTTCCTTTACAGTCCACTTCTTCCCTGTGACCATGTAGAGCAGCCTGCAGAGCTCATTGTCGTCCTTGTAAATCTTCCTCGTGAACTTGCATATTATGAGCGAGTCAATGACAGCGTACTCGTCCTCGCCGTCCCTCACCATCTTTCCCCTCTCCTTGTCCAGCGCGAACCTGTCCACAGTGCCTTTCACATCAGGCTGGTAGGAGCCTGAGCGCAGGTAGCACGCGCCCCTGACAGATGTCGCAAACCCGAGGGTGCCTGTCTGGAGAGAGCGCATAGAGTATCCTGCCCATTCCATGCCCTTGCACTGGATCGCGTATTTGATGGAATCCTTCCCTATCTTCATTGCAGCCTGCCTGGTGCCGTCAGCAAGGAGCTCGCCCAGCCTTCCTTCCCTGAAGCACATCCTCCTCACTGTCTCGACCATGGCTTTCTGGTTGCCGAACCTGAGGTTCAGCCCTTCAGTGTCTTCTTTTGTCAGGAGGCCTTTTTCAAAGCATTCCATCGCCCATGATATTGTCATGCCTGCTGATATCGTGTCAATGCCATGGGTGTCGCAGAGCTGCACTGCTTTTGTTATCGCGTCCAGGTTGTTTATGCCGCAGTTCGCTCCGAATACCCACAATGATTCATAGTCGACTGACGCGACAGCCCCTTTATAGGGGCCTTTGTCTATGACATTTACATGGTCGCAGGCGACAGGGCAGCCTTCGCAGGCGAGCAGCTTCTTCACCTTTGTCCTGAGCATTGTCTGGCCCGAGACCTTGTCAGCATGCTCGAAGGATGACTGCTGGAAATTCCTCGTGGGCAGGCAGCCTAATTTCTGGTGCACGAGCACGTTTGCAGGAGTTCCGTAGACCCTGTACTTCTCTGTCGCAGGCCCCTGGCATCTCCTGTTGAGCTCGTTGCAGAATTCCATGAGGTTTTTCAGGTCGTGCACCTCAGTGTTCCCCGTGCCCCTGACAGCGACAGCCTTCAGGTTCTTCGAGCCCATGACAGCTCCCATTCCTGTCCTCCCCACCTGCCTGTTCCTGGCATTCGTTATGCATGCCATCCTGTTCTTCTTCTCGCCTGATATGCCTATGGATGCGACCCTGATCGACTGGTCATTGTACTTCTCCTTTATGAGGTCCTCTGTCTCCCATGTGGTCTTTCCTGAGAGGTCCTCGCACGGCTCAATCTTGATTGTATCATCGTCTATGAATAGATATGAGAGCTTCTTTGCCTTTCCCCGGAAAACAATCCCGTCGTATCCTGCGCGCTTGAGCTCAGCGCCGAAATAGCCTGATGATATGCCGAATCCTATCATGCCTGTGAGGGGCGACTTTGCGCCTACTGAGAACTTCGATGGTGTCGGCACTGTCGTCCCTGCAAAAGGTCCGAGCCAGAAGCAGAGTATGTTCTTATCAGAAAGAGGGTCTGCTCCTTTCGGGATCTCCATGAGGGTCTTTGCGACAAGGCCGTAGCCGCCTATGTATTTATTTGCCAGAGCTTCATCTAGCTTTCTGACTTCGATTCCGCCCCTTGAGAGGTCTATGTCTATGTACCTGCCTGCGTAGCCCTTCACCACTTTTTTCAGTCAAATTATCTTTGATTCTTTCAGCTTCTCTATGTATTCTTCGACAGAAATCTTCATAGTGACCAGCTTCCAGTCGATATGCTTGACGAGCCTTATGATGCCCTCAAGTATGTCTGTCTGCGTCACGAGGCCTATGAGCTCGCCCTTGTCGTTCGTGACAGGGAATCTCCTGACCTTCTTCTTCTTCATGAGCTCTCCCGTGGGCACGAGGTCCGACTCAGGCGGCACAGAGACAACTGCGTCGGTCATTATCTCCCGCACCAGGGTCTTCTTCGAGTTCTTCTCCCTGACTATGACCCTCTGGATAAGGTCCCTCTCCGTAATGATGCCCACCGGCTTCTTGTTCTCTGTGACCACGACGCAGGAAAATGCCTTGTTAGACATGAGCCTAGCCGCCTTGTATACAGTGTCCTTCGGCGCTATTGTCTGGACATTCTTTGTCATGATGTTCTTGATCTCCCTGAATTCGTCCTCTGATCTCATCTTTCACCTCAGTCGCACCAGCAAGGGCACACCTCTCCGTTGATGATGTGCTTTGAATATGTCTGTCCGTTCTCCTTGCAGAACTGGACGCACAGGTCATGGCAGCAAGAATCTATGGTCGCTGTCGGGCATGACGACGCATCCAGGCTCTTTAGCAGTCCGTTGTCCTGCTGAACAGTCGAGTTCTTGCAGGCTGTCCCGAGCATCAGCACAAGCAAGAGCGCAATCAAAAGATACCTCATTTTACTCCCTCCATGGCTTATACATGATTCCTTGGCACAATCGTATATAAATTTATGTTTTCACTCTTTGATGGTCAATGATTTCAAAAAGATTTATAAGCATGTGCGCCTATCAGGGTACTGAAAGGGGTAGGACGGATGAAAAAGATAGACAAACCGGTTATCATGCTGATTGGGCTGTGCATCTTTCTCCTGGCGATAATCCTGGTCTATCTCTTTGCAAGAGAGGCCAACTATCTCCCTCATACAGAGGTCCTTCTCCAGAACACGACAATCCTCGGGAAGGTGCTCGGATGAAGACCGTGCTTCTTGGCTCGGGCACCGGCGCATTGTTTACCATGCTTGCAATAAGGAAGCATGACAGGGAGGCTGAGCTTGTGGTCGTGGATGAGAAGGATTTCGAACTGCTGCATCCCTGCGGCATACCCTATGTCATCGAGGGAAGGGTCGATTCTCTGGATAAATTGAAGGGGAAGATGCCTGCTCTCGGGCAGACCATGATGCTCGGGCATTCTGTTGTTTCTGTTAATACGGGCGAGAAGAAGGTCGAGGTTGAGAATCTTGGCACGCATGAGAGGACTTTTATCGATTATGATAATCTGGTCATCTGCACCGGCTCGTCTGCTGTCGTTCCGCCTGTCCCGGGCGCAGACCTTCCCCACGTGTTCAAGATAGACAGCCATGACGATGCGGTCAGGATAAAGGATTTCGAGGCCTCGTCTGCTGTCATCGTCGGTGCAGGGGCTATAGGGCTCGAGACTGCATATGCCCTTCGCAGGAAGGGGCTGGACGTTACCATAGTCGAGATGCTCGGGTCCTTGCTTCCGAAGGCCATCGACCCTGACATGAGCGCCCTTGCAGAAAATTACCTGAAATCCCAGGGAATCAATATCATGCTCAATTCGAAGCTGGAGAGCATAGAGGAAGGCCATGTGATCGTCGACGGCAATAAGGTCGATGCAGGCATGGTGATACTATCGGTAGGAGTGAAGCCGAATACCGGTTTTCTTGACGGCTCGGGCGTAGAAGTCGGGAAATGGGGGATTGTCGTGAATGAGAGGATGCAGACAAATGTGCCCGGCATCTATGCTGTCGGCGACTGTGTGCAGGTCAAGAGCCTGATAGACGGCCGCGACTGGATGATGCAGCTTGCTGTCGCAGCCTACAAGCAGGGGACTGTAGCAGGGATGAACATCTGCGGCAGGGATTCTGCCTATAGAGGGGCTTTGACCACTTTTGCATCCAGGATAGGGGATATCGAGGTCGCTGCCACCGGGTTCAATTCGCATTTCGCAGGGGAGGCTGTTATCGGAAAGAGTAACGGATACACAAAGCCGGAATGGTGCGGGGACGCATCCGATGTGACTGTTAAGCTTCTTGTGAATAAGGAAGGGAAGATATTGGGCGGGCAGGCTGTCGGTGCCGGGGCTGCAGAGAGGATAAACGTCGTATCAGCAGCCATTTCTGCAGGGATGGATATCTTCGGCCTTTCTTCAGTCGAGCTGTGCTACTGCCCTGCTGTCTCAGAGACATACGACGTGCTCATGCAGGCAGCCGACAACGCGATAAGGAGGCTCGGATGAGGCTGTTCTCTGCATATCTCAACAGGCAGGCTGCGCGCGACGTGAATTCCGTGTTCGAGGCCCAGCACGATGTCGAGCAGATCTCTTCTGAGGGGAAAGAGCTTTTTAGATTAGTCAAGCAGGAAGAGCAGGACGAGACAGAGCTCGAGGTCGCTGAGAAGACCTCAGAGATTAACGACATAATCAGGGAGGAGAAAGAGCAGATCCAGGACATCGAAGGGCTGGTCTCGTATTCTTTCAGGATAATCAGGGAAGGGGTGTTGCTTATCCATACCCAGCTGGACCAGCTCAAGAAGCTGATTGACGAGGACAAGGTGCTCGGTGAGAGCGGGTTTCCAATCGAGGTCGCTGACCAGCTGGAAGCCATGCTCCATGATGAGACAGAGAAGATAGTCCGTCATTTGCGTGAGATGGGGACAAAGATTGAAGATGAGGATGACGATAGTCCGTCCTGAGACGCAGGCGGTATCTGTGAGTCCTTGCGTTTTGGATTGCTCGCATTGCCAGGGATATTTTCTTAAGGGGATGTCTTCTGAAATAGACTGGTCGAAGGATTCATTCCTGATCTCAGGGGGATGCGATGCAGACGGGCGTGTGGGGATTGATGTCTCATTGCTCAAGGATTTCAAGGAGAAAGGTAAGAGAGTGAATGTCCATCCTGGGTTGGTCGATGAGAAAACTGCTGTGGAGATCGGGAAATACGCAGACGCTGTTTCTTTTGATTTTGTGACTGATGATGAGGTTATCAGGAGGGCCTATAACCTGGACAAGACTGAAGAGGATTTCATTGAGTCTTACAATATATTGAAAAAACATTGCGCTCGCGTCGTCCCTCATGTGATGATAGGGTTCGGCAATGAGAGGAGGAGTTTGGACAAGTTGCATTCGCTCGGCGAGAAGGAGGTATGCTTTATCGTGCTGATGAAGCATCCGCAGGTGAAAAACGACCTGGAGGAGCCTTCGGTTGGTTATATCGAGGACGTGCTTAAGCATGCCAGAGGGATGTTTGACAAGATTCATTTCGGCTGCATGCGCCCCCTTGGCAGGAAGAAAGAGATCGATGAGATGGCTGTGAAGTACGTGGATTCTATAGTGAACCCTTCGAAGGATGTTGATTTCGATGGGGTCGAGGTCGAAGAGAAGAGGGTGTGCTGCTGCCTGTGAATCATCATCTTCAATAATCTGTTCTTATGTGTTTGTGACGGAAAAATCCATGCCGTATCAAAAAACTTTTTAAATAAAATGTCACTGCCCATGTGAAATGAGAAAGAAAAAGCTCAGGAAGCTGCTGACTGTGATGCTGATCATATCAGCAGTCCTGCTTGTAATCGTATCGTCATATGCCGTCTACCTGGACAGGAAGGTCGGCGACATGTCCAGGAAATACTCGGAACTCGAGAATGATTTCACTAATTACAAGTCGAGCAGCGATGAACAGGTAAATGCGCTCAATGCCCGGATATCCAACATCACTGACGAGAATAAGATGCTCGTCCACAGGATAAACATCACCGAGACCTTGTATAATGACCAATTGAGCCAGTACAATGAGCTTGATTCGGCGCATACCAAGGATACGAAGAAGATCGACCTTCTGAGCGGCCAGATGACGGAATTCGAGCAGCAGATAAGCGATTCTCTCAAATGGTACAAGAGCAACGCCGTGCTGTCGGACTCCGATGGCCAGAAAAGGGTCAAGAACAAGCTGGATTTCTACTGCCTCAAGGAAGATGATAGTTCCTGCGAAGTAAAGCTGGGCTGCTTCTGGCTGGTCAACCAGGAATTTTTGGGCCTGAGGTACAAGTACGACATCCTCTCTGTAGACAAGTGGGACAAGATACTGTCGATAAAGGAATTCCTGGATAACGGCGGAGGAGACTGCGAGGATTATGCCCTCTTCTTCAAGGCCCAGCTTAACTACATCCTGGACAGATGCGAAAACAAGGACATCACGCTGCAGGGATGGTGGTACAGCGATAAGGAAAAGTACTGGGCCGATTACCAGGAGCACTGGTACATCCCCAATGCTGATGTGAGGGAAGAATCGAATTATATCTACCCCAACATCATCTGCGGCAAGGTCTATGACTACCGGTCTGACGATTATGCCGGGCATTGCGTGATAGCACTGACCAAATCCAGGATCAAGGACGGCTCTGACCTCGGGCTTTTGATGCATTCCAAGATAATCGAGCCCCAGGATGGAGAATATCTCGGCGATGTCAACAAGCAGTACCTTTTCATGCCCGAATACAACGGATATGCTGAGAACCTGTCCATCTCGATGGTGATAACAGACAATGACCTGTACCTCTTCGATTTCGATAATGAGAAATGGCTTTCTTATGCCTTGTTCAGGGATGAGATAAACGATATTGTAAATTCATGAAACCTCATCCGGACATGATGAGGGCCTGTCCTGAGATAAGCTATTAGATAATTGTACTGTCGGTCCGAATAATTTGCAAAACGTTTTCCCACGGTGATTTTCAGAAACATTTATCTATTCCGCCGTCCTAACCCTCCAATATGCTCAACCCGAACTACATCGTCCTCGTCGGGGTCGTTCTGTTGATGGCCTTGCTGGCATTATACTGGGATTCCATAAGGAAGCTCTTCTCGACCAGGCACAGGCT
>CAYXZQ010000054.1:0-8189 GCA_964469935.1 uncultured Methanosarcinales archaeon
CTAGAGGACAGCTCAAAGGCAGGCCTCCCGACAGATACCTGCGACGAATCATATGCAGAAAGGGAATGCCTCTACGTTGACAGCGCCCAGTTCAAGGAGCACGGGTACATGCCGGCATTCGACAACATGATCAATGCCCTTGTGCAGATGCTTCCCAGCATAGTGATTGGTATCGCATACTCTGCATCCTGCCCGGATTTCAAGATAGATCCTGTGGGCTTTTCATGCCAGGAGGTGCCCGGGGATGTATGCACGAATGCAAGGGCCGCGACATGCGGGCTTTCCGGTGCTGCTGCTGCAATCCTCGAGATGTCCGATATAATGAGCGGCGGGCTGAGCTTCTCGAAATACAACACAGACCTTGGCGGGACAGACTACTGCTCCGGAGGTTCACAATGAAGAAACGATTGCTGATGATATTTCTGGTGTTCATGATATACATAATTGCGGTATCTGCGAGCCAGTACATAATGCCGTGGTATGCTGTCGAGGACTGGGAGATAGAGGCATGCTCCAAATGGGGCGGAACCACCCAGGCAGCGACCATCAGCTCTGGGACAGTCGGCTCGTCTTTCCTCGACCAGACGACTGTCACGCTCCAGGCCCAGGCGACAGCCATGAACGATTCATACGGACAGGTGACATATACCTACGAGGTCGCGTGGTATTTCCAGCCTGTGCAGAACCAGCAGGCGTACAAGGTCCAGCTCCTCGGGCCTGACAAGACGAAGGATATCTACAAAGGCTCAGCTACTGTCTCAAACGGCGACTCCAACTATTATGCAGAGGAGACGACGACAAGATACGACAAGGCAAAGATAATATACGAGACTGGGACCCTGCTCGTGCCGGTTGTGGAAAAATGAAAAAAGAGAGAAACATCAAAAAAGCGCTCGGAAGATTCAGGAAGACTTTCCCAACCGCAGGGCTTGATATCGTGCATTATGTCATCTTCCAGGCATTGATAGTCCTCATCGTCCTGGGTGTTTCGGCTCTCTGGCCATATAACGATGTTATGGGCTCTGCAGCCAAAGTGAACACGTTTCTACAGGAGAAGGGCGCCCTGCCCGGCCTTGACACGACCTTCGGCAGCCAGATAGAGCACGATATATCAACTGTCAAGGGTTTCTTCTTCAAGTTCGGGCTCATCATTGCAGGAGGGGCAATAATGGTGTTATTGCTTTCAGGCCTTTTCAGGAGCCTGGTATACAGCTGGTACAGGGATACCGAATACTCCTGGGCATACCTTAAGAGGTTCCTCCTATACAATACTTTATGGCTGCTTTTTTGGACAGCGCTGTCCATAATCTGCTATCTCATCCTGGTGCCTGGCGCAAGGACAGCAGCCCTGGTCATTGTCTTGCTGCTCTATTTCCACTTGTCAGTCATCTTCAGGAGCAGGCTGGATGAGAAGACAGGACTCCTTTTGCTCATCAGAAAGACGTTCGGGACAGGGTTCAAGAGGATACACAGGTTCATCATCCCTTCGCTGGTCGTCCTCATTTCATACGTCGCGTGGATAATCCTTTTCCTCATGCTCATCCCTTACGTGTTCATCAGGATGTTCCCGGCAGGGGCTGAGAATGCGGTTTCGCTCGTCTTCGCAGTCATCGCGATACTGTTGCTGTTCGGCCTGACCGCATTCAATAGGCAGTATTACACAATCTGCGCGTCGTCAGCAGAAAAAAGAGGTTAAGCAACTTGAATAAAAAATCCCAGATAACAGTATTCATAATCATCGGCCTGCTGGTCATCTGCTCGGCGGTCCTGATATTCTATATCAGGTCAAGGGTCATCACAAAGGACCTCGTGCCCAAGCTTGACAAGATCCCCGACGACAGGAAGGACATCCAGGAGTTCGTCCTGGGCTGCGTGGACCAGACCGCGACAGACGCGCTTATCAAGATAGGGGAGCACGGCGGGTACATCGACCCTTCAGACCCGAGCCTCTCGCTCAGGACATTCGACCAGAACCCTCTTCCGGCTGATTCCGATGTAGTCTACATGAACCCTGGCTACGAAGTCCCGTACTGGTGGTATCTCGAACCTCCGAGCGACTGCACGAACTGCGTCGTCTCGGACGCGAACATACCTTCGATTATCGACATCCAGGACCAGGTCAGCAACTACGTCGACAAGAACCTCGGGGACTGCCTGTCGGGCTTCCGGTCATTCGAAGGCAAGGGCTTGACCATTCGAACGAAAGGGAACAGTAGCACAAGGACAATTATCTCCGACAAGGACGTCATTGTATATGTGAATTACCCACTTGTCGTGGATTCGGCAGGCAGCTCAACCACAATGGAGAATTTCCCTGTCGACATCAACCTGGATTTCAACAGCTTCTACAATTTGGCAGTCGCGATCGCAGAGGGAGAGAAGGACAGCCAGTATCTCGAGACCATACTCATGCACCTAATCAGTTCATATTCGGCTGTGGACCCGTCAAAGCTACCGCCGCTGGCATCTTTCGATGAGGGCTTCACGACAGTGACCTGGGTCAAGCCCGCTGTCAGGCAGGAGCTGATGCAGATACTGCAGAGCTATATACCCGTCATCCAGGTCGAGAACACCAAGGGCTATGAGAAGGTCAAGACAGGCGACCCGTTCCAGACTGCAATGTACAATGTCTTCACTCTGAACAACAACATGTCATACCCCGACATGGACGTCAGCTTCACATACCAGGACTGGCCAATACACTTCGACATAACCCCGAGGACAGGCGAGCTACTGAAGCCCACGAGCTACAGGACAGAATACCCTTTCAACATAGCGCCCACGACCCAGACAAACCATTACGAGTTCTTCTATGACGTGGGCTTCCCCGTTGTCGTCGAGATACGAGACGAGGACGCCCTGTCCAGGAGAGGATACAGCTTTGTCTTCGCGCTCGAGGGCAATGTCATGGACAACAAGAACCTGGCGCTCTGGCATATGGGCGAGGGCACGGTAGGCCCCCGGGACTATTCCAGTGTCACTTACTCTCTTACAGACAAAACAGGAAATACGCCGATTGTTCCAGAGTACGACGAGCAGTCACAGACCTATGTAAACAAGACCTACAGCCCGCCGAAAAAGAGGCTCATCTGCGACGATTCCCAGAGGATAAGCGGCAACGTCACAATAATCGCCAAGGACAGGTATACCGGAAAAGGAATCAGCGGCGCAGCAGTGAGCTTCGGCTGTGGCAACTACGCTACCTGTGCAATAGGTACAACAGGAGAGAATGGAAGATTTGTCGGAAAGCTCCCTGTATGCATAGGCGGGGGCTACATCACCCTTGATAAGGACGGTTTTGCGCCTGCGGCAGTGAGCAGCCTCTCGACAAGGCCAGGACAGGCCCAGCTAATAAAGGCGAGGATGTACCCAGAAAAACAGCTTACAGCCACAGTCAGGCTGATCAGGATGAAAGACCTGAGCGGGCAGATTAATGACATCCAGGGCATAAGGGATGCCAAGGAATCCGCAGTCCCGCTGCAGGACAACGAGGAGGCGATGGTGACCATTACCAGGATCAGGGAAAATCCTCAAGAACCGACCTATTCGCAGTTCGTGGACCTCAAGGGGGACGGAACAGCAGAGATAGAGCTTCCGGAAGGCAGCTACACGATCACAGGAACATTCATGGATCTAGACGGATTTTCCATTCCCAGGCATAACGAGACCCTCGGCGGGGAGAAAGTGACAATCAACGAGATGTCAATGAAGCCCGCGCTCCTGGGCGGGGTGGACATCAACGAGGGCAACGGTTACTGGCACGTGGGCGCAGACGACCTCAAGTCAGGGAATGTCACTCTCTACCTCTTCGTATCCGATGTACCGACGACGACAAAAGGGCTCATCATCGCCTCGTCATACGGGAACTACACTGACGTATACAGGAGCCTGGCAGAGCCTGATTTCAGCTGACAGGAAATGTTGAGGAGATGTTCTGGCTCTCTTCTATATCCCTGATGTTCTTGAGCTGCTCGCATGACCTCTTGATATAGACGTCGGGTATCTTGTCGCAGACAGAATAATCACCGTTGTTTATGAAATGCATGTAGCAGATGTTCAGGCTTGATTCAATCTTTATCCTTGAACAGTAATCGGAATTGCCATAGGATTGCGATATCGTCAGGAAGCACTCGTCAGCCATCCTGTCATCGTCTATCGAGCTGCAGAGCCTGAGGGACTCGCTCTCATCTGATTTCCCCATCGCAGACACCTTGGCCAAGATCGCCTTGTTGTCAGGCCTCACGATGGAACCCGTGCAGGGTTTGCATACCCCTCCGCAGTCGATGCCCTCCTCGTTTTGGTTCTTAATTCCGTCGCTGCAGGTGGGCGCGGGCGTCACAGTGCAGGGCTTGCAGACCCCTCCGCAGTCGATTCCCGCCTCGTTTTGATTCTTTATTCCGTCGCTGCAGGTGGGCGCAGGCGTCACAGTGCAGGGCTTGCATATCCCTCCACAGTCAATACCTTCCTCATCCTGGTTCCTTATGCCGTCCGAGCAGGTCTCGGCAGCAGCTGGCTTAGATATCCAGAAATTCACTGATGCGTTTGCAGTCTCCTTTCCATAGTGCACGACGCAATCAAGCCTGTACATGCCGGGTTCTGCATCTGCAGGTATGAATATCTCCTGCTCCTTGGATATGACCGTCGAGATGCCTATTGTCTCCTGCTTGGAGTTCAGCACCTGCCCTGTTGCAGGGTCTACGATCCTGTAGCTGACCTGCATGTCATACTTCCTCTGCGAGCCGATGTTCAGGAAGCTGTTCTTGAATGAGAGCGTGTCTCCCGGCAGGACCTGGTTAGAGCCGAGGCTTACCTCGTAATCCAGGAGTTTCGCAGGCCCTGAAGGGTTCATCAGATGGAAAACTGCAAATCCCCCAGTAGCCACTGCGGCGAGCACTAGAAAGAGGATGACAAAAGTCTTTGTCGATATGTCCACCACGTGCCTGACAGGCCTCTCCTCTACCGAGGCAGCCCTCAGGGCCTCATCGATGTCCTCCTGGCTGTAGTTGTACTGCCTTAGAAAGCCTCCGACAGATGCAGCATCATATCCCCTCGAGACATAATAGCGTATGTAGTTCACGAGCCTTGGATCTGCCGGCTTTTTTTTGTGGAAGATACCTGATAGGGTGGGCTTTATATCCAGGCTCTGCATCGCCTGAGATATCTGCTGCTGGTTGTAGCCGTATCTTTCCAGGTACTGGGTCACCTGCTCCCTTGTAAACCCCTTTTTAAGCTGCTCATCGATGTACTGAGCTAGACTGCTTGCTCCCATCAGGCATTGATCTAGCTTTCGGGTTTTATAAATATTGCTGTTATGAAAGGGTAAGCTTTAAATATAGCCTGCTAGTTATGTCATGAAATCACGCACATCCACCCAGGTTCGGGCAAGGCATGTGTGATATGAACGACAATGGCAAAACCCAGAAAAAAGCAGAAGGATTCGGGAAAGGTCAAGAAGAAGAGATGGTACCAGATACTCGCTCCACCTATCTTCAACAGCCAGCCCCTAGGCGAGACCACCTCGATCGAGCAGTCGAAGGTCATCGGCAAGACCCTCAGGGCAAATCTCATGACTCTCACAGGCGAGGTCAGGAACCAGAACGTGAACATCAGGTTCAGGATAAAAAATGTCAAGGAAGGCAAGGCAGAGACAGAGATTATCGGCTACAAGCTCTCACCTTCATTCATTAAGAGGGTAGTCAGGAGAAGGCACTCAAGAATAGACGCGACAGAGACCTTCAGGACCAAGGACCGAAAGCAGGTCAAGCTCAAGCTGCTTCTTATAACAAAGAACGTCGCGACAAGGTCGGAGATGACGGCGCTCAGGAAGAACATGATTGCCGAACTCAGGAAAATGTCCTCATCCGCTGTATATGACGAGTTCGTCAGGATGGTAATATTCTACAAGCTCCAGCTCGACCTGAGGAGGAGGCTCTCCAAGATATACCCGCTCAAGACCCTGGAGGTCAAGAACTTGGATGAGATCAACATGCGGGAATCCCTTCAGGGTGATGCCGATGCCAAAGCCGACAATTGACTCGAAGAGATGCAACCATTGCGGGACATGCGTCGAAATCTGCCCCATGACAGTGTTCAGGAAAGAGGATGGAAAGATACTTGTTTCTGCGCCCGAGGACTGCATAGGTTGCAGGGCATGCGAGGCTCAGTGCGCAAAGCAGGCCATCGTTGTCGAAGAGTGAATATCTGCCCAGGATTTTCTCATGTGATTTTCATTATATTTTATATATGCCTGATGATTCCACTGTCATCATGCGAAAGCCCATTGCCCGAGGAGCCGAGGCTGTCATCACCAGGGACGGAGGCAGGGTCTTCAAAGAGAGGATCCCCAAGAGATACAGGCTGAGGGAGATAGACGAGCGCCTCAGGAAACAGAGGACCAGGCGGGAGGCGAAGGTCATGAAGAGCAGTCCCGTGCCCTGCCCCGTAGTGTTCAATGTCGACGACAAGAAGATGGAGATAGAGATGGCCTTTCTTGATGGCCCGAGACTCTCAGATATACTGGAAGAGACGGACTACAGGTCGCTCTCCCGCGAGATAGGAATGAAGGTCAGGACCATGCATGACAGGAGCATCATCCACGGGGACCTGACGACTTCCAA
Organism: uncultured Methanosarcinales archaeon; assembly: GCA_964469935.1. Lineage (GTDB taxonomy): Archaea > Nanobdellota > Nanobdellia > Woesearchaeales > DSVV01 > CAYXZQ01. The sequence goes on from CAYXZQ010000054.1 coordinate 6,618, forward strand.
CATGCTGCTTCTGGACAGGATACACTTCATCGATTTCGGGCTTTCTTTTTCGTCTGATAAGGTTGAGGACAAGGCAGTCGACCTCCATCTTCTCCGCCAGGCTCTCGAGAGCAGGCATCACAAGATATGGAAGGAATGCTTCGCTTCGGTCAGGGAAGGATACGGCGACAGGGAGGTGCTTATCCACCTGGAGAAAGTCGAGGCAAGGGGCAGGAACAAGGCCAAGTCCAGATAATTAAATTATACAAATTTTCTTTAAGCATAAACTTTATAAGTAACAACTTTCTCCGGAATCTCATGGACAGGCTTGACATACTGCTGGAGATATCGGAACATGCAGGGATATTCGGCACCGGGAATTTCACGACCTCCCGGCTTGCAGATGATCTTGGCATATCCCAGCAGGGCATATCCAACGCGCTCATAAGGCTCGAGAAGACTGGCCTGATTGAGAGAAAACCATCCAACAGAGGCATCGCAATCTCATTGACTGAAAAGGGAAGGATGCTCATGGAGGATTACAGGAAGAGGCTTCTCTCTGTCCTGGAAAGGAAAGATGCGGTCACAGGCAGGGTTATCGCAGGCGTCGGACAGGGAAGGTATTATACAGAAGTCCCCGGATTCAAGCGACAGTTCAGGACGAAGCTCGGGATAGACACTTCTCCCGGAACCCTGAACCTGAAAGTCAGGCCGGATGACAAGAGGGCTTTTTTGCATGACAGGAAGCCCGTTGTCATCGACGGATTCTCGACGAAGAGGAGGTCGTTCGGGTGGATAAGGTGCTATCCTGTGCTGGTCAAGGGCATAAGATGCGCAGTAGCCGTCCCAGAAAGGACAGTGCACAAGCATGATGTGATGGAGCTGATATCTGACAAGAACCTGAGAAAGGAGCTTGGCCTGGTCGACGGTTCTGAGGTGGAGGTATCATGGGCTGGCTGAAGAAGACGCAAGGCAGCACTGTCCTCGGCGCCCTGATGGTGATAATCGCCGCATCGTTCTGGGGCATGGACGGGGTCGTGCTCAGGCCTAATCTCTACAACCTGGACGTTCCCATAGTCGTCTTCCTGGAGCATTTTATCGCGTTTGTGTTCATGGCCGGATTTTTGATATACGAGATTAGGGAGCTCAAGAAGCTTGACGGGAAGGACTGGCTCTCGTTCTTCTGGATCGCGCTTTTCGGAGGCGCAATAGGGACCATGGCGATAACCCAGGCCCTGTTCTATGTCAATTTCCAGAACCTGTCAGCGATAATCATTTTGCAGAAGCTCCAGCCCCTGTTCGCGATAGTCCTTGCAGTCATGGTCCTCGGCGAGAAGCCCACAAGGATGTTCTATCTATGGGCTGGTGGAGCTCTTGTCGGAAGCTATCTCATAACATTCGGGTTCCAGAACCCCGTGGTTGCTGGGAACAAGCTAATAGTCGCATCACTTCTTTCCCTCCTTGCCGCGTTCTCGTGGGGCTCTGCCACCGTGTTCGGAAAAAGGGTGGTTGAGAAGGTCAATTACAGGGTCGCGACCTACCTGAGGTTCGGGCTCACCTGCTTGGTCATGCTTGTCATAATCGGCATCCTCT
>CAYXZQ010000055.1:0-7524 GCA_964469935.1 uncultured Methanosarcinales archaeon
TACCAGGCACTTGACCCTTGATGAGCTCTTGCCGAAGGCAATCTGTTCGTTCTTGCATTTTGGGCAACGGATCTTGACGAATTTGCTTGTTGACTCAATGATAAGTTCAGCCATGTCTACCACCTTGGTTGTTTCCTCTGTTACGGAAATTTGAGGCACTTTAAAAATGCTTTGGTTTTACGCAACGCCCCGAAAACAAGGGTTTTCAGAATGAAGAATTCAAAATGCACAATACTTAAATATAACATGATTATCCGATTTCCAATGCCTGATTTGAACTTCAAGACAACTGATGAGATAAAGGTCTCAAAGAGGATAGTCGACCAGGTGATAGGCCAGGACAGCGCAGTCGAGGTCATCACAAAGGCTGCCAGGCAGAGGAGGCATGTGCTCCTCATAGGCGAGCCCGGCACAGGCAAGTCGATGCTCGGCCTAGCACTTGCAGAACTCCTGCCCAAGGAGAAGCTCGTGGACGTCGTGACCTTCGCAAATCCCAACGATGAGAACAACCCGCTGGTCAGGGTCATGCCAGGGGGCAAGGCGAGGGAGCTTGTGGCCAGGTCCAGGGTCCAGGGAGCGGGATTCTTCAGGAACCAGACATTCATCATCTTCATAATCGTCCTTGTATTCGCGATTTTCCAGTACATGTGGTGGCAGTCAGGGGCCATATCCGATGTCATCTACGCTGCTCTCCTTATAGGAGACATCGGCCTCGTGGGCATAATACTTCTCGGGATGAACCTGGGGGGCAGGATAAGGGACAAGTCCAAGGTCCCGAAGATAATAGTTGATAATTATAATCGGAAGAACGCGCCGTTCTTCGACGCAACAGGAGCACACGCAGGCGCATTGCTGGGAGATGTCCTTCATGATCCGTTCCAGTCAGGGGGGCTCGGCACGCCCGGCCATGAGAGGGTCGTTGCAGGCATGATACACAAGGCGAACATGGGCGTTCTCTTCATCGACGAGATAGCGACGCTCCAGCCCCATACCCAGCAGGAGCTCCTGACCGCGCTGCAGGAGGGCAAGTATTCCATAACAGGCCAGAGCGAGCGCTCGGCTGGCGCAATGGTAAGGACTGAGCCGGTCCCGTGCAATTTCATCCTGGTCGCCGCAGGCAATGTCGAGACCCTCAAGAACATGCACCCAGCCCTGAGGTCGAGGATAAGGGGCTATGGCTATGAGGTGTACATGAAGGAGACGATCGAGGATACACCCCAGAACAGGTCGAAGGTCGCAGTCTTCGTCGCCCAGGAGGTCAAGAAGGACAAGAAGATACCGCCCTTCTCCAAGGCTGCGGTGCTCGAGATAATCGAGATCGCGAGGAAGATGGCTAACAGGAAAGGTCACTTAACATTGAGATTACGGGAGCTCGGCGGGCTCATAAGGGCAGCTGGCGACGTTGCAGTGGGCAGGGAATCAAAGACAGTCGAGAAAGAGCACATCGCAGAGGCAAAGGCAATCGCAAAGACCCTCGAGCAGCAGATGGCTGACAAGTATATCGAGAGGAAGAAGGAGTATGAGGTAATAAAGACCAAAGGAAAGATAATCGGCAGGGTCAACGGCCTTGCAGTCCTCGGGGGCGAGCAGAGCTATTCAGGCATAATCCTTCCGATAGAGAGCGAGGTCACGCCGGGAGGGAAGGAGTCGGAATTGATTGCCACGGGAAAGCTCGGTGAGATAGCAAAAGAGGCGATCACCAATGTCTCGGCAATCATCAAGAAGTTCTTCGGCGAGGACATAAAGGAGACCTATGACATATACGTACAGTTCCTCCAGACATACGAGGGTGTGGAGGGCGACAGCGCAAGCGTCGCAGTGGCGACCTCTGTTATATCGGCGCTCAAGAATATACCGGTCAGGCAGGAAGTGGCTATGACAGGAAGCCTGTCTGTGAGGGGCACTGTGCTTCCCATCGGCGGCGTGTCGTCGAAGGTCGAGGCTGCGATCGATGCAGGGCTTAAGAAGGTGATAGTGCCCAGGAGCAATGCAAAGGACATAATAGTCGACCCGGCAAAGCTCAAAAAGATAAGCATAGTCCCTGTCGACACAATCTCAGAGGTCCTCAGGGAGGCCCTGGACTGGAAGGGAAACCAGGACATACTGAAGAAGATAATGGGATGATATATTTGCAAAACATATAAAAAGGAGAGGTGTATTATCAATCTAAAATGGATATCCAGTTGAAAAAGAGGCCGAAACATCCCATCATCATCGAAGGATTCCCAGGCTTCGGGCTCGTGGGCTCGATAGCGACAGAGTTTCTCATAGAGCACTGCAAGTGCGAGCCCATCGGAGAGCACTGGTTCGAGAAGCTGCCTGCTACCCTTGCCGTGCACGAGGGCAAGATCATAAAGCCCATTAACATCTACTACAACGAGAACCATAACCTGGTCATAATCCACGCGATAAGCGGCGGCCAGGGCATGGAATGGGACATATCTGATTTCGTGATGAAGCTTGCTTCAGACCTCGAGGCAAAAGAGATACTATCGCTCGAGGGGGTGGGCGCTTCTCAGACAGAGGACCCGAAGGTCTACTACGTGACAAGCGACGACTCGAAGAAGGATCACCTCAGTTCTCTCGGGATTGAAGAGTTGAAGGAAGGCATACTGATAGGTGTCACGTCTGCTTTATTGATGAAGTCAAACACACCGATAACAGCGTTCTTCGCAGAGACGAGCTCAGAGCTTCCTGACTCGAATGCCGCTGCAAAGGCCATAGAGACCCTGAACAATTATCTCAACCTGAACATAGACCCACAGCCTCTAGTCGAGCAGGCGAAGAAGTTCGAGGAGAAGCTCAACAGCATCCTGAAGCAGAGCATGAGCACCCAGGAACAATTGAAGAAAAAACAGCTCAGCTATGTCGGATAGGCCTTCTGACTGTTATAGGTATCAGGTCCTGCGAAAACTCGAGCTTGGCTATCTCGATAGGGTTGTAGGACATCTCAGAAAGCTTCTTGTCAGAGAGCTTCATCATGAACGGCGCGCCCATAGATATCTGCAATGCTCTTGCGCCAATTATCCTTGCCTTCTCGTATTTGGTGAACTCTGTCTTCTCTTCTTCTGCTTTCTTGGCCATCTTGCTGTACGATTTACGAGGTAGTATAAAAATATTGCTAAAAAAAAAAGAAATTAAGCAGCTGCCTCCATCTCCTTTATCCTCTCCTTGAGGTAGTCGATGGTCCTTGTGTTGTCCTGCTGCATGAGAAGAGAGCCGCATTCAGGGCACCTGAAGCCGAGCTCTGTGCTCTGCTCGAAGTCGAGCCTCACGCACGCGTTCTGGCAGAGGAAGAAGCAGTTCTTGTTCGCCTCTTCTTTTTCCAGCCGCTCTTTCAGCTTGTCCAGCTTGTTCTTCTTTAGGTCCACCACTATGTCCTTGACCCTCTTCGGGTTGAAGGTCCAGTAGCTTATGTAATAGCCCTTCTTGGAGTCCTTCTTCCTCCTGTAGGTCGCAAGGTGCAGCTTCTGCATCCTGTAGAGGATGTTTCTCACCCTGTGGATCTCTGTGTTCGTCTTCTCTGCTATGATGAATTCTGAGATGTTCTTCCTGCTCTTCAGAAATTCTACTATGGGCAACGCATCCTCTCCCACTGATTCGACAATGGTGTTCTGTATCAATTGGTTTGTCAGTCTCATAGTATCACCGCCTTTGATTCACGGAGTAAATAGATACAGGTAGTCTGTATTACCACTCCCCCAACATTATCCTATTCTGAAATTACTGGTATATAAATATTATGAAAGTGCAATCTATATCTTGCAGAAGTTGTGTTCAGTCTTTTTTCAGAAGGTAAGTGTTCAGTTTTTCCAGGGCTTTTCTCCTATGGGAGATGCTGTTTTTCTCGCTTTTCGGCATCTCTGCGAATGTGTGTTTTTTTCGGTTTGGCTTGAATATGGGGTCCCAGCCGAATTTCGACTTGCCTTTGGGGTTTACAATCTTGCCATGGATGACTCCTTCAAATATCTTTGGCTCTTTTCCCGGTTCGCAGTAGCCTATTGAGCAGACAGCTTTCGCCCTCTTGTCCTTGAAGCCTTTCAGTAGAAGCGGGAGCTTCTTGTTGCCGAGTTTCTCGATGAAATCCTTGATATAGGGGCCCGGGAGGTTGTTGAGCGCGGTGAAGCAGAGGGCCGTGTCCTCGACAATGATGGTCTTGTTCAGTTTTTTGGAAGCGTATCTTGCCTTGTGGCGGATGATGTCCCTTATCTCTCCCTGGATCTCAGGCAGCCTTATGTTGTAGCTGTCTATCTCGTAGTCTTTTAATATCTCTTTTGCTTCGCTTAATTTGTTCAGGTTACCGGTTATGAACAGTATACGCTTCATCCTATGTAGCCGTGGTCGGTCTTTGTCTCCTGTTTCTCTATTATCTTTATGTCGAAGAGCTGCCTGAGCTGCTCTGCCTGATCAGGGTTTATGTCCTTGAGCATCTGGTATGCCTGGATTATGTTGTGGTTTATGGCCTTCTCCTTATTTTCATCTGTATATCCGCTCGTGTTTATAAGCCCGTTTCCCAGCTCGAATGCCTCCTTGGGCGAGAGCACAAAACCTCCGAGAAGCGTGGGCTTCCCCTCGCCTGAGAACAGGCACATGTCGACGAGGCCGGAATCCTTCAGCGTGGCCACGCAGTGGTTGCTCACGAACATCCGCTTGAGCTCGAGATCGAATTTCTTGATAGTGCACATGATATCCCCCTCCTGGAGGGATGTGAGAAGGGATAGTTAATAAAGGTTTTGGGTGGGGAAATATAATTGCTTGATTATTTTAACTCCCAGAAAAATTCATTATCTCTTCAGCCCCATCGCCTTCCCTACATAATCCTGCTCCTTAACGTATCCGACGAGCTTGAGGAAATTCTCCCTCTGCGAGCCGACGAAATCATCCACAGACATCGCCATGCTCCTGTCTCCCATCCTGCATCCGTGGGTGTAGGATTGATACGGCTCTTTCTCCTGGTAGGTGTATGTCGGTTCGACAAAGAACCGGCTGTCCACAGGATCCCTGACAGCGTGCAGTACGCCGTGGCGGGTGACTGTGTTCTTCTCCAGTATCTTGTCGAGAAGCTGTGCAAGGTCGGCCCTTCCGCCGTAGGAGAAGTAATCTATCGCGACATTGTAAAGCCCCTGCTCAAGGCAGTCCTGGGCGCATGCTAGGCTTGCTGTCTTTCCCTTGTCATTCTGCCCTCTGGAATAATAGAGCTGCGCAGCCCTCTGGAACTGGCCTCTATCGAGGAAGTCCTCTGGTTCTCTTGCGTCTTCCATTTTTTTTTACTCCCCAACCTCGAAGAATCTAATCCTTGTATAATTCCGGCTTTGAAAGGGTCAGCCTTCCATCATATCTTTTGAGAATTTGTTGGTATATCTTCTGGCCTTGTCCATTCTCATACAAGAGGATCGACTCATATTTTCCATTATTATCAAGGTCGACGTTCTTAGCTACCGGGCTCATTCTCCAGGACCCGGTCAAGGCGTTATTTTGAAAGCCGCAGTATATAGCATTGGGTTCCAGGTTCTTTTTTATATTATTGCAATGATTCCATTCATAGCCGAGGAACCCGACAGTCCAGCTTAAGACAGCAATAGGGACGATCAACTGTCGATATTCTCTCAAGACATCCACTATCTTTGAAAGGCTCATATGATTGGTTATTTGTTACTACTATATAAAGGTTACGGATTTGATGCATCGTCCGCTTCATGCAGCAGTCATGTATGATGTTCTGGACCTCGAAGAACCTGTCGTCATTAGAGCTTACGATGAGAACTCCATGCAATTCGAGCACTCCTTTCATGCCATAGGAGTCTTTCATAGATATTTGAAGGTTATTTCTCAGACCGCTCTGGACCGAGGTAAAGAAGTCGGGAAAATTCAGCCTCTTCTCAGGAGGGCGATATCCAGCCTCCAACGAGGTTCTTGACAACTGGGAAGCCCCATGTGTACATCTCAGGGCCGGTCCCGTACCTGAACATGCCGTATGCTAGGTATATCACTATCATAAGGATGAATATCAGCACCAGGGTGCTGTGTTTCTTGCCATGGCCGCTCATATCAAAGCATTCATTGCATTAGGATATTTAAATATTTTTCCGCAGGAAAAGACCCATGTCACTTCCTTCCCACGCATTTCTCATACAGGTTCTTGAACGCACCCGAAGGATCATACTTCTCTTTCAGCTCATCGTACCTTTTCCCGTTGTAGAGCTCCCTGAATTCCTTCTCTGGATAGAACGATGTCGAGTACAATGATTTCTTTCCCCCGAGCTCCCTCACCTTCTTCTCTATCTTCCTGTTTAAGAATCCGTCAGGATGAGAGCTCTTCACCACATCCCAGAACCCGAAGTTTATATACAATTTACCAGGATCCATCTCATACAGGTCAAACTTTTCCCCCTGCGGTTTAACCGGGCACACCCAGACGGGCGCGATTCCCACCTCGTCAAAAAAGAACTCAGCAAACTCTGCTGCATTCTCGACAGGTATCTCCACGTCCTGGACAACTGACTCGAAACCCTTTCTCTTGAAAGGATTGAATTTCGCATTCCAGTCCCTGAGCTTCCAGTAGGATTCAGACTTGAGCAGCCATTTGCCAAGGACTGCCCTCACTGCAGGGTTCTGAGCGCCGAAATGCGAAGAGCACCAGAACCAGTCCGTGTCCCATCTCCAGATATAGTCTTCTATTGTGAGGTAATCGAAGATGTTCTTTTTGATTGACTTGTAGTATATCTTCATGTGCCTGTAGTCGCTTGCAGAATGAGCATCGTCGACAAACTTTCCTTTTGTCAAGTACATCTCTTCCCTGGAAAATATGGTCCCGTCGACAAAATCCTCGCCGCCATCAGCGCAGATATCGTCCATACTGCTGAAATAATCCCTGAAATTGCCAAACTTTTTATGCTCCAACCTCACATAGTCCATCACAGGCACTGCAGAAAGCTTCAATTTCAATATATATCCAAGAGTCCCGTAGGAATTCGGTAACCCGAAGAACAGGTCTTTATGTTCATTATCACCGCGACAAGTGACAACACTGCCGTCGCCGAGCATCACCTCCATCTCCTGCACTGTCTCGTGGACAAGCCCGTATCTGAACGACGAGGACTCTATCCCCACCCCGGAAACAGCCCCTCCGGCTGTTATTGTCTTGAGCTCCGGTACAACGGCAGGCATCACGCCATGTTTCAGAGACTCTTTAACGATATCCTCATAAGTCGCCATGCCCTCTGCCTCAACAAATCCATCACCGACAGATAGCACGTGGCAGAAATCTCTGGCATTTATTGTCTCCCTTGCCTTCTTCCTGTAACGAAAAAGATTAGAACTGCTCTTCCCGAGCCGAACCCCTGATGCTCTCTTCTGGAGAAACTCCCTGCAGAAACTCCGCTTCCTGTTCTCGTATCCCATCATCTTTTTGATTTGTACCCGCCGGGGTATCCGTCTTTTGAGAGCACTATCTGCCAGAGCTGGTTGTGCCTTGCCCGAAACGAACCTGCGCAGCAGAGCAGGTAATAGCTCCACATCCTTCCG
>CAYXZQ010000056.1:0-6409 GCA_964469935.1 uncultured Methanosarcinales archaeon
GACGAGATAGCCGAACCGTACAAGACATGGTTCATGAAAAGGAAGATATAGGTGGAAAGACATGGTCAATGCATTATTTATCAGCTACCCGGGCGAACCGATCAACCCGACAACATTCTTGCCGGACAACGGTCTTGCAAGCCTTGCCGGTTCTCTGATTCAGGAAGGGCACTCAGCGCATATCCTGGATTATGGTACGATTCAGCTCCTGAAAGACTCTTTGCCTGAGGGAGTGAAGCCTGCCCTGCAAGAACTCTTTGATAAGAAAAACAGCAACAGTTTCGGAAAAGCTGAAGAAAGAAAGATTCTTGAAATCGACAGGCAGATCGAGGAACACAGATACGATCTGGTCGACAGGATCGGAAAAAGCATCGTTGGTGAGATCTCGGGGAAAAATATTGATTTTGTCGGGTTCAAGTCATGGATGGGTGACGCTTATCCTGCCCTGGACCAATTGACAGGCATAATCAAGAAGACATTTCCGGAAATGCCCATAATTGTCGGCGGTCCGCAGGTGACTTCGTTCGGAGAGATTATGGCCAAAGACCTCAAAAACGTCGATTTCCTGTGCTATGACGAAGGTGAACTCACCGTTGTCAAATTTGCTCAGTACCTGGGCGGCAAGTCAATGTTGAAAGACATCCCTAATCTGATGTATGTAAGGGATGGAAGATTGGTACGGAACGAGAATCATGTCGTATCAGACCTGGATGACCTGGCGATGCCAGTATATGACCCGGAATTCTATCCTGCAACAAGAGGCAATGAAAAATTCAACATGATGGTGATCGATGAGAGCAGGCGATGCTATTACAGGTGCCCGTTCTGCATCGAGTCCTCGAAAGTGAAAGGGAGATGGCGGCCAAAATCTGCCAAGAGGGTCGTTTCTGAGATAAAACACCTTAATGAGAAGTACGGGATCGGACTGATCAGGTTCGGAGGGCAGATGACACCCGGCAATCTCATGGAAGACATATCCAGGCTCGTGCTGGATGAAGGCCTTGACATCGAATTCAGCTCATTCAGCCATATATCGACCATGAAAGATGCTGATTTCAAACTGATGAAGAAAGCTGGGCTCTATTCATTATTTTTCGGGGTGGAATCCGGCAACCAAGAGATATTGTCGACAACACTCGGGAAGAAGACTAATGTGCAGGACATCGAATATGTTTTGAAGAGGGCGCATGAAGCAGGGATATATACTGTCGCAAGCCTCATATACCCCTCCCCCGGCGATGATGAGCAGACCCTGAATGATACTGTCAATATGCTGGTCAGAAGCAACGTCAGCTCAGCACCAGTCCAGTTTGCAGGCGTATATCCGGGGACAAAATGGGCAAGAAATTACAAGGAATATGGGTTTGACTTAGATCCAGACGATTATCCAAGGCAGGTCATCGATTACAAGATCAAGAACATTTTCCCGCCTCAATTCTGGGAGCCTGTGCAAGTCAGGATAGACGGCAAATCGTTCTTCGAGTATGTCGGCGAGACCGGAAAAATGATATATGCACTTGAAAGCAGAGGTATCTTGACTGACATCACAGATGAGCAGGCCCTGCTTGCAAAAAGAGCAGGAATCTCTCCTAGGGAATTGAGGGACCTGAGCCAGAGGATATTCTACACAGGGGACTGGAAGAGGATGCAGGATATCATAGAGAAGGTGAACGACAACAAGCAGTTCACTTGATTGTCAGACTGAATTTATTTTGAATCGTGTTGGTGGCTTTTATTGTATTTTTCAATCTGATATCTTTTTTCAATAAGGATGACATCAATCCTGATACCAAACCGGCAATAAGAGAGTATTGCTCAATCTCACTTTCAAGCGGGCACCATGGAAAATAGTCAATATGGACAAATTCCTCGTCTGTTTTTAATGCGAACAAGATGTCTCCCCAGCCCAGAGCTGAAAGATAATTGACAATATGTTCCTTGTTCTTATCCAGGCCAATCTTTTTTCCAAAATTGAATGATACATCATATAATATATCTTTAGCACCCTGCAATCTCTGAAGGCCGTATTCTATCAGGTAATAAGTGATAATGCCTGAATCAAAGTACCTCTCGCCTTGATAGGTTATCTTGCCATCCTTGTAAGAAAAGATACCTTTTTTTATGACTGAGTACATTGACTCTTTCGAATAGGTTGTTTTTGAGATATCATTGAATTTCTTGTCCCTGATGTCTTCTTCCATATGATATAGGATCTCTCCATTCCTGAAATTGATGCTTTCTTTTGCCAACTTATCTCTAGGGCCGATAATGTTGATGCAATCATCATCTCCCCGGCCCTGACATTTCACCTGAGAGACTTCGACATTCTCATCTGAGAAGACATATGATGCGAAACCGGCTTCTGCACCTTCTGTCAGTATGTGGCCAATCCCGTTCTGTCTGCAGATAATATGTTGCTTTGCCTGCAACTTAAGTGATTTTTCATTAACATTTATCTCAAGAATCACCATATCTTCTGCCCATGTCGAAAAATTATACTTTATCACAAACTCGATGTATTTTTTGACATTTTCGGGCGAGTCAGTCTTTAACTCAGGCGACTTGAATATTTTTGCAAAATTAAAACCCAGGGTTTTGCCGATATCATATTCCAGCTGCCTTCCTTTTTCACTGAATTTATTTACTATGGCTGTTTCCAACTGCGACAGCAATGATTCAGGAAAAAATACTTCCCTTTGAAACACCTTGCCTTTTGGAGAATTAAACTTGGTTATCACAAATCCTGGCTTGTCATATGTAATTGCCTTATCGATGATAAAATGCCTTATGTACCAGTCCATAATCTTTTCTTTCATCTAAATCATGTCACAATATCTTTAATCATTAATAAATATTATTTTTGATTTTATAAAGCAATTACCTTATTTTTGCATAACAAAGAAAATAAAACAGGCCAATCTACTGCAGGCTGTGCACCTTCAGCCCGTGCTTCGATATCTCCAGCGGATGGATGTCCTCGTCGTTGTTGGTCCTTCTCATCTTCCTGACGATCAGGCTCCTTGAGAAGTCCCCGCCCATGCTCTCGAAGTTTATCAAGACGATCGAATCTGACAGGAATTCCTCGACCCCGAACCTGGAAAGCTTGCTCTCCCCGTCCGAAGGAACCTCTGTCGTCATGAGGGACACGCAGCCCTGCCGTTTGAGGATGGTGGTCAGGTCAAAGAGCCCCTTCCTCACCTCGAAGGACGTCTCGAGCGTCATGCCGTATACAGACGTGGAATCGATGACAACCCTCCTCGCCCCGACAGAGTTTATCAGGTTCTCAAGCTCCCTGTGGATGTCCCTGACCTCGTACGGGTGGAAATAGACGAACTTGAACCTGTTCTGCCCCTCGAACTCGTTGAAATTCCAGCCCATCGCGGCAGCATCCTTTCTCAGGTCCTCGATGTTCTCCTCGAAGGATATGAAGATGCCGTTCTCATTGTAGTTCGTCAGCCCGTTCCAGAGGAACTGCAGGCAGAAGAGTGTCTTTCCGCACCCCGGGCCTGCTGCTATGAGATTTACACTGCTCGAATTGAACCCGCCTTCCACCAGCTCGTCAAACCCAGGGATCCCTGTCGGCACCTTGTGCATGCCATACGTCATATGAAGAATCATATTTAAACTTTTGTTATGATTCGGGAATGACACGCTATGTAGAAAATGTCGCCAACGGGAAAGTGAATGCTCACAAGTCTCGTTAGACAGCATAGCTTGGTTTGTTCAGGCGCAAACCAATTTTCGCTATTAGGCGAAAATTAGCACATTTCAAAATGAAGTTATTGTGTATGTGCATAATTTAATTCGCTTTAGCGAATTAAACTTTGCTCAAGCAAAGTTTCAAGACATTTTCTACAGACCCGAGATGACACGAAAATTTATAAATAAATCCCTTATCCTTCTGCAGACAATGCTTGACATGAACAAGGTCGCCCAGAAATGGCAGAAAAGGTGGGCCAAGGAAGGCATATTCAGGACAAGGCCTGACAAGAGGAAGAAGTTCTACTGCCTCGAGATGTACCCCTATCCGTCAGCCAAGCTCCACATAGGCCATCTCAGGAACTACTCCATAGGCGACGCCCTTGCGAGGTTCAAGAGGATGCAGGGCAACAACGTGCTCTATCCCATGGGCTATGACGCATTCGGCCTGCCTGCTGAGAACGCCGCAATCCAGAACAAGGTCGACCCCGAGGAATGGACAAAGGCAAACATAGAGTCCATAAAGGCACAGCAGAAGGCCATGGGGCTATCGTATGACTGGGACAGGCAGCTTGCAAGCCTCGATACAGGATACTACAGGTGGAACCAGTGGATATTCCTCAAGCTCTACGAGAAAGGGCTTGCATACAAGAAGAGATCGGCTGTGAACTGGTGCCCGCAGTGCGCGACAGTCCTTGCGAACGAGCAGGTCGAGCAGGGCAGGTGCTGGCGGTGCAGGTCAGAGGTCACTGAAAAGGAGCTTGAGCAGTGGTACCTGAAAATAACAGAATATGCAGACGAGCTTCTCGAGGACATAAAGAAGCTCGAGCACTGGCCTGATAAGGTCAGGACAATGCAGACCAACTGGATAGGAAAGAGCCACGGGACGCTCATCGATTTCAGGATAGAAGGCACGGACAAGGCAGTCTCCACATTCACGACCAGGCCAGACACTATCTTCGGCGTGACATGCCTGGTCTTCGCCCTTGAGCACCCCATGGTCGAGGAGCTCATCAAGGGCACTGAATATGAAAATCCTGTATCTGATTTCATAAGGGAGCAGAAGAAAAGAAGCCTGATTGACAGGACAGCCGAGGGAAGGGAGAAGTTCGGCATGTTCATAGGCAGGTATTTCATAAACCCTGTCAATGGGGAGAAGTTCCCGCTCTATGTCGCTGATTACGCGCTCATGGAATACGGCACAGGCGCCGTGATGGTCGTCCCAGCCCATGACCAGCGGGATTTTGATTTCGCAATAAAATACAAGCTCCCGGTAAGGATAGTCATAACGCCCACGCAGTATGACCTCACAGAGGAGAAGCTCAGGCAGTCAAAGAGGGCTTATGTCGACGAGGGCGTGCTCGTCAATTCCGGCGGCTTCGACGGCACACAGAACATCGACGCTATCGAGGACATATCCAAATGGCTCGAGAAGAATGGCTGGGGCAAGAGGACAGTCAACTACAAGCTCAGGGACTGGCTGATTTCAAGGCAGAGGTTCTGGGGCACGCCGATACCAGTAATCTATTGCGATGCCTGCGGAACAGTTCCTGTGCCTGAAGAGGACCTCCCTGTGAAGCTTCCGAGCGGAAAGAAAGCCAAGTTCACAGGGACAGGCAACCCTCTCGCGACAGTCGAAGATTTCGTGAATGTAAAATGCCCGAAATGCGGGCTTGACGCGAGGCGCGAGACAGACACCATGGACACATTCATAGACTCCTCATGGTATTTCATCAGGTTCTGCTCGCCGAGATATGAAAACGGGCCGTTCGAGAAGAAAGAGACAGAATACTGGATGCCTGTGGACCAGTACATCGGGGGGATCGAGCACGCAATACTTCATCTGCTGTACGCAAGATTCTTCACAAAGGCGCTCAGGGACCTCGGGCTCACGACGATCGACGAGCCTTTCAGCAGGCTCCTCACCCAGGGCATGGTCATAAAGGACGGGGAGAAGATGTCAAAGTCAGTCGGCAATGTCGTCGACCCCGCTGACATCACGGACAAGTACGGCCCGGACACGGCACGGCTCTTCATACTCTTCGCAGCTCTGCCGGAAAAGGAGCTCGACTGGTCTGACAAGGGAGTATTGGGGTCGTACAAGTTCCTGAACAGGCTCTGGAACCTTGTCGAGGACAACAGGAAAAACATTTCACACAGACCTATAGACGAAAAGAAACTGAACAGCAGGGACAGGTACATACTGAGCAGGACCCACAGGACGATTAAGCAGGTGACAGAGGACATATCGAATTTCCGGCACAGCCTCGCTGCCGGCGCTGTCATGGAGCTTGCAGGCGCGCTCATGAGATACAGGGAGAAGAACAACGAGGTCTTCACCTACAGCCTGAGGATGCTTGCCCAGCTGATATCGCCGTTCACCCCCCACATCGCTGAGGAGATATGGGAAGCGATCGGCATGGAAGGGTTCGTATCTGTCTCCAGATGGCCGGAGCCTGATGAAAAATACATCGACCCAAATGCCGAAGCAGGAGAGGAGCTTGTCGAGAATACCAGGAGGGACATACTGCATGTCATGGAGCTTGCAAATATTGCAAAGCCGAAAAAAGTAACGCTGTTCGTGGCCCATGAGTGGAAATTCGGGTTCTTCGGCATGATGAAGAAAGAGCTCGAGAAGACAAGGGACCCGGGGACCATCATAAAAGAGCTCATGAAGACAGACCTAAAGGCGTACGGCAAGGACGTAACG
>CAYXZQ010000057.1:0-6142 GCA_964469935.1 uncultured Methanosarcinales archaeon
ACATGTACAACCAAGGGACTGGGCCAACATGCAACAATGCAGCAGACGCAGACAGGGACGGTGCTATGACTATTAATGAACTCATAATTTTCATCAATGATTGGAAATCCGGTATTGTCACAATAGGAGAGATTATCGACGCCATCGGCAAATGGAAGGGCGGGTGCTGAGAGATGCAGCCCATGGCAATACTGACTTGCCCGTGATACAAAAACTATATATATCAATTGATGCTTAGTATGCCCAGATGAAGAGAGCGATACTCCCGCCAAGCCTGATGGTCACAAGCATAATAGGATTCATAATTTCGGCAGTATACATGTTCTCAGGGTCTCTTGACAGGTGGTTTGCAGGTTGGGGGCCGAATGTCGGGACTTCTCTCGGATTCGCGTTCTGCTGCGCATTCGCGATAATGTTCGTCGCATCGATGGTGTCAATGACGCCGACTGACAATGAGATGAGAGAAGAGTGAGGTTTATAGTCAGAAGTCCCGTCTGGCAGCAATAATTTTTCAATTGCAGCTCATGCAGAGCGGCGGGTCGAAAATGTCCTGGTGAAAAGATAGTATCTCCTCCCCGCAGTTCGGGCATCGGAAAAGGATGTTATAGCCTCTTTTTGAGCATTTCGGGCATAAAGCGTTCTGCCTGCTGACTTCTTCCATCTCTGTGCTGCAATTACCGCAATAGAAGATGGTTGTGACCGGATTATCCTCGAAATATCCCTCATACTCCTCAGCAAGCATTCTTACCCCCTTTTATGCCTAATTCACCGGAAATGACTTCAAAGAACCCTTCATTGTCGCCTGATTCATATAAGGCATTGAGAAATAAATCTTTTTCTATACTCGGCCATATAGTTCATCGAACTTCTCCTTTGCCCTGCTCTCTTTCCAGTAGATGCTGTGGCTGGCCCTCTTCTCGAAAAGAGAGACAGCCATCCTGACAAGGTCGGTCTGGTAGGGCTTGAGCCCCATCTCTGACATTATCTTTTTGGCGTCATCGATGCTCTTTTTCATGAGTTCGATATTCTCAACCCTTGCCTTCTCCTCGCTCTCCTTCTCCTCTGCTTCTGTAAGGAATACCTCCTCCCACCTGGGATAGGCGCTCTTGTCAGTCGTCCTGGGGAAGGATTTTGAAAATGCCATGCATAAGGGGAATGCTGCGATTTTAATAAAGTTTGCGGAGAGCTTCCTGAAGACTTTCCGGCAACAGTTCGGAAAGATTTATATATGGTTTCTTCCATTGAAATCATGAGGTGATTATAATGTATAACCGCATAAAAATCATTTTGATAATATCAATATTTCTCCTGTCTGCGACAGGCGCCCTGGCAGCGATGGAGCCTGACAAGACAAGCGCTAAGCTGGCTCCAAACAAGCAGGACATAGACAATACTGCCATGAAACCTGCCGATACTGGCAACAGCAGCATGAAGGCAGAGGAAAAGCAGAACAACAGCGTCATGGTAAGCCACCAGGAGAGCAATGCAGGCGAGGATGTCCAGATAAAGAACACCATGCAGGAGCATGTCCAGTCCAGGCTCATGTCAGGCGACTATGTATCAGAGTCCGGCAGGGCAATCAGGGTCATGGAGCAGGAGAACAACCAGATGCAGCTCAAATCAGGCGATGTTTCAGCGCACACTGTCCTGAAATTGTCAGGCGAGACTGCAGACAACAGGACAAGGCTATGGGCGAACCTTAGCAACGGCATGAGGGCTGAGGTGAAGGTCATGCCCGATTCCGCATCCGAGACAGCTCTGCAGAGGCTCAGGCTTAATGTCTGCTCTGCCGAGGACAACTGCAGCATAGTGCTCAAAGAGGTCGCCGACCGAGGGAACCAGAGCCTTGCATACGAGATAAGAGCCCAGAAGGAATCAAGGCTTTTCGGAATCTTCAAGAAGGAAATGCCTGTAGAGGCACAGGTCTCTGCAGAGAACGGCCAGGTAATCCAGGCGCATAAGCCGTGGTGGGCCTTCCTTGCAACAGAATAATCATAGTTTCATTTTTTCTTTTTATTCTTCTCCTGTACAGGTCCTGCAATTGCTCCCAAAACCTATTTGTAGACGCTCCTGCCTATGATAGGAGGGAATGATTCTGAAAATGCCATGTATTAGGGAGTGGATTAATTTTATTAGATTTTGCAGGACAAATGCAGATTAATTTCCCCTAACCTGCTTAAATAATAACTTTTAAATACTTAAATAGCAGGTTCCATATTAAGAATGCGCATTGAATCGATGAAAATAATGATTATCCTCCTTCTACTGTTTCTGGCTTCCTGTGCATACGAGATTCCTGAATGCAGGGATGTCGGAGACAGAATGCAATATAAGACGTGCATCACAAACAGGATCTTCGAGTCAGATGATTTCGGGATATGCAGCAAACTGAAAGAGAGCCAATATTCAGAACAGTCAAATAAGGAGGCCTGCATCTATTATTTTGCGCTTAAAGAGAAGGATGAATCGAAATGCGGCCTGCTGGATGATGAATCATCAAAAGAATCTTGCATCAAGAATATTGCAGTGGCAAAACGTGACCTTGAATTGTGCAGCCAGATAGCAGAGAATGAAAGAGCAGACTGCGTCATCTCGGTCTCAGTGAAGCTTGATAACGAATCAGCATGCAGGAGACTCAGCAATCCGGAATCGGTGGATTATTGCCTTGGGAGTGTTGCATACTCACAGGGAGATAAGAATATATGTGACGAAATCGGAGACGAAGGAAAAAAAGAATCATGCAAAGCTTCAGCAGCATGGCATTCGGGCGACCCTTCCCAGTGCGACGTCCTTGGTGATGATAAAGATCTGTGCCTCCGTGATATGGCATTTGAGAAGAAGGATCCAGCAATATGCGAAGGGATTGGACCGGGGGAAATCAGGGATGAATGTATGATATACTTTGAAGCATATCTCAATGATAGCGCCGCCTGCAATCAGTTCGAAAATACTGATCAGACAGATTCATGCTACCAACAATTGGGTATTTGGAATGATGATGCAGGATTCTGCATGGATATTGGAGATGCTCAGGGCAGATACTCCTGCATAGCTGGAGTGGCTTACAGCAGGAAAGATCCTACAATATGCAATAATATAGACGATAGATGGACCAGGGAAAGCTGCCTTGGTAGTGTATATTTTACGATGTATATGTGAAGTCCAGAAAACATATATCAGATTTCCGTGGATATCAAAATAATTATTTTTGAAAAGATTTAAATATTTTTCATTATATGGTTTTTTCTGGATGAAGAAAGGAGCGAGCCGCTATTTTGGAGTATTGGCGCTATTTATCATAATTGCCTTGTTGATGGGCTGCGGACTCATCGCAAATCAGGAAGATATCAATTTTAACATATGTGACAGAAAAGCCGAATCCCAATTGAACGACTGTAATAACAAAACCTGCATAATGGGGGTTTTGGAGAAAAGGGATTCATGTTATAATGTCTGGGCAAGGGAAACTGCAAACATCTCAATCTGTAAGAGGATTCTGGATTCGGATATTGAGTACCAGATGAAAAATCCGGACTATAATAATTGTATCATCAATGTCGTATTCAGAACAGAAAATATGTCCGTCTGTCATGAATCGGTTGAGGGCACTTTTCCTAAAGAGTATGAGATTGATAATTGCATCATCAGCTATGCATATCACATGAATGACTTGGATGCATGTAATTTGGTAAAGATATCCAAGATTAGGGATCAATGTTATTCAAACATAGCAAATATCAGAAATGATACTGAAATCTGCACTAACATAACAAATGACTTAATAAAGGATATATGCAATAAGGACAGCTATTTATTATTCATCGATGAGATTGCTGGTGAGGGCCCTGAACTGAAAAATTATTCTGCCAGGCTGGTCGATATAACCGGCTGTCATGAAATCAACGATAAAGATGAACAATCAAAATGTTATGGAGATTATCTTGAATATATCATGGAAAAGAATGATTCGACCCTGTGTGAAAATTTTTTGGAGTAAGGAAGGATTTTTGTTATATGGGATTTGTCTCAAATGGAGATTATTCAGCCTGTGAATACATCACAGATGATTATTTAAGGAAATCCTGTGAAGAGGTAAAGTCAGTTCATGAGTCGGATTAAGCGCAGGATTGGAAGTCCAGAAACATTCTATCATAAAAAACTCCAAAACCTATTTATACTCGAATGCCATTATGCTTTCCATGCAGACAGACGTGATAATCGAGATGCATGCGAGGAGAAAGAAGCTCGAAGGGTTATTGACCATAGCTGCAATAGCATTCGTGATACTGGTTATAATTTCATATCTCATATTCCTAAAGAAGCTCTCCTTCTTCCAGGACAGCCTGCTCACCTCAATAGTGGGCCATGTCAAGTCTGAGATTGTCGCATTCTCTACCCTCGGCTCGTTCTACACGGCGCTCTTCGGCGGGCTTTTCTTCATATGGGTGCCCATGGAGGGATATTTCATAAAAGCGATGCTCAACTCAGACCCCGTGCTGCTCTATGCTCTGTTCATAATCGGGATAATCATCTCCTATTCGATAGACTACCTGATAGGGCTGAAGCTATCGAAACTATCCAAAAAGCTCGTCTCGCCCAAGAAATTCTACAGGATTAAGACGTATATCAACAGGTACGGCAAGGCCGCGATATTCCTTGCGAGCGCCATACCTTTCCTGCCGTCCCAGCAGGTCACATTCATCCTCGGCGTGTTCAGGTACAACAAGACTAGGCTCTTTGTCCTGACCCTTGCAGGGCAGATGGTAAAGTACCTGGGTATACTCGCGGTCTACAGGTGGGGGTTGCCTGTTCTCGGGCTTTAACAAAACCTTTAAATAAATATCCCCTTTTTCATTCACAGGGGGAACGATGGAAAAAATCGAGATATTGAGCTCAAAGGGCATACCCAAGCACTACAAGCTGTCATCGGTTACAGGCAAGAAGGTGCTTGCCTACAGCGGCGAAGTGGTAGGCAGGGTCAGGGAAATCGCCTATGACATGAACAGGGTGGTGGGCATCTACGTCAAGGGCAGGACCGGGTTCGGGAACCTGCTCATAGGGATGGAGTACATCGACCAGTTCCACGAGGATTCCGTAACCCTGAAGATTAACCCGGTCTCGACCCTCTACAAGAAGGTCGTGTTCGACAAGGACGGCAAGAAGGTCGGCAGGGTGAGGAAGATAGTGAGGACAAGCACTGCCAACAATTTCAAGGAGATAATAGTCAGGAGAGGATTGTTCAAGAAATCCGTCCACATCCCCAGGGAGAACATGGAGGTCATAGCAAAGAACATCATCCTCAACAAATTGATGTGACCTCCTGCCATGCATTCTGCTACCCAAGATGGAATCAAAGACCATAACATCCGATGACATCCTCGGAAAGGACGTCGTCGACATCGACGGTGAGATAATCGGTGTGGTACAGCAGATAAGGATAGACAAGGAATCAAAGAAGATAGTGGGAATCCTCATCGACCAGGGATTCATGAAGCCCGACCTCTACATAGGCCTAGATTTTGTCAAGAATTTCGGAGTGGATTCCATATTCCTCTCCCGGTCTCCCAGGCCCAAGATAAAGGGGCTTGACGTATACGACAGGAACGGCAAGAAGATCGGTTTTGTCCATGATGTCCTGGAGAAGCAGAACGTGGTTTTGGGAATAGTCATGAAGAAGAGCAAGATAAGCAGGAAATACCTCATAAGGAGAAAGAACATCAAGGTGATCGGCTTCAACATCGTCCTGAGGGTGCCTGAGAAGGGGCTTGAGATGCTGGAGCTCGGTGACAAGGCAGACCCGAGGGACCTTCTCTGAATATCGTTCAGATTCTCCTAACGAAGCTCATGAAACCGCTGTGGCCTATGGGCTGGGACTTCGGCCTTATCTTCCTGCCCTCTATATCCCACTCCCTCTCGATGGTCTCTGTGGTCTTGAGGTGCACAAAGCCTTTTGTCCTCCTCACCTCTTCCACAAAATCCGACACCTGGGGGATGGTCGGCGAGTAGCTCACAATGTATCCTCCCACCTTGACAGCCTTTAGCGCGTGCGGGATGACCTTCCAGGGTTCCGGAAGGTCAAGAATCATTATGTCGATGTTCTTTTCCGATATCCCATCATAGATGTCCTTCTTCCTCATGACGA
>CAYXZQ010000058.1:0-5545 GCA_964469935.1 uncultured Methanosarcinales archaeon
TGCCATGCCTGTAGAACACCTTCACAGGATTGTCAGTGCTGTCATAACTGCCCACCTTGAGCTGCATATAGACATCGTCCTCCTTGATCTGGTCCCCCTGTCCAAGGAGCTTCGCAACGGAAAAAGGCGAGGAAGGCGTCCTGATGTTGTCGGCAAGGGCCTTGAGAAACGCTTCTTGTTGTCCTCCTTTCGGCTCGATTATGAGCAGGCTTTTCTTTACAGTTCCTGATGCAGCAGGGCATGGGAGGAGATCGACCCTGGCAGGGGGATTTTCATCTATGTTCACAGTGCCTCCCGCCTTAGAGAACACGAGCCGTTTCACGTCTGAAAGCGTCTTTTTTATGACATTGTCCTTGAAGGGTATTATGATGGCGTAGCCCCTGTCGTATTTTGTGGTCACCTTGCTTGCAGCCACTTTTATTGAATTGGTCGCAAAATCGAAATTGGTCCCTGAGGTGTTGCCGGGATAATAGACGACCGCATTGCCTGGTATGGCGTAGAATGCATGGAGCATGTACTTCATCTCATAGGCCTGGTACTGCCTGAAGAACTGCTCGTTTGTCGCAAGCGACGTCGCCACTTTCTGGAACATGAGCATGACAAAGACAGCCGCAAGTATGGAGAACAGCATCATGGTGACAAGGTTGCCCCTCTTTTTCATGGAGCAGAACAGGACTTGTTGGTATATATAGTTTTTGGTGGGGTGCTATGTGAGGACGTTCTGGCGGATGTCCAACTTGTCCCCGACTTTCTTGTAGTGGATTATGAACCTTCCTGTGGAAGGATAATTGAGGTTGAATATCTCCCTCTCGTACAGGATGCCGTTGTTGCAGTCTTTTGTTGGGTCCGCGAAGCAATTGCCTGTGAAATCATCTGCAAAGACCGAGCACTTGTTTCCGTCGCATGTGTATTTTCCGCTGTTCTCCTTGAGCGACTTGCAGAAGCAGACGCACGATTTTTCAGTCGGACAGCTGTCCGGTCTCAGGATGATTGCGTCATTGTATGCGACTCCTGCATTCTCTGTCGAAGTTGGCTGGGTAACATCTGATGGATCAGGGACATTCATCACAGCATTTGCAGGCACCGATATCATCTTGCTGTCCTTGTTGAAGAACACGACAGCTGTCTTCTTTGCGAGAATGAGGTCGTACGTGTTGTCAGCGGTCGTCGCGTCGCCTAGCTTGCTCACGAAGCCCTGGTAGGACTGCAGGGACTGGTCAGTGAACCTTATGAGGTTGCTTGCAAAAGATACTATGAAGACAAGCAGCACGACGGACATTATCAGGATTACCAGAAACTTCGGCATCATGTCCATCGCTTTCTTTTTCATCATGAGGTTTTCGTCGGCGTGCTTGCTGTCGCCTGCTTGCAGTTGTCGGGTGAGCAGACGCATTTGGCTGAGTCATAGCAGTCTGTAAGAATCTTGCACTTGCCATTAGAACCCAGCGTGTCGCCGCATGGGCATGTATCGACTGCATTCGGGACGCCGTCGCAGTCGCAGTCCTGGTTCAGGTTCTCGATATGGCACTTGGCTACATTTGTCGTCTTGCCGTAATACTGCGTGTAGATTATCACAGAGACTGTCATGACAAGAAGCAGTATCACTGCCCCGACGACCACGTGCATTGTCTCGACTTCCCCTCTCCTTCTCATGTTATCACCCTGTATCCTTGAATATTTACCATCTTGACATCTCTATTTGCATTTAGGCAGGCCGATGACGTTCTGGATCGCTTCATCGGCCAGCCCTTTTTCTGTATATTGGGGAAGGGCCCCCTTATCCAATGTGATGAAGCATGCATGCCTGCTGTCGAACCTGTACAGGATGCTGCTTGCAGGGATGTAATAGTTCACTCCGTCCATGCTCAGGGAATCCGTGCTCCATAGGATGATGCTGCCTGAGGATGAAAACATGGGCTTGCTGCAGTAGCTCGCGGGTCCAGTAATCTTGCAGCCGTAGAAGTTCAGCGACTGCTCCTGGTTCCCTGCGATTATGCACGGCACGAGGTCAGGCCCCTTCCCTGTAACAGGGAGGAAATCGACCTGTTTTCCAGAGCCGTCGACAAGGCTCATTGTCAGGCCTTTGTCTGTCGTTCCCAGAATCTCTATCCTGTAATTGCCGAGGTCCGGCTGGTGCGGGTAGGTGAGGATGCAGTCAGTCCCTCCCCCGCTTTCAGCTAAGAACCTGTAGAGGCTCTCGAAATAGGCCTTCACGGTCTGGTCCACCTGGCCGTTCGGGACCTCTGCGTTCTTTTTTAATCCCAGATCAGTGAAGACCTTGTCGGAATAGTCGCCGAACCACTTCCCAATCTTCTGTATTAGCCCCGTGCCTGATAATATGACGAACAGGAGTACAACCAGCAGTATGATCCACACGACTATCTCCTTTAACGTGGCCTGGCCTCTTCTTTCCATCTTCATCCGAACAGCCCGAATATTCCGTCGACCCCCTTTCCTATTATCTTGTTCACGCCGAAGATCAGCAGAAGGATGACCAGCAGGAACACTATCAGGATTATCCATACCACTATCTTCTGCTTCGAGAGGTCGCCTCTCTTGTCCATCTTAGCTGTCAGTGACATCCGATACCATCTCGCATTTGTTCTGCATGTCAGTGTATTCATCGACAAGGATGTAGTTGTATGCCATGTAATCCGCTTTCGGGTCGGTGAAGGCTTTCTGGAACATGGTCTTGTACTTGTCCCATGGAGTGAGGAATTTAGGGCTTACCATGGCAATCGCGTATTTCTGGCTGACATTGAAGCTTTCAGGGATGATGACTATGTTTCCGCTGCCCCCTGAATTCTGGACATAGGTCATGTAGGTGTACTTGGAGACATCCTTGATTGTCTTTATGTCGCCTGTCTGCTTGTCCTCCTGGGTCGGGGTAATCGATGTCTGGGAGAGGAAAG
Source organism: uncultured Methanosarcinales archaeon (assembly GCA_964469935.1). Lineage (GTDB taxonomy): Archaea > Nanobdellota > Nanobdellia > Woesearchaeales > DSVV01 > CAYXZQ01. The sequence continues at coordinate 2,913 of CAYXZQ010000058.1, forward strand.
TCCTGAAATCTCCGTTAGAGAGAGGAGAGTCGAGCTTGTCGATGGTGACCACGTAGCAGACGAAGCATTTCTCGTTCCCGAAGAGCACGTCGTCGAATATGTTGTCGACAAGGCCGTTTCCGAACTGCCACCAGCACCTCTTGACAAGGTCTCCCATGTCCTTCTCAACAGCCGCCTTGGACGTGTCCTTGGTTGAAACAGGGACTTCCTTGTCCTTTGTCTTGCAGAGGAGCGGGGTCATGGAGACCTTCTCCCCTGTGGTCCCGATGTAGTATTTCGACCTTGCAGCGACAGAGCCCCTGCAGATGAGCTCGCCCGAGATGTCATCTGCCCTGGCCACCATGGTCTTGATAGTCGCGAGTATCAGGAGGAAGCTCACTATCAGGATAATCATGGTCACTATGAAATTCTCACCGAGGCTTGCATCCTTATTTCGCAATTCCGAACACCCCGTTTATCATCATGAACAAGAGAAGGCCTATCACTATCACCAGTATCAGGATGAGCACGAACTCCATCCACTGGCCTTTCCTGTCCATGCCTTGTTTACGTTCTCAGTGATATATAAATGTTTGGGATGAAGGGGCTTTAAGGGTCCTTCCGATAATGATTTAAACCCCCCTTCTTTTTTACCACCTCATGCTGGCAAGGGCAAGAAAGGATATCGTCATAGCGTTTCTTGCAGCATCGCTTTCACTCATCCCCTGTTCCCAGTCCAGGGCATGGGAAAAAAAGGTAGGGAGCATCGGCTATAGGCTCAATGGCTGCAGGTCCAGGACAGTCCCTGATTACGCAAGGGGTATCGGATACATGCAAAACCAGAGGCAATTCTCCTCGATGGACGCCAGCGCAGACATAACGGGAAATAACCTTGAAGAGAAGGTGCTTATCCACTACGATTCATCGAACGGCTACAGCATGATGAGGCTCCAGTCTGAATACAGGCTCTCTGTGAGTCATTTGCTGAGCATGCACCTTTACAGCCAGGCCAACCTATCCCCGGACCACCCGGTATCCGGCGTGGTCAGGATGAGGCTCTCGACAAATGGCCTGCCTTTCAGGCTGTCCTTGCGGATGACTCAGGCTGTACACGATAACATCATGGATCGGGGAAGGATCGCCCAGATTTCTTCCACATATCCTCTTTTCAGTTCGGGAAACCGGAACCTGTCCCTGAAGGGAAAGATGGATATCAAGGATGACTGGTACGGGAGCGAGACAGGGATCTCCATGGTGCGCCTGGGGGTGAAGTATTCAGAAAGGGTCACGAAGTCTCTGAATATCTCAGCTTTCGGGAATTATGACATCCCGACAGACAGGGACAGGTTCCCCTGCAATGAGCATTACAGGCTGGGAGTCCTGGTCAGAATCAGGTTCTGAGCAGGCAGACAGATTAATTGACGTTATCAGTAACCTTTTTAAAAGCACCCTGATTTCCAGGTCCCGGGCAGGATAGGCCGGGAGGCCAGCCCTCTCCTGTAACTGTCAACGGGCTTCAGACAGGGCCGAAGCCTGAAGAGAGATGCAGCAGGCTTTTGCCAGTCTCGATATGGACTGTGAAGTTCTGTCCTGCAGGACCGGCTCCTTTGGGAACCAAGTCACGCATCGGAAGATTTTGCCTTTGCGCTTGAGAGGCCAGGAATGGAGCAGCTTTAACCTTTGGGATCGGTGCTTGCAGGGTAGCGGAGCCGAGGAAATATTGAGGTCAACTGGCAATAGAATGCTATGTCCATCTTCGGGCGTTCCTGCTCTTTTTTTTCTGATAAAAGAATCAGTCCGGACCGGGTTATCTTGAAGATATTATCCTTCCGAGCTCGCGCAGGGAATCTATCTTCGCATCAGGCTTCAGGTCGTGCTTGTACTCCTTCCTGTCTATGAGTATCGAGAAGATGCCCGCGTTCTTTGCTGTCAGGATGTCCTCGTCGGAATTGCCTACGTAGATAGTCTCCTCCTTCTTTGTGCCGAGGAGCCTGAGGCATTCCAGCGCTCCGTCAGGATGCGGCTTGCCCTTAATATCCGTGAATGTATGGACATTGACGACTATGTCGAATTCAGCATCCACAAGCTTCAGCTTCTTCTTCGAGACCTCCCTTGTCGAGCCTGTGAGCACCGCAAGCCTGATTCCATTCTCCCTGAGCTTCCTTATGTATCCTGCATCATCGAATGCAAGGGTGTGGGCAAGCTCCTTCTCATGGGTGTTCTGCTCCAGGTAAGCTTTCCAGAATCTTCTCACGTCAACACCCCATTTCTCCACCATCAAATCCCGGGAATGCATGAACCAGAACTCGTCAAGCTCCTCGACAGGGACCGACTTGCCGAACCTCTCAAGGATGCCTTTCATGAGGTTCCTTCGGTATCTCGTGTCGGTATGGACCAGGGTGCCGTCGAGGTCGAATATTGCTGCCTTTATCATTCTAGAAGTATTGCAGGCTTTCCAGGCATCGCCTGCAGGGCTTTGGGCTCATCGCTCTTCTCTGCAGGTATTATCTCGACCCTGTTGAACTCCTCTTCAAGGACCTTTCTTGCCACTTCCAGGGCCTTTATCTCAGTGTTCTGGGAAAGGATAGTCTCAGGGATCTTGGAGCTGTCTTTTACCAGGGACGGGACCATCTTCGTTACGTCCTTGCCGTACG
>CAYXZQ010000059.1:0-1999 GCA_964469935.1 uncultured Methanosarcinales archaeon
CTACGGCATTGTTATAGCCGCCGAAATCATTAGCCTCGCCCTCATTTAGCCAGCAGGAATTGTCGGCGCCATTTGGGCAGGGTCCGGTGATTCCTTTGAACTGGTCACACCTGGACTTGTCCTCGTCAGCATCATGCCATACATTGTTATGGCACAGCTCCTGGTCCCCTGTGGACGGTAGTCCCCTCTCGGTGGACTCGCCGATATTATGGAACTCATAATCAGAGAAGCACTGGTCCTCGTCGACACAGTCTGAGTTGTTGTTGCAGCAGGCGTCTGAATCCACGCCGTCATTCAGTGGGGACATGAACTCGGTGATGTAGGCCTCGTTTGGGTCATCGCCGCAGCATTGGTTTATCTCACCGCCCACATTGTACCTGCCCGGGCCCAGGAGGCATGTGCAGTCATTCACGTCCGCATCCCAGTCGATGGAATACATGTCTTTCCAGGCGGTCTGGGTATAATCATAAGGTAGGCCGCTGTCAGGCTCATGGAACATCTGCCACTGTATCTGGACCGCCCCTTCTTCTGAGCAAAACACCGGGCTGGTCTGATCACCAAGGCTCGCGACACTGCAGCCGAAGCCTGTGCTCCAGTCCATGCTCGGGTCTGTTGTGTTTGTTGTGCATTGGGTTGTCCAGTTCTTCGCAATGTCTCCCGAGCCATATCTTATCCTGTACTGGTAATTTGCAGGGGAACTTGAATCTGCAGCAGCATATGCTGTAAGCAGTGCAAGAAACATTATTATTAATACGGACTCCTTTTTCATCTTAAATACCATCTTTTTATCATTTATCATGGCAAAGGTTATATAAAAGTTTTTTTATTGGAAATAGGACTGATTCAAATTTATCGATGTAAAAGTTTTGCGAGTTTATCCACTCCGAACGGTAAATTTATACTATCCAGGACCTAATTCCCTGTAGCACTCTTCTTTCTCAGTCACAAGCTCGCAAAGGCTCTTATCATGGAGGATATCAGCAAGCTGTATGATGCAGGTCAGCTTTGAACTCTCGTCAAGTTCCGTGCATTCTGCCACATCTTTGTTGACTACGGCCATGCAAGCCGCTCTTGCCGCATTATCATTTATCTTTGCGCACAGGTCAGCCCTACCCCAATTCATTGCAAGGTCCTGGTAGCACCAGTCTCTTCCGGCTGACAGGTTTTCGCAGAGCTCAGGCTCATGGTCTACATAAGCGTAGCAGTGCACCCTCCCAACCTCATCTAGGATTGGTCCGCAATAGGATGAATTATGGCTGATCAGCGCGACGCAGAAGTGCTGGTATGTGATGTCATTCCCGAGGCACTGTTCCAGTTTCAAGTCCTTCCTTACTGTATTGCAGATGAAGAATGTGGAGTTCTCGCAGCCGGTCACGTTGATGCTGCTGTTCCATCTGCAGTCAGCCTTGATTTCAGATCCCGTAGGGGCGTCAGGTATGTCTCTTGAGGAGCCTGGCATGATGATTCCGGAATATTCCTTGTATACGGTATCTCCCGAGCGGACAATCAGAGTGCAATCCGCGGGTTTGCTCTCGTAATTCATTATTATCTGCCCGCCCTCGGGCGATTTTTCAATTATAGCGCCGTGAAGGGGTGGCTTTTTTACCCCCTGGTCAAGCACCATAATGCCCGGCTTCCTCCTGTCATGAAGGAAAATTGCAAAAAACAGGATAAGCATAAGAATCACGACAATGCCTGAGAATGCAGAGTATGCCCACATATCATCTTTTTTCTTTTTTTTGGCTCTTTTTTTATGGCTGGTCTTTTTTTTCATCTGAAGATGTCAGTATATTCTAATATAAAATAGTTTCGAAGAACCGCAGAGGGATTCAATAGGATGCATGGCTGGAGTGGCTGCCATGGGAACTGTGAGAACCGTGGGAACTGTGTGAACTATGGCTCCCGTGAGAGCCGTGGCTGGAGTGACTGCCGTGGGAACTATGCGAACCGTGGCTGGAGTGGCTGCCGTGGGAACTGTGAGAACCGTGGCTGGAGTGAC
>CAYXZQ010000059.1:2099-5308 GCA_964469935.1 uncultured Methanosarcinales archaeon
GAACCGTGGCTGGAGTGGCTGCCGTGGGAACTGTGAGAACCGTGGCTGGAGTGACTGCCGTGGGAACTGTGAGAACCGTGGCTGGAGTGGCTGCCGTGCGAACTGTGGCTTGCGTGATGGTCGTGGTATCCCCTGGATTCTTCTGCACCCAGCCCGTCCCCGACCCCATACCTGATGTCAAGACTGTTGACATGGCTTGCGGAATTCTCCTTTGTCGCAAGTATGCCTCCAATCACTGCTGCCGATAGAAATGAACCCATCGCGAGAAGCGATTGCTTGGGCATCCTACCCTCTTCGCTAATAAGAAAGCTTGAAATCTTTTTGCTTATTTTTGGAAGCATTTTTTCCCCTTTTTGCATACTGTAGCCAAGGATATATTTATATCTTTTGGAAATTACTGTATATGAGAATCATGTAACGGGCATGAATTCAGCATGGCCCATCTCTTCTACATATTTCTTATAGACGCCTTCACATTTTCCGAAGTATCTGCATCTCCTGCAGTCTGGAAATTTCATCTTTTGGTCGAGCACCCTTTGCTGTTTACAGTTATAGGGCTCATCCTCGTCGCCGGGATAGATGCCGTCCAGCGTTTTTTCAGAGAAGTTTGACTCGCTGACCAGTTGTTGGTAAACTGTATTTATGGTGCAGGAAGGAAAACCTTCCAGACCTACAGTTATCCCGTCTTTCCCAGAGGCCCATTCCAACACCTTTTCAAGATAGGGTCCAACGTCTGTATACGAAGGCACGACTGAGCTGAAATCCTTTCCAGCAGACCCGTACGGCGTCAAAAAGACAATCATGATATCCCTTATGCCCAGCCCATGCATAAACATCACTGTCCGTTTCAGGTGCATGAAATTCTTCTTGGTCAGCATGATCTTCCCGAGGATATCAAAGCCCATCTGACGGATATTCTTGATTCCCTTCACGGTCTCTGCAAAACTGCCCTTGACCCTTGTCATGGAGTCAAATACAGTCTGGTCCGAATCATTGACATTGATGCTCAATGCCATGTTGTAGGCTTCAATGTCACTGCAGAACCAATCGTATGAGAACATCCTTGCATTTGTCTGCAGCAATATCTTGTAACCGGACCTGAAGCAGGTATCGATGATTTTGAAAAAGTCCTTCCTTATGGTCGGTTCGCCGCCAGTAAGCACAACAGAATCATATCTCTTCTTGTATTTTGCCAATTTTGACTCGATTTTCCCGAAATCAACGAATTCCTTAGGCAGGTTGTCCCCTGTCACGCAAAAAGTGCAGTTGTTATTACATGTGTATCCTATCTTGAGGAACAGTCCTCCCTTCTCCGATGAAAGGATGTCCTTGTATATCTTTTCAACCTCTTCAGCGTACTTGTTGACAGGCTTGACATCCCAAGTGTCTGCAGCGGGCCTTTTTCGTTTGCCTTCAATGATGTCTTCTATTACGCGTTTAAGGTGCTCAGCGTCCCTAAAAATTATTGAGCTTCTGTTTTTGCCGAGCTTCTCTACCATGCTCTCAATGTTTGGTATTATCACAGGTTTTCGGTAATAGAACGATTCGAACATGGTCATGGGTCCTGTCTCATTCCACACTGATGGTATGATTAGGTAATCTATCCTGGAGAAAAAATCCGTGTAAAGCTTTCTTCTCGAAATGTTTTTTGCAATACTCACACACATGAATTTTTCCAGCCTCCCGACACATTCCCTGTCCATTGGGTTGCTCTCGTCATAGACCAACCCCATCAAGACCTCAAAGCTGCGATCCCCAAGGTCATCCAGCGCCTTTTCTATCAAGGAAACCCCCTTGATATATGATAAGGAGCCGAGATATCCGAAAACTGGCCTGCCTCTTCTCAGGGGCACGGGCCTGTATCCACGAAACTTCAGACCGTAATACAGGCTTGTATATTTCTCTTCTTCGCCAAACAATTCAGAAAGATGCTTCTTCTGGTGCCTTGAAGGACATATTATCCTGTCGGACTGATTGATGATGTCATCTATCCAGGATTTTCTCAGCTCATTGTATTCGTCCGGCCCCAGATTCCTCATTTCAGCCATGCGCATCGCTTCACCTCACCTGCAGGTGTCAAGCGATGTGATGTCGCATATCCTGTCGTCATGACACACTCCCTTGACGCAGAACAATGAATGGTCATGAAGTGTCAGGATCTTCCTTATCCCGAAGCTCGAGGCGGAATTTAGGATGGGCAGCAGGCTCAGGCCTGAAAATACCTGGACATGAACGATGTCCGGCCTGTAACGTCTGAATATCCTGTTGAAAAGCACTGCCAGTTCCGGGTCGTAGCCCTGGTCGAATGTCTTCTTTATGTTCTTTATGATCAGCTCATCTTCCGAAGGGCATTGTTCTATCTCGTATTTATCTTGCCGGCTTCCATCTTCGGAGAATTCGATTCTGGCAAACAGTATTTCATGGGATTTTCTCTGCTGCTCCATCAGCTCGCTAAAGCAAGGATGGCTCCCGACCGTGGATACATGCATGATCTTCATCTTTTCTCAGGACAGATTCCCTTGGTCCAAACCCCGGAATGAGTGCTGATTTATAATTTTTTTTCAGTTGGGCGTGAAATTATGCCGAAAACAGCCAGTCTCGCGGGCTTTCCCATTAGAATGAGATCAGGCACGGTGGCAATCAACATATTTTTAAACATTGTTTGTTTCCCTCATACAGGATGGTGAATTATAAAGTACCAAGTGAGATAGTTATCGAGCTGACACGCGATTGCAACCTGGATTGTGATTTCTGTTTCAACCGGCAGGGCACGGGATCTTCAGACAGCCTTTCGACTGGGATGGCATTCAAGATCCTGGAAGATATCAGCGAGGCAGGGGTAGAATCAGTCAGGTTCACGGGAGGCGAGCCCCTGCTGAGAAAAGACCTGGGAAGGATTCTGCAGAAGGCAAGGTCGCTTGGCCTCTACACAATCCTCAATACCAATGCCATGCTGATCAACAAGAGCAACCGGGGACTTTTTAAATACGTGGACCTCACGCTGTTCTCCTTCCACGACACAGCCAACTTTAAAAATCTTCGCAGAAGCATGAAGCAGCTGATGGATTTCGATACCAGGGTCATGCTTGCTACCATAGCGACAAGAAAAAACATCAGGGACCTCGAAAATTTTTATGAACAGGTCGCCGGCATAAGCCAGCAAAATCTTGTTGAGTGGTTCCTGCTCAGGCAGATTCCGAACGAGAATG
>CAYXZQ010000060.1:0-4905 GCA_964469935.1 uncultured Methanosarcinales archaeon
ATTTCAATCGGAGAATTGATCAATTACATTTCCCAATGGAAAGCCGGCGGAGTTTCAATCGGAAGCTTGATTGATGCGATTGGAAAGTGGAAGAGCGGATGCTGAATTTTTGTTGGATAAATTTATATATAGATAATTTCTATAATATTTTGTGAAAAGAGTTGTGATTGTCTTTGTCTGTTTGGTTTTTTTAATAGGAGTCTTCAGCTTTGCTGATGGGGCAAATGTTGTTTTTAAGACCGGTTTTGAAAAGAATGTCTCTCTTGATCCGAAGATAAGCGACTATCAGGAGTGGTCAGATGATCCGAACCCTTCATGCGCAGCGAATCCGTATTGCAACGGCGGTTTTGTCGATTCTGTAACCGGCTACAATGTTCCTTTTGATATGCCTGGCCGATGTTTCTATATTGACTGTTATACTCAGTCTGGCGGAGGGGCTCCATACTTTCAACTGGTTGCAAGCGGTACAGATGATGCGGCGGAGATTTCGGCCTCAACTTTTAAAACTGGTTCCAAATCGTTGAGGATTTATAATGATGATGTAGGCGATCCTGCAAGCAGGACGCAACTCAATATAGGAAGTCAAAACAGTGGCTCGGGATACCACAATTTCAATGATTATACATGCACCAAATTTTGGGTATATTGGACTCAATTGCCTTCTTTAACAACACCCCAATGGAACTTATGGTATGAATGGATGAACGGAAACCTTTTTCCTGGCCGGTTAATGTGGATAAGTGATGCATCGGGAGGATTCAGGTTGCAAGCTTTTGGAGGTGCTTCTGCTTACAGTAGGGCTTTATGGAAAGCGCAGTCAGGCTATCTTAACCGCAATGATTATCTCAACAAATGGATAGAAGTGGTAGTCTATTTTAACAGGGATAGATCAAATGGCAGATGTATTGTTGAGATGAAACCGGAAGGCGGATTATCAGTAACATTGATAAATTTTACAGGCGACACTGATACTGGACAGGGTATCAATACATTAATGCCTATAAAGAACTACGGTCCAGGTGGGAATGACGCCTGGACTTATTATGATGATTTCGCTATGTACTCATCAACAGGACCTACAGATCTGCCGGGTTGGGATTCGACAAGTTTTTCGTGCATAGGCACAATACCAGCGAATGCAATAGCATACGATTCAGAAGAAAGCACTGACCTAACAATTGATACTCCATGGACATTTTCAACAAATGATACATCAACAAAATGCCAATATAATTGTAATTTGGGGTACTCTTGGGATGGAAGTGCTTGCATACTACAAACTCAAACAGACTCCTACACAATCCTAAAAACTTCCACACCTCCAGCAATAGATGGCAGTCTAAACGAATTCACAAATGCAAACCCTATAACAATAACAGATTCATATGGAACAACAGGAACCTACAAGTTTTTATGGGACAGCGATGCGTTGTATTTTGCAGCAGATGTTTCTGATTCAAACCTGAATGCAGACTTGTCACACCAGGAAGATGGTGCTTTGTGGGATGATGACAGTCTTGAGATGATATTTGACACATTGCATAACAAGGGAGCAATACAAAATGATGACTACAAGTTCTTTGTTAATGTGAATGATGAGCAGGCAGACAGCCAGAGATATGATATGAGCTGGGATTCAGGGATGACAAAATCTGTCCTGATAAAAGGGACAGGAACAATAAACAACAGAACCGATACAGATACAGGCTATGTCATTGAAGCAAGGATTCCGTGGAGCAATTGGAAAACACCTAAAGACAGCGAGGTCTGGGGGATGAATCTTGCTTTGAATGACAAATCTGCAACAGGCAGCAGGCTTTCAACTGTATGGTCAGGCTCTTCAGTCAATAATCTCGATGATTCAGGAGTTTTGGCTTTCTCATCGCAGTTTGTTGCTCAGGGAGGAAGCATCTGCAACACTGGCGCAGACAGCAATGCCGATGGTGCCATAACAATCTCTGAACTTATCAATTACATCTCGCAATGGAAGGCAGGAAGCGTTACAATCGGCAATCTGATTGACGCCATCGGCAAGTGGAAGGGCAGGTGCTGATTAAAAAAACAGCAAACTATAAAAACCAATGAACTGATTATTTCAGACCATGCTGAAAAAGAGTGGGCAGGACCTGCGTGACTTCATCTCAAGGCCCAGTGCCAGGCTGTTCAGGAAGCTTGAGACCAACAGGCAGGGGTTTGCAGTCCTGAACCTGTCCAGGTACAACCAGAAAGCGCTTCTTGCAAGGCTCAGGAGCCATGAGATAATAAGCATGCTCCACTATGTCGCGCCGGACGATGCGACCGACATCCTGCAGAACATCCGGATAAAAAGAAGAAGGAAGATCGTCGAGAAGCTCGATGTCTCGCTCAAGGAGAAGGTCGAGTTCCTGCTGAAATTCAACCCGAGGACGGCTGCAGGGCTCATGAGCCTCGATTATATCCAGGCGAGCAGGGGCATGGATTTCGAAGCAGTGTTCAAGCTCATGAAGAAGCATGAGATAAGGACAGGCAAGACCCCTGCAATACTTGTCGTAGAATACGGCTTCCTCGTGGGTAAGATACCCTGGAGGCTCCTCGTCGGTGCAAGGCCTGATGAGAAGATTGACGATTACATAAGGAAGATCCCCACGATACGTTATGACAGGGATGAAGAAGAGGTGATAAGGCGCTTCAAGAACAACCCTCACAATTTCATAGTCGTGCTTGATGACGACAATAGCATACTGGGTGTGATATATTCCGACGATGTCCTGAGGCTCATCGAGAAACCCTCCGGCGACCTGTATGATTTTGCAGGCGTCATGGATGAGGAGAACATCCACGACTCGGCATTCACCAAGGTCAGGCACAGGTACAAGTGGCTCATCATCAACCTCATGACAGCATTCCTGGCAGCAAGCGTCGTGAGCCTGTTCCAGGACACGATATCTGCATTCGTGCTACTTGCCGTCTACATGCCAATCGTCGCAGGGATGGGCGGAAACGCGGGGACGCAGACCCTTGCAGTCGTGGTGCGCGGCCTTGCGCTCAAGGAGATCGAGCTGAAGACAGGAAAGAAGGTGATAATAAATGAGATGATTGCAGGCGCGCTCAACGGGCTCATAAACGGCATGATTGTCGCTGCAGTCGCAGTGTTCTGGAACAAGAGCCCTATGCTAGGCCTTGTGCTCGGCCTTGCCATGGTCATCAATCTCGTAGTCGCAGGACTTTTCGGCGCGCTCATCCCGCTGCTGATGAAAGCCCTCAAGAAGGATCCGGCGACGTCCGCAACCATATTCATAACCACTGCGACAGACGTTTTCGGGTTCTTCGTTTTCCTCGGGCTTGCTAGGATACTTCTCTAAGAAAAGACCCCTGCAATCTCATGTCCGCATGAGCATTTGTTCTTATTCATGTCATTTATAATGTTGTAGTATTTCCTGCTGATGAGAAGAGCACCGCACTTCGGGCAGTTCGTGTTCGACGGCTCTTCAGTGTTACCAATATATACATAGTCAAGATAATCCTTTGCGATCTTCTCAGCCGACCTTAGTGCCTCCAGGGGAGTAGGGATGATGTCCTGCATCCTGTACATGGGAAATGCGCGTGAGAAATGAAGCGGGACATCCCTTCCGAGATTATCAGAAATCCACCTGCACATCTTCCTTATCTCATCCGGGTCGTCATTCCTCTTGTCTATGACGAGGTTCGTGACCTCGATCCATATCTGTTTCTTATATAACTTCAAGGTATCCAGCACGGGCCCGAGCCTTGCTTTGCATGTCTTCTTGTAGAAATCATCATCGAATGCCTTGAGATCGACATTGGCAGCATCCATGCATTTAGTGAATTCCGTGGCAGGCTCCTTGCTGATGAAACCGTTGGTGACAAGAATGTTCTTGATGCCTTTCTTCTTTGCAAGCCTGGCAGTATCGAGCGCATATTCGTAGAATATGGTCGGCTCGTTGTAGGTGTAGCTTATTGATTCGCAGCCTTTCTGCAGAGCCATGTCCACGACCTGGGCAGGCGAAAGCTCTGCTGAAGGGGTCTTCTCCGGCTCTGACCTGGCAATGTCCCAGTTCTGGCAGTGCATGCAGAAGAGGTTGCACCCGACAGTTCCTATGGAGAGCGATGTCGAGCCTGGCAGGAAATGGTAGAGAGGCTTCTTCTCCACTGGGTCTATGTTCACAGCGACCGGCTTTCCATAGACAAGGCTAATCAGTTTTCCGCTGATATTCTTCCTTGCAAGGCAGAGGCCTGATTTCCCGTCTGCAATGGTGCAGTTATGCGGGCAGAGCCTGCACTGGACTGTTCTGTCCTTTTGCTTCCTGTAGTGAAGGGCTTCTTTCATCCTGAGAACTTCAGCCTGTTAAGCAACTCCGAGACCTTCCTGTTCAGGTCCCCGACAGTCCCGTCGTTGTCGATGACATAGTCGGGATTAGACAGAAGCTCCTGATTGTTCATGACCAGAAGGACCTCGGCTTTGGAGTATTCAGGGTTCAGCCTGTCATATATGTTTGTCACGTCGGACTTGACCAGGATGACCTTGTCTGCCAGCTCGTCCACGTCAAGCTCCTCGTAGAGGGCAAGGTCGATCACCAGGTCACCTTCTGTCTTTGCCACCTCTTTTTTTATCAGTTCCCTGAGCGCAGGGTGGACTGTCTCATTGAGCCTCTTGAGTAGCTTTGCGTCGCTGAAAACGAGCCTTCCTAGCTTCTTTCGGTCAATCTTTAGGTTCCTGTCAAGTATCCTCATGCCGAACTCTCCCCTGAGCCGCTCGGAGATCCCTACATCAGATAAGAGCGAATGACCGAGCGTATCCACTTCAAGCACCGAGAACCCGTGCTTCTTGAAGATATTTGCAACAGTGGTCTTCCCTGAGCCGATATAGCCGGTGATTGCGATTATCATATGTCAAGAAATGGGTTT
>CAYXZQ010000061.1:0-4617 GCA_964469935.1 uncultured Methanosarcinales archaeon
GGGGGTCCTCGGGCTTGAGTTCTCCAACTACGTGCTGGGTCTCATGAAAAACTAAAAGATGGCTATAAGTTATTTCGGCGACAAAAAACAGTATATCCTAAACCATTACAGGGCAAGGAAGCTCGAAGGCGGCTTTTTGGTCACTACGGATTACGGCTCCTGGGCGTTTCTCAGCCCGGAGGAATATGCCCAGCTAAGGTCCGAGAACATCACCGACCCGCTGTTCAGCCAGCTCAAGGAAAGCGGAATCGTCCTTGACAGCGGGAATGTCTCGCAGGTCATCGAGGATTACAGGAAAAAATACTCTTATCTCTTCATGGGGCCCTCGCTCCATATCGTGGTGCCCACTCTCAGGTGCAACCTGAAATGCATATACTGCCATGCAGCCGCAAGGGGTGTCAAGGAGAAGGGCTATGACATGGACGAGGAGACTGCAAAGAAGACAATCGATTTCATATTCCAGACGCCCTCGCAGTTCATCACAATCGAATTCCAGGGGGGCGAGCCCCTGCTGAGGTTCGACCTCATCAAGTACATGATAGAATACGCAGAAGAGAAGAACAAGACCCATAAGAAGGACCTGAATTTCTCGGTCGTGACCAACCTCTGCTTCATGACGGACGAAATATACGGCTTCTTCAAGAAGCACGTCGTCGGCATCTGCACATCGCTTGACGGCAGCAAGCCGGTCCATAACTCGAACAGGGCGGAATACGACAAGACAGTTAAATGGATAAGGAGGATAAAGAAGGACTACACGATAAACGCGATGCTTCTGGTGACCAAGGCATCCCTGCCGTACTATAAGGAGATCGTCGACGAATACTTCAATCTTGATCTACCCCGGATGTGGATGAAGCCTGTCAACCCACTGGGATTTGCCGGGAAGAACTGGGACAGGGTAGGGCTTGACGTCGAAACCTATCTTGATTTCTGGAAAAAGGCGCTTGATCGTGTAGTGAAGAAGAACAGGAAAAAATGGTTTGCGGACAACTACGTCAAGGTCATACTCCAGAAGATTCTTACCAAGGAGTCGGTCAATTTCACGGACCTCCAGAGCCCCTGCGGCGCGGTGATAGGGCAGCTAGCCTACAGCTATAACGGGAACATCTACACCTGCGACGAGGGGAGGCTCTATGACCTCTTCAAGCTAGGGACAGTGGATGACAATTACAAGGACATCGTCATGTCTCCCGGCACCTGCGCGATTGTGAGGTCGTCCATCAATGACAACCCAGTGTGCGAGGTCTGCGCATACAAGCCCATATGCGGACTGTGCCCGGTCTGCAGCTATGCCGAGACAGGCAATATAATATCAAAGCTGCCGAACAGGCGCTGTGAGATACTGATGGGGATGTACGACCACATATTCAGCAAGCTTGTCACGGACGATGAATACAGGAAAGTGTTCTTCAGCTGGGTCGAGACAGAGCGCAATTAGCAGGAATTCTTCAGCATTTGGGAAAAATATAAATATACGTATCGTGATTTCATCATAAGCAAGGTGTTACTGAGGATGCTGCCGAAAATCCAGAAAAAGATTACAAGCTTCCTTCTTGGCGAAGACGGCAGGATGTCAAAACAGTCACTCTTCTCAATGGGCTCTTTCCTGTCGGCTGCAGTGATAGGCGGAGTGCTTGCGACCAGGGAGAATGCTGCAGAGCATACAAACAGCGTCCTCTTCGACTATAATGAGAGCATGCCCCAGCCTTACATCATGGGACATGACCACCATGCCTCTCACAGCAGCCATGGCAACCATGCCAGCTATTGATGGACAGGCCATTGGATGGATAATCTTATAAATCAAAAAGACTTCATCACAGACATGATACTGACAGTGGACCTGGAATTTCTCGACAGGACAGAAGACGAAGTTAAAAGGCTCCTTTCACTTCTTGAAAAATACGATGCGAAGGCGACTTTCTTTGTCGTCGCCAGCCTCGTAAAGGCACACAGGGACCTGATCAAGTCGATTGCAAAAGTCCACGAGGTGGCATCGCATTCTGTCACCCACGCAAGCATGCAGGAGATGAGCCAGGATGAGATAGCCAAGGAGGCAAAGGAGTCAAAGAGGATGATTGAAAGCCTAGGGGTCAGGTGCGAGGGGTTCAGGGCCCCCTACAACATGCCTCCTGCAGTCCTTGGAGGCCTCCTTAAGAAGGCAGGATACGCCTACGACTCATCCATATGCTGCACTTATTTCCCCTCAAGATACAACAACAGGCGTGTAAGGAGCATACCATATTGCGCATCGCATGCAGACATCAGGATGCCTGGAAACAGCATCGTGGAGATGCCGATCTCAAACTTCGGCCTGTTAAGGTACCCGGCGCTCCTTTCTTTCATGAAGCTTGCGCACCCTCTGCTGAGGCCTGTCGAGCTCGGGGACAGGGTCTTCAGCATGCACGACTATGACCTGAAGAAAGGGATCAGTGATACGGGTGCGGGGGCGTTGGTCAGAGGCATGCAGAAGGCGAGGTCAGGTGAAAAGGCATTTACCTTACTAGAATCAGTGCTCAGGAAACAGAGTCGGATTGTTGCCTGTAGGGATTATCTTGGAAGATCGAAAAGTTTGCTGCAAAGATGCCGATGAGGATGGTGAACCATAGGGTGATGAGCCTCATCATCATCATCATGACGACGGCCGATGTCTGGTCCGTATAATTCATCAGAAGAGTTATTCCGCTTCCTTCGACAGCCCCTATGCCTCCGGGGAGCATCGACAGAACACCTATGATAAGAGACAGTGAGTATATCCCGAAGGCCTGGTACCACGGGATGCTAATCTCGAAATTCGACGAGACTGCGAAGAAAGCGACGCCTATGAGACCGTAGTACACGAATGTCAGCAGGAGCGACACAGAAAGCTGCTTGAATCCCAGGAGGACCTTGGAATGCTCCAGCGATTTTTTGAGGTCCGAGAGCACCTTGAGCCTTATCCTCTTCTGTAAAAATGAAATGATTTTTACGTAGATTATGGGAAACCTGAATGAGAAGAACAGCAGGATGAAGAACACGATGCTTGCATAAAACACATGCCATCCTGCGAAATGGATGAGAAAAGGGCTGGCGAATGCGAGGCTCACGAAAAGGACAGTCAGGTTTGAAACGAAGTGTACGGGGATGGTCTTGTGATAGGGAACTTTGAGCCTTTTTAGAAGGTAATATCTCAGCAGCTCCCCTGATTTTGCGGGCATGAAGCCGAGCATGAGGCCGGAAAGGAATATACTGAGGCATGACGACCAGGCCACCCTTATGCCGAGCTGCCTGAGATAGTAAAGCCACCTTAGGAATTCAAAGAAGAGGCTGGACAAAATCAGCAGTATTGCCGCTGCGAAACTCAGGAGCGAGATCTTCCACAGGGCGCCGAATATCCTGCCCGGTCCGAAGATTATTATTATCAATGCATAGACAATCACTGAAAACCCAAGCGACATGGCCAGTTTTTTTTTCATCGCAACTCCTTTTCCGCCTTTGCATAGAATTTCCTATAAAAATCATGGATGACTGCGTATCTCTTGTTGAATAGTGACCTGACGAGAACAACCAGCAGGAAAGCACTGTGGAGGAGCCTGAAGAAATTGAGCCTGAAAAAACGGCTTACCCCTGAGAACTCCCTGTCTTTTTCCTTAAGGCTACAGCATCCCATGCTCATGCACCCCCTCCAAGCATCCCTGATATGTAAGATTCAACATGCCCGAGCTTTTCTTTGAAAAACATGTGTATCTCCCTCGGCTGGTGGTGCGGAGGCCGGGACATGATGAGATAAGGCGAGTAATACAGCTCGCCGGGGATGCATTTGGGCTGTATGCCGATGTTCCTGTTCAATATCGACAGGCCTGTCCTGAGTCCCAGCTCTTTCAGAACCTTGATCTTCTCTTCCCTCGGGACCATGTATGCGGCAGGCTCAAAGCTGATACCGAATTTCCTGTACAGCCTCTCGATGAGGCTCAGGGACAGCGGTGATTGCTCGACCATCTCCTGCGTGTCTGACGAGGAGCCGTCAGAAGAATACCTGATTTTGTTCTTTTTGCAGTATACTATGGACTGGGCATGCATTGCAAGCTTGCATCCCATGCACCAGATGAAAGCCGAGGAATACTTTTCCATGTCGTCTTTCATTTCATCTATCAATAGCTTTTCAAAAAGAGGCTTGACACTGGCATGGCTGAATACATACCTGTCACCTATCTTTTTTTTCAGCTCGAGGTACCTCTTTCTCGTCTTCCCGAAAAAAAGATGGCCATAGCCGTTTGAGTAGTTCAGAAGGTGGATCCTGTCGAAATCGTCAGCAAGCTTGGCTGCACAATACATGGAGTCTATCCCCCCAGAAAACATGACGGAAATTTCCTTTCCCATGATTGTCATGAAAATGCTTAAACTATAAAAATCTAATCCTTATACGGGCTTCAAGAATGCAGTACTGATTCTGTCTCTGCTGTCTTCTTTGGCATGATCTTGCCAGTTAGATAATCTTCACAGCATCTTTCTATCAATATTCCTGATTTTTGAACAGCCTTTTTGAGTCTCCTGAGCCTCTCCAGCCTAACACAGGGGGTGTTATCCCTGTATGTCCATAATGAATCCCAGGCGACATTCCTGTCCATGGTGAAT
>CAYXZQ010000062.1:0-4602 GCA_964469935.1 uncultured Methanosarcinales archaeon
CCACATCAGGGCAGTACAGGCAGCCGTATACGCAGTCGGAATCGTATGAATCGATGAGGCCCTTGATCCTTGCTGCCTCATTGATGTTGACATAGGCATAGCAGCCGAACGGGCATTTCCCTCCGGCATCCACGCAGTCTTCTTTCACGTCGCAATGATTGGCTTTGTCGATCTCGTCTTTGATATGCGCCTGCTCATACCTGCATCCTGCCATCAGGACCGTTGCAGAAAATAGGATTGCTGAAATGATGAGCAAGCGGATGATATCTTTGTTCATCGGGTATAATGTTATTGCTCACTATATAAACTTTCTCATGGCTTCAATCATTTCCTGAGCAGGGCGTCCATGTCGAGCTCGATGCTTCCCAGGCGTTCCCTTAAAAAATCCCTTGAATCCTCGACACCCTTGTTGTAGAGAACGAGCGCTGTCTCTTCAAGGAAAAGGTCAAGGAATCCTTCTGCCGCGATGACACCTATCTCCTCGCCTCTCTCATCTTTGAAGAACCCGATTATCCTGTCGATGACCGCCTTCCTTTTCCCATCATTGAGCATGTCCCATTTTCTCTTTGTTTTTTCCATCGTAAGCCGTCATATTGCAAGATATTTAAATTTGTTGTTACATCCTGTAGGGTATCATCAGTAAACTATTTATACAACCAGCAAAACACATCAATGCATCGGCGATGAGGTCCGCCATGGCTTAGCCAGAACTGCTTATGCTGATGACTTCTTCTGAGGTAGATGATTAGGATGCTTGAGGATTATGCAAAGAGAAAGAGGGCCCTGGAGCAGGGCATCGCCTCTGTGCAGGAGGTCGTAAGCGGCCAGGCCGCAGAAAAGAGCCTGCGCAAGCTCAAGGACAAGCTCGAGAACAACATATTCCATCTTGCGGTTCTCGGCCAGTTCAAGAGAGGCAAGACATCGTTCATAAACGCCCTCATCAGCGAGAGCCTTCTCCCGACGGCGATTGTGCCGCACACATCAATAATAACTGTCATCAGGTACGGGGAGAAGGTCGCTGTCAAGGTCGTCTTCCTCGACAAGAAGGAGAAGATGATAAGCCTTGACGAGCTGCACCTCTACGTGACTGAAAAGGACAACCCGAAGAACAAAAAGGAAGTCATGATAGTCGAGATAAACTATCCGTCGGATTATCTAAAAGAGGGGATATTGCTTATAGACACGCCGGGCATAGGCTCGACATTTTTGCATAACACCCAGATGACCTATGACTATCTCGAGAAGATCGATGCAGCCATATTCCTGCTTTCAGCAGACCCGCCTATCAGCCAGAACGAGCTGGATTTCCTGAGGGACATCAGGAGGTTCATACCGAAGATATTCTTTGTCCTGAACAAGATAGACTACCTTGAGGAGAAGGATATAGATGAGATCAGCCAGTTCAACGAGGGAATATTGAAAAAAGAGCTGGGGATCGGGACAATGATCATACCGTTGTCAGCCAAGCTCGCCCTGGAGGCAAAGCAGAAGAAGGATGCGCAGAAGCTCCAGAAGAGCAGGATGGGTGGGTTTGAGAAGATGCTTTCGAGGTTCTTCATGCACGAGAAAGGCGATGTGATGCTCCTCTCTGTCCAGAACAGCCTGATGAGGCTCATTGACGAGGCTGTGGGCTTCTGCGAGCTGGAGATAAAATCCATCAGGATGCCCCTGAAGGATGCTGAAGAGAGGCTGGAGCAGTTCAGGACGACTGCCGAGGGCATCAGGAAGGAGCAGGAGGATGCAGAGCCCATAATCAAGGCCGAGATAGCAAGGACGATGGAGATGGTCGACGAGGACCTTGAGGATTTCAAGGAGAAGGAAAGTCCCAGGCTGATGTCCGAGCTCAGGGAGAGGTTCGACAGCCTCAAGGATGCGCCCAGGGGCGAGATAGTCGTCCAGGTGCAGAAGAGCTATCTCAGCCTCATAGAAGAGCTGTTCGAGCCCTGGAGGGCAAAAGAGGAGAGGAAGGTCAAGGAGAGGTTCGAGAGGACTGCAGGGAGATTCTCAGAAGCGTCGAACAAGGCCATGGAAAAGATAAAAGAGCTGTCTTCCGAGCTGTTCAGCGTGGACATACCCCATCTCCCGACGCAGGACACATTCACGCTTGAAAGCAGGCTCTATTACAGGGTGGACGAGGTCTTCAGCCAGCTCGGGGACGAGCTGAAGCTTCTCCTGCCGGGCTTTGCCTACAGGAAGATGCTCTGGAACAAGCTGAGCAAAAACATCCATCAGCACCTGGACATGAACTCAGGCAGGATCAGGCATGATTTTCTCGAGAGGCTAAACAACAGCTCGATGAAGTTCATCGAGATACTCAACGAGAGGATAGACAATGTCATAGGGAGCATCGGGCAGGCCATAAAGAAAGGCATAGAGGAGAGGGAGAGCAGCAAGAAGGATGTCGACGAGCTCATAGATGACCTGAATCAGAAGATTGCCATGATGAAATTTGTCCGGGATAAGATAGCCCCAGGATGATTCTTGACCAGGACCAGATGTTCAGGCCCCGATGATGCCTGTCCATTTCCTAAGCCCGGTCCTGTAGAAAAATATTCCCACGATTACGAGCAGCGCTGCAAACGCAAGGTAGACCGGAAGCGATGCAAAGAGGAAGGGCAGCACCATTCCTGCGAGTATCACCGGCAGGAAGAACACCATCATGTATCCGAGGCTTGTTATGTTGAGGGAATTCTCATTGGGTTTTAGCCCGTTTATGAACAGGCTCGTGCACATTGTGTAGAATATGAAAGACAGGAGCATGAGTATGCCTGCGGGCAGGTAGGCGAATGTCGAGTTGACACCTGCATAGGCAGACAGCATGACGATCCCGATTATCGAGCAGATGACCTGCGAGAGGAGCATCTTCGGCAGGATGAAGTCCCTCAGGCTTGCAGGCAGGAACACATAGTAGTCGTATGAGTCGCCTGATAGCAGTACATTGAAGAAATTGATGCTCAGCGTGCCGAGGAGGATGCCCACGAAGACGAGGTTGTTCGTCACAGCCGCGAGCTCTCCCTGGAACATGTCGATGCTCCCGAGCACGAGCATCATGAACGCTGAAGGTATGACGACGTTGAACAGGGGCTTTGCGACCAGGCCGTGCGTCCTGTAGAGGTCTATGAAATCCTTGAAGAGGTAAGGCCTGCGGTTCCCGAAATCGAGGGAGCTGTGCCTTGACTTGGTCCTGATGGAGGAAAATTCATTGCCTATCATCCTTGCTGTAAGCATCAGGATCACTGCTATCAGGAGCAGGTTGGCAACCAGGCTTGAAGGGCTGAAGAGAGCATACATGTAGTAAGGCAGGAAGAATGCCATGCCGTGCACCATGAACCCGTAGATCGAAAGTATTGTTGCGGCAGCAAGGACGATGTAGAACCAGGGCTTCGACTTGCTGAGAAGGACTGTCAAAAAAAACGAGATGCTGATTCCGAGGATGAAGGCGAAGGCTGTTGCGAGCAGCAATAATGGGAGGTGAATGATGCTTGCGCCTGCAGCGAGAAGCCCGATTGCAGCCCCGGCTATTACGGGGATTATGAACCAGCCGAAGTAGAATATCGAGTCGCTTGCAGCAGCTGTCATGAATATGTCCCGGAGCTTCACAGGCAGGACCATTGCGTTCGAGAACAGCCTGCCGAAATCGCCGAACCTCCTCTCGAGATAGTCGGTCGCATGAAGGCCGAATGTCCCTGACATTATCCCGAACGAGAAGAACACGAGCAGAAAGCCGGGCACGACCCCTGCCGAGCCGGAGATGGTCGAGTACCTGTCCATGAAATATGTTATGACAGCGCTCAGGATTACGATTACGAAAGGGAAAAAGTAAAAGCTCCTGTTTCCCCGAAGCTCGGAATGAAGCCTTGTCTCCTCGAGGAGCATGTATTTGAGAAGGTCATTTGCCATTCTTCATCTTGCCTATGAAAAAGTCCTCCAGGTCTTTCTTGCTCTTTTTGATGTGCGCCATGCTGTCCTGGAGTATGAACCTGCCGTCCTTGAGTATGCCTGCGTGCGTGCAAACTTCGCCTGCTATGCTGAGGACGTGCGTCGAGAGGAATATGGTGTTCTTCTTTTTCACGTAATCCACGAGATATGCCTTGAATTTCTTCTGCATGACAGGGTCCAGGTTTATCAGGGGCTCGTCTATGAACACGATCTTCGGCTCATGGATGAATGCCTGGGTCGCTACAAGCTTCTGCTTGGTCCCCCTGGAAAGGTCTTTTATTAGCGAGTCCTTCTCATGGGCGAAATCGAAGAAATCGAGCCATTTTTTTATGGCATCAGGGCTTATCTTCCTGACCTTGCATATGAATTGCAGATACTCAGAAACAGTAAGAAACGAAGGAGGGGATTCCTGCTCTGGGATTATGCCCATCTTCTCCCTTGCGCCTACAGGGTCCTTTACGACATCGACTCCCAGGACAGTGACATCCCCCTTTGTCGGCCGTATCTGCCCTGTCAGGATCTTCACCAGTGTTGACTTTCCAGAGCCGTTCGGCCCCAGGCATCCGAAGAGCTGGCCCTCATCGAGCTGGAGGTTTATGTCCCTGAGCTTGAAGCTTCCGTAGTCCTTGGTTATGTTCTTTGCCTGGAGCACACTTCTGTAAT
>CAYXZQ010000063.1:0-3967 GCA_964469935.1 uncultured Methanosarcinales archaeon
TATCGACGGCGCGGTTTGCTACATCGATGTCGGCTCTTCCTATCCTGGCGGTGCAGAAGCGGTTTTTGGTGTATTTCCAAAAGCAGCTGTAGGCTGCCAAGGGTGGGGGTGTTCACCCATTAAAAGGAATCGTGAGCTGGGTTCAGAACGTTGTGAGACAGTTTGTTTGATATCTACTGGAATTGTAGGATGTCTGAAAGGAAGGGACTTCTAGTACGAGAGGAACGAGGTCTCGAGGCCTCTGGTCCACCTGTTATCCGATAGGGTAGGCAGGGCAGCTACGCCTTGAATGATAAGTGCTGAAAGCATCTAAGCATGAAGCAACCCTTGAAAAGAGACATCCTGGACACCCATAGAAGATGGGTTTGATGGAGCTGGTGTGTAAGTGCCAAGGTAACAAGGCATTCAGCATGCAGCCCCCAACAGTCCTTACTTGTTTAACACTCGAATGCTTTGCATGGTCTTTTCATTTTTTTCTTGTTTTCATTTGAATAAATAGACAGATGAACGCATAAAGACAGAAATTCTCAATAGATGAGAGGCCTCAACTTTGACTGGAAAAGAATATCTTCAGGCTTTGCTTCCGAAAAGATTAAATATTTTCTAAGATATATAATGATGCAGACGATGAACAACACCTTTTACCTTGTCCGCCATGGTGAGACCGTGGTTGACAAGGATGAACCTGTATCGAAATGGAAGCTCTCGACTAGAGGGCTGCTCCAGGCAGAGATGCTCGCTAAGGACAGGGAGCTATCGAAGGCTGACATCATCATCTCTTCTTCTGAGGCCAAGGCCTACGAGACAGCCTTCCCTCTTGCGAGAAAACTGGACAAGGAGATCGACAGGTATTCAGCGTTTGATGAGCTTAAGAGGGACAGGGGAGGGTTCCTGAAAAAAGAGACATTCGATTTTGCAGTGAAATACGCAGTAAAGAACCCGGACAGGTCGAAATTCAGCTGGGAGAAGGCAGGCTCAGCCCTGGAGAGGTTCACTGCAAAGATTCAGGAGCTCGACCTCGCCTACAACAGCAGGAATATAGTGATAGTGTCGCACGGCATTGTCCTGAACATGTATTTTGCCGCGCTTCTCGGCAGGCTGCACGAGGCTTATGAGCGCCTTCAGAGGACCAGGTTCTGCGATTATGGGATAGTCAAGGACAGCAAGGTAGTCAAGGATATTGTCAGATGATAAAATTTTATAAATGAACATGATTTCTCCCTCGGCATGAAGATAGCCATTCTCGGCGCAGGGGCATTCGGCTTTGCAATAGCAAAGGTCATCGGCGAGAACAGGGAGGAAAATGAAATCCTGCTCTTTGACGTGAACAAAGATAACATAAGGCATATCAGGGAGAAGGGCATGCACCCGATATTCCACGGGAAGACGACACTGCCGGGCAATGTGAAAGCGACAACAGATGTAAAAGAGGCTCTGGAAGGGTCAGGGCTGGTCGTGCTCGCAATCCCATCCAAATTTCTCCGCTCGGCGCTGAAGGAGTACAAGAAGCATGTTAAGAAGGGCGCTGCATTCGTCAACCTGGCCAAGGGCCTCGAGACAGGGACGAACATGCGGGTGTCAGAGATTGTCGAGTCAGAAATAGGTAAAGGTCATGAGATGCTGACACTTTCAGGGGGGATGATAGCCAGGGAAGTGACCCTGGGAAACCCCCTTTGCGCAGAGCTTGCATGCAGGAACAAGGCAACAGCAAAGAGGATCGCGAAGCTTCTGTGGAGCGACTACCTCAGGATCGAGACCACTGACGACATCACCGGGGTCGAGCTTGCAGGCGCCTTCAAGAACGTGATAGCCATTGGGGCAGGCATATTCGACGGCCTGGGTTACGGAGAGAGCTCGAAATCCGCGTTCGTGTCGGCTTGCTCGAGGGAGATGAGACGGCTAGCAATCGCCATGGGGGCGAAGAGGCAGACTTTCGGCCCCGGGAGCCAGGCCTGGTTCGGCGACCTCATGACTACCTGCTTCGGCAGGTCACGGAACAGGGAATTCGGCGAGCTGATCGGAAACGGCATGAATATCGAGGCAGCACTCAAGAGGATGACAGAGGAGAACAAGTCTGTCGAGGGCTACATCACGACTGCAGTGGTCCACGAGCTCCTGAAGAGAAACGACATAAAGGCGCCGCTGCTCAACGACATACACAACGTGCTCTACAAGGGAAAGGTGCCGAAGGAGTTCGTCATCCATTTCATCAAGGCATGGTAAGCCCAAGAGAGATAATTATAAATATAGGCTGTTTCTCCTGTTTGATAGTGAATATGATGAAAGGGAAATACAAGCCAGGCAGCGGCATGGATTATGACAGAGGGGCAGCTGCGCATCTTTATTTGCATGAAGGTGGGTTTCTAACGGCAAACATGAGCCTCTACAATCACCTGGCAGGGATTGTGCAGGGGCTCGGGCAGAGGGTCAGCAACGGGTTGGAAAATCTCGTGGGCAGGGCATCCCATCGTCCTGAATCGCATGGTGCGCCATTGCCCTGTAACGCATATGAAGGATACACGATTGCATATCTGGGTACGAGAAGCACGAAATCACAAAAAAAGGAAAACAAGAGAAAGCCCAAAAGAAAAGGGAACAGGGAGCAGAGGAAGAAGAAGCTTTTGCTGGATAAAAAGAAAGAGAAGGCAAATAGGATGACTCCCAAGGGAACCAGCAAATATGCAAGAAAGAAGAATGACGGGAACCAGGAATTCTGGGACCAGAATCTCCATAACAAACCAAGGGCGCCTGAAGAGCCTGCCTCCAAGGAAGACAGGCCCTGGTATTTCCGCTGGTGACATTTTTATTCAGTAAATTATATAAATAGTGCCTGGAAATTCATGAACCATGATTAAGGCTGTCATATTCGACATGGACGGAGTGATAGTAGATTCTGTCGGCCTGCACTTCGACGTGTGGAAAGAGGTAGGCGACAGGTTCGGTTTTGTCATGGACCATGACTTTTTTGATTCGCTCAACGGCATGGATACTGGGGACATCGCAAAGGTGGTTGTAAAGAAGTTCTCTCTTGAAGCCAGTCCTGAAGAGATTGCAGGTTATAAGAAGGAAATTGCAGTGGACATATTCAGGGGAGGGGCGAAGCTTTTTGGGGGGGTTGCTGACGTATTGACGCGGCTGAAAGAGTCAGGATATAAGGTCGGGCTTGCTACAAGCACCAATCTGGACCTTGTGAAGGAGACCCTCGGTGAGCATATCAGCATGTTTGAGACAATCATAACAGATGACGACATAATGAATTCCAAGCCTGCGCCTGACATTTTCATGAAATGCGCAGAGCTCCTTCAGGTACCTTATGACGAATGCGTCGTGGTCGAGGATTCCATAAACGGCATAATCGCGGCCAAGAAGGCAGGAATGAAGGCAGTGGCGATTACCAACACCAGCCCTTCGTGGAAATTCACCATGGCCGATGCAGTGATAAGCAGGATAGAAGAGCTTGACAGGGCGTTCATCGCAAACCTGGGCTGATCACTTCTTCTGCTTGCCGTTGAGGAACAGATGCGGCCCTTCCTGGCGGATGTCGAAGTGTTCCAGGTCGTTTATGATTATGTCGTTTCCTTCAAGAAGGTAGTTGAGGTCAAGGCCGGTTATGACTATCTTGTGTATCCTGTCGAAATCGAGCATCTTGTCAGGCACCTGGCCGCTCTTGTGAGGGTCGTTCATGCTGAACAGGTGGACAAAGCAGGGATACTCCTCGTCGTCGTTCTTGCGCTTCATCCGCCCTATGATTATGCTTTTTGCATCGTATCTCATTTTATGTCCCTGTAGGACGCTCAAAGTGGAAGCTTATATAAAAATTTATCTATGTTATGGGCTATAATCTTTCCAACTCAGAGACTACACCGTCAATGACGGTCTTCGGTGTCGATGCGCCTGCAGTGATACCCACCTTTTTGACATTGTCAAACCATTCTTTCCTTAGCTCGCTTGCGTCGGTAATCCAGAA
>CAYXZQ010000064.1:0-3934 GCA_964469935.1 uncultured Methanosarcinales archaeon
GGTCTTCTCTGAATGCACTGCTGCGATGCTCAGCATGAACACAAGCAGGGTGATGTAAAGAAGCCTCTTTTTCATATTACATAACGAAATAGGAAAAGTCATTAATAAATTTTGCTGTTAGGTCTGGCATAGCTTGTCCTTGTCCAGGCTGAGGTCGTTCTCGAGGTCGTACCACCTGACGTCCGACGCTGTCTGGAGCCAGTAGTTTGTGTCAGGGTCCTTTGTGAAGACCATCTCGCCCATGTCGGTCGTGTCCTCGTGCCCGCTCTGGTCGAGATAGACGCTCGTTATCTTGAATGTCAGCTTGGTGAGGTAAGGCGGATGTATCTGGTACATTGTCCGGTTGCCGAGCTTGTCAAGCCTGTCGCTCACGCATTTCTTCCCGCAGCTCTCTTGGCCGACTTTCTTGTCATAGTCGTCCTTGATCTCGCAGGAGTCCAGGTCCACGACAGCCTCGTCGTCAGAAGGCATGGTTATGCTTATGATGTTCGAGTCCTCTACGCCTGACCCATACTCTGAGCCTATGTTCGCCCTGATGTCCTGTATCATCATCTTCTGGTCCCATTTCTGGTCGAAGTTGTACAGCACCTGCTTGTTGCTTAGCTTGTCCCTGTTCACGTTCTGGGCTGCGCTCCTCGAGACAGTGACCACGTATGCGTCATGGATTATCTGGTGAGTGCCGTCAGGGCTGTCGCTCCCTTCCTCGGCAGGAAGCTTCGCCTTGTACCTGAGGGTCACCTGTTGTATGTAGGGATAGTCGTCAAAGAGCGCGTATATCGTGTCGACAGCATCCTGCTCTATTGTGTCGACTGTCTTTGTCATCTTGGAATAGTCCTTGTCATAGAATGCGTCCACCTCGGTGGAGGGCCCGAGCTTGAGGCTCTCTATCGTGCTCTCTGATATCATGTCAAGGAGGAATATGGGCGTGTAGTTTATATGGTCGATTATCCGCGACCTGTAGCTGTCCCAGTTGTCCATTATCTGCTCGAAATCCTCCCTTGTCTCGGTATACTGTGCGATTGTGCTAGTGTTCTCGGTGCTCCTGTTGTCCACGTAGTCTGCCTGGGCAATCAGCCTTATCTTCTCTATAGTCGGCCCTGCCTCGAACGAGTACCTGATTATGTTTGCGAAATTCTCGTCGAACCCCAGCTTGTCCCCGTCCTTCTGCCCGAGGGTCTTCACATTTGAAGGCTCGTACCTGATCTCTGTCACATCCTCGCCAGAGTCGTTCACCTCTCCCACGATGAGGTTCTTTATGCCTGTCTTCTCTGTCCTGAGCCTCAGCTCGACAAGGAAGAATGGATGGTATGTTATGTAATCCCCTATCTTGTACTGTGGGTCTTCATAAGTGTTCTTGAGAGTGTCGAATTCCTCTTTCGTGATGTTCACGATTGCTATCTCCCTTGTCATCGAGTCATTGCTCTGTGAGATGAGGTGAAGCTGCCCCTTGGGGTTTGCGACGAGTTTCTGGGACTGCTCGACAGCCTTGAGTGTCACGTAATTGACTTTCGCGCCGGAGGCGTAGATGTTCCTGACGAAATTGTAAACAGATGATTCGAATGTCTTCCTGTCAGTGTCCTCAGACACGAACCTGAACTTGTTGTAAGGCGTGTATGTGACCATGACATTATAGCCGGACCCCTGCCTCTTTATGCTTGTGTCAGGATGGTTGTTCGAATTGAACAGCTGATGCAGCCTTGCCTCAAGCTTCTGCTTGGGGCTCTGCTGCTGGACCTGTGTGTCCTGGGTAGAGCATGAAGAGAGGATGAGAAGTATTATAATAAAAAAAAAATAAAATGATTTCATCTTGGCTTTATGATGCCCACTTGCCTGATACTCTTCCTGTTGCTGCCCTTGTCAGGCCTGTATCAGCGCTCGTGTACTGGATCTCAAGATTGTAGCTGTATTTCTTGCCAGCTCCTATCCCTGCTGTGGTGCATGACTGGACACACAACGTCCGTGAAGCGCCATTGCTTATGTCCACGCCTGCAAGTGATGAACAATCTCCTGCCTCGTCGACTACTGTGACTCCTGTGACATCATAGCCGAGCGTATTCGTGACAGGGAAGCAGATTGCCGGTGCTGTCGCAGTATCACCCTGCGGTGTCGTTATGTCTGTTGCTACGGATGTTGATGCTGTCTCTGTGCAAGTCAATCCAGAAGGGAATTCGCATTTTTCCGGAAGCAGGTTTGAAGGGCTCAGCACCCCGAAATATGCAAGCGCTCCGATCGCTGCAAGAACGACGAGAATGGCCCAGCCATAGGTCATCAGGAATTCCATCGCTGCCTGTGCTCTCTTACTCATCTTATCACCTCATGTTTTTTAAGTATTATCATACTCAACTCAAATTCTGGAATAACTCATATTTAAATCTTTCGTACTATATAAATCAGGCATAAACCAGTTATGTGTTTATCATCGTCAGGGTCAATTTTGTGAACGAGGCTCAGCTGAGACGTCAGGACCCAACTGGAACAGATTTCTATAGATTTAATAAAGGGAAATCTGCCGAGTGAACCGGCCGAGATGATAAACACATTATAATTAGGAAAATGTGCCTAGAACATCCCTGCAAACACCATCGCGAGCACGTGCGATCCTATGAAGAAGACGATTATGGCGACGATTATGAATATTGGGATGTACTGCAGTCCCTCCTTGACATTCCCTTTCTTGATGGTCGCGACGATTACAGCTGAGAAGACCGAGGTCATCGTTAGGCAGAGGTAGGCGAATATCTTGTAGTTGCCGAGGGATATCGTCTTGTCGCTTATATTTATGGTAAGCCCGAAGCCTGTCGTCTGGGTGCCTGTCGAGCCTGCTACATTGCCCGCTATCTTCTGCACAATGGTCAGCAGCTGGCTTGACAGGCTGAAGAGCGCGGGGGCTGCGACGATCGAGGCGAATGTGATGAAAATTACGTAGGTCATGACGTTTGCAGCCATCTCCTTTCTCATGCCCCTCATCTCTGTTATGTTTATCGCTATCTTGTTGAGGAGGTCGCCCACGTCGCCTCCTGCATCCATGCCCTCGTTGAGCAGGTAGACAGACCTCAGCAGGGTCTGTGAGTCGTACCTTTTCGCAAAATCGAGCAGCGCCTGGTCAAGGGGCTCGCCGGATATGGTGCGCTTGGCCACGTCCTCAATCTCCTTTGCAAGCACCCCGAACCTGGGCCTGACAGCGAACCACAGCGCCCTGTCTATGGGCATTCCTGCCCTGAGGTTTGCGCTCGTCAGCTGGAGAAAGTCCGGCAGCACCTCTTCAATGGAGAGTTTCCTCCTGAAGATGAGAAGGTCGAGGTATATCCTGAATATTATCCATACCAGGCCCCAGATGCAGAGGAGCCCGAGTGTCCACATGATGATCGTATGGCCGAATATCCCTGCTACCGAGCTATCGGCTCTCACATCAAGGAAGACATAAATCACAGTGAACAGGAGAGTCAGGCCGATTGAGGCGTAGAAGAGCTTTTTCGACAGCTGGTGCTGGTCCATCTCGAGCCCTGACTTCTCGAGGTACATGGCAAGCTTCCTCTTCCTCTCTGTAGCGGTTATCTTCTTCTTCTTTTCCTTGGCCTTTGCCTTGAACAGCTTCCTTATGTCCTTGTCCCTGACCTCGTCAGGGGATTGTTTTTTCGGCTTCTTCCGGAACAGCGAGCCCAGGGAAAATCCGGTCTTTTTCTTTTCAGGAGCGGCCTTTTTCTCCTTTGTCTCAGGCTCTTTCTTTTCAGGGACCTCTTTGTTGACAGCAGCAGGTTCAGGTTCTTCCTTCACTGGCTCAGGCTTGGCAGGCTTTGTCTCTTCTGCAGCTTTTTTCTCAGCCTTCACGCCAGGTTCACCTGTTTTCCTGTGAAAAAGCCCTGAAAAGAATGACCCGCCTTCCTTATCCCTCTTCAGCTCGGCAGGATGCACCTCATCCCTGGCAGGCTTTTCC
>CAYXZQ010000065.1:0-3777 GCA_964469935.1 uncultured Methanosarcinales archaeon
ATGCTCAATGATCCGGTCCTCGATGCTAGGAAGCTCATGCATGAGCAATGAGCCATACCTTTCTGAAATCTCACTGAATTCTTCTGACAGCCCTAGATTGATCTTGCCCAGGCCTTCCAGGAAATAGAGTATGGTGTCTTCTGTCGGAACCTCTTCATTCTTCATTGGATACCTGTATTCCTTCATGGTCCTCGCCATGAACCCGAGCTCGTATCCTGCTCTTGACCGCCTGCCTGTCTCAGTGTCCTGTAATGCATTCACGAGCCAGGAGTTGGGATTTACCAGCATGAATCCTCTTCTATACCCGGTAAGTCCTGATTCAGTCAGGAGTATCTTTGAAACTTCACTCTTCAGGACATGTTTATCCTGTGTCTTGACTGCCGGTTCCGGCTTCTCCCTGATATAATGCGATAATATCTGCCTTGGGCTGAATTCGATATTCTTTTCGACAAGAAAATCCACGAGTTCGTCGATGTACCCGAACCTGTAATCGTTCTTCTCCCTGTCGATGGCATCAGTGATCATCCTCTTATCCCCGGGCATTGAAAGTATGAGCTTTTCGCCTGAAGGAATATCATCCAGATAGGAGCTTATAATGCTCTGAAGCTCTCTTCCTGTCCTTTTTTTCGCAGCCATCAGGGCATATGTCTCTTCTGCACGGACCTGGTTGAAGTCTTTAGAAGGTACTGTATTGGTGCTGAACGCTTCCCTTCCGGCCCGGTAGGAAACTGAGCTCCTGTCTGCCAGCCCCTCTGCCTTTTTTACGTCATAGTCGAGCATGGTGCCTGAGAATTCATGGATAATTATAAATTTTTCTATAATGACCACTAAAGAGTTGTTAATGATTCCTGTGATCTCTCAGGATGCGGGCGATGAGAGCCTGCTGCAAGAGTGCATTTTCCCAAAGAATTTGGACTCAGCTGTATATATTCTTCCTGTGCCCTGCCTCGATCACGTAGATGATGAGTTCCCTGTCCCTTATGTCAAGGATCACCCTGTAGTCACCCGCCCTGAGCCTGAAATACGGGCTCCCGACTAGCTTTTTTACATGGGGATAGGGCCTGACCCTTGCCCTCTCAAGTGTTGAAACAATCCTTCTGCGGGCATCTTTATCCAGTTTTTTCAGCTGCCTTACTGCATGGGCGGAATACATGAGAGAATACGTCATAGGCCGAGCTCCTTTTTCACCTGCTCGTGCGAATATGTCCTGCCTGCCCTGATATCCTTCTCTGCCAACCTTATGTGTTTCCTGGTCTCAGAGGAAAGCTCCATGCTGTCTTCGAGAAGGTCCCAGATGATGTCCTCATAGCTCTCCTTATCATACATCTTCCTGCTCTTGAGCGTTTTTACGAGCTCATTGCTGACCTGTATGGTTGTTGCCATATTGGTTATATAATGCGCTATAGTATTTAAATCTTTCTGCTGCCAGGAGAACAGGGTGCCTACAGGTATTGGCCTGCTAAAGCAAGGGTCTTGTCTGAGAGGCTCGCCACCCTTATGTTCCTCTCCCTGTACATATCCTTTGCCAGCAGATAGGCATCCCTTGTCGTAGGCGAATCCGGATGCTCTTTCCATCTGGCAATTGTCGTGTCAGGGAGGATCTTGAAATTATAGACAGAGATCGGCTTGACAATGTATTCCGGCAGCCCTTTTTCAGCGACAATCCTCATGAGCACTTTCTCGAGGGGCTCGATGGATCCCTCCAACCTTATCCTTGCTGCAGGGTGGTCCATATGTGTCGTAAGTCCTGCATAGAGCGCTGCCTCTGTCTCGTCCCTGGTCTTCCTTAGAAACTCCTGCAGGTTCCTGAAGTCAATGCCAAGAATATCATGATTGAAAGGCAGATGATACCCGAACGTGAGCCTGCTCATGGTCTTTTTTAAGGACATGAAGAGTATAAATAGTTTGTGATTTGCGAAATAATCTTGAGGGAGATGAATGTATTGTTCACTTCCTCTTGAAGAACCAGTATCCAGCACCTGCAAGGGCGAGGATTACGACCGCAGCTATTGCGACATTTCCCCATCTCACGTCGTAATTCACAGGCTCTGTGACCATTCCGGTCGCAAGCGGAGGCTGTCCTGTGACTGTCGTGTTTAGGGTGTCTTCTGAAGTATCGTTTATGTCAGCCATGCTGTCCTGGGTGATGTTGCCTTCCTGAACAGTTGCCGAAGCCGTGGTAGAATTGGATTCCTTTACAGGCTCCTGGACAGGCGCGACAAAGGTGCAGCTCCTGCTCGTGACAGGCTTGAAATTGACTGTAGTGCAGTTGTTCTGGTCATGGCAGTCCCTTGCCTGGATGCCAGTAATCGAGCACTCAGACCAGTTTTTGCATGTCCAGCTCTCAAAACAGCTTCTGCTATGACCTCCTCCTCCACCGCCTCCTCCATTGGAGTGGGAGACGACAGGTGTGACATCTTCTTCCTTTTCCTGGGGACCGAAACAGACGTCGTTGAAATCATCCTTATTCATATCAGTTAAGTTGAAGCTGATTGTCTCGTAAGTGGCGTCGACACCGTCGAACCCGAACCAGACCTTCCCGAAGACAGGGTCTACGAGTTCATCTACTGGCGCAAGATATATTGGCTCTGTCGGCTGCCATGTAACTGATAACCCTTCCCAGGATCCTGCTGTCCCCTTGAAGCTTACATTCGAGCCATAGAGATAGTCATTATCTATCAAGACCGGCTTGCCCTCCTCCAATGTCATTGTCCGGTCACTGATATATACCTTGCAGACATCTGCGTCATAATCCGCATTATGTACTGCTGTTGCATCAGTTACATACAATGTAATCCCGCTCACTGTTGCAGCCTCATCAATTTTGATCCATACTGTCGAGCCATCGACATCGAAACCGCATTTGGATTCGTCATCAACGACATCAAGCATCGTGATTGTGTGCTCAACACCGTTATCTTCTTTTGTAATTGACTGTCCCTGGGTGAGCCACATGCCTGTTCCGGCAGCCATGAGGGTCAGCTTGTCCAGGATTCCATCAACAGAATCCGCATCAATGATAGTATAACCTCTTGCCACCATCTCTAATGAGCTTCCCCTGAAATCGTCTGCAACCGAAGCCCCTGAACCTTCATATTCCACAGGCGAATCAGATTCAAGCCTGTATTCATACAAAGGGACATGATTATCAAAGAAAATATAAGGGCCAACAGCCGGGGCATGGGAATCATCCTGGAAATAACCGAATAATGCGGTGTCATCAAATATGTCCATGTTCTGTGAGATTATTACATGATTCTCGGTCTGCCCTTCTGTCTCATCATAGCTGAAAGAAGCGAAATTATCTACAAAAACATTTGATATGGACGGCTTTATATCATGAATTGAATCATTGATATACAGATATAAAGGTAAAGGTATGGCATAATCATCGAAACCGATATGTACCTCACCCCTGACTCTTGACTTCGGGTGCTTGATGGTAAGCGACTTGGGCAAGGTATAACCCGTCGAGATGATAGAACCGTACATTGTATAGAACGACCTGCTGATAGGTTCCTCATCATCCCTGAGATTATTTGCAAAAAACTCAGCATTCATCAGCCTGTGATAATCAATTGACAATGGTAAACCAATAATCTTGACAAAGGCAATGTCTGCATTGGAAGATACTTCTGAGTCAGTGTTCTCAGAAAAAATCATGCTCAGATTACCAGAATCATTGCCGTATATCAATGAACCACCGAAGTTGGTATGATATTCTTCATTTTTTGGGCATATCTCAGTAGTACGCGTGCTCGCATTAAGATAAGCATA
>CAYXZQ010000066.1:0-2784 GCA_964469935.1 uncultured Methanosarcinales archaeon
TCTTCGATATGGCAGCCGTAATGGCATTCCGTGCATCCTTCGACAGGCACCTTTTTCACTGCCTCTTCCCACCCGAGCTCAATGCCGTTGATCTTCTCCTCGGCATTGACGTATTTGTAGCAGCGGTATACATTCCCTTCAGGGTCAACAGTCAATGACAGGCTTCCGAGATAACATCTCCTGAAAACGGCTTTTCCGTTCTTCGCAAAATTTCTGAGCGAGCTGTATGAATTGTTGACAGGTAAGCCCTGTTTCTTCTTGGTGATGATGTAGCTGAACACATCATGGGTCTCCTCGTCTGAGAGCATCACACCCTTGAGGCTCTCGTTTTCCACCTTTGCAAGCTCGTTTTTGAACACAGGCTGGAAATTGACGTAAAAGTCGAGCTCTTTGGCCTTGTCAAGGACGAAATCCACGTACTGGACATTCTGCTTGGTCAGGATGATTGTCGCGAGCATCCCTTTCTTCACCCCGTTTCCGGACAGGATGTCAATAATCCTTTCGTAGTTGCCTTCTCCCCTAATAGAATCATGGACATCCCTGGGGCCGTTCAGGCAGCTTATCAGGAGATCGAGGTCCTGGAGTTCATCGGACCGGGCCCTGACCAGGTTGCCGTTCGAACTCATCGTAGTCAGGAGCCCCCTGCTTTTCGCGTAACTGACGAGTTCGCCTATGTCTTTTCTCATCAGGGGCTCTCCGCCGATGAAGGTTATGTGCTCGGCACCGAGACGGACAAGGGAATCTATCATTTCCTTGACCTGCGCCGTAGAAAGCTCGCTCTTCCTTTCAAGCCCGCTTATCTTGCAATATGAGCAGTTGTTGTCGCACGCATAGGTGCTGATGAAATTGATCTTGATCGGGTATCTCCTGCCGGTTAGCCTGTTTGAAAGGACCTTCAGGCCTGATTTGACGTGCCTCCCGATCACCATTCTTCTGTCACAACCTCAACATATATAAATGCTTTTTGATTACCCTCGATTGAAAAAACGAGATGGTGCTCGACGAAAAATGCCCGGACGAAAAATAGGGTTGATGGTGTTGAATTCTTTTGTCGACGAATCGACCCTGGCCTTGCTGCAAGAATTGCCCGCACTTCCGTCTGTCAGCAAGGACCTGTTCTACATCAAGAGCAATGTTGGGCTTCCTGAGGATGAAAGCCTGAATTACCATGTTCTTGAAAGCCCCGGGTCCATGGACAGCTTCCCGAGGATAAGAAAGCGCGATACCAGGCTTTATGAAACCATGCTGAAAAGATGCGTCGAATTCGCCAAATCCGGTAAGATAGACCTGCTGCACGCGCTGACTGTCAATGACGCTCTTTTCTTCATCAGGCTGAAAAAGATGCTGGATATCCCCATGGCAGTCTCGGTAAGTAGCCGGGAATCGGCCGCCACACCCAAGAGGGATCTCGAGGTCATATTCAAGGAGGCAGAGCTTATTGTCGTCCGGTCAGCAGAAGCGATGTCAGAATTGAAAGAACTGGGCTGCAGCATGGACAGGTTAATGGTGGCATTCATGGATGACAAAGCAGAGAATCGGGGCCTGCATCCCGGCAGTGAATTCCTGCTCCAGAGATATCATTCAGTGCTGCAGCAATCGCACAAGGATGCGATTAATGAGGTCGTTCTGGTGAGCTGTCCATGCGCATCTGTAGACTATCCCCCTATAGGATTAGGCTACATATATGCCTTCCTTGTGCAGAACGGGTTAAGCCCGAAATGTTATGATATCAACGCCGAATTCTACCGGTCCATGAAGAAAAGCATGGCTCCGAAGACCTACGAGCGGGTCATAATAGGTGATGAGAATATTTCAGACTGCATCCCGAAGAGTGATTATTCAGATGCGATTGAAGATTGGGCAGGCAGGATACTTGGACAGGAGCCGTCGGTGCTTGCATTCTCTGTCCGCAGGACCAACCTGGAGTTTTCCCTGGAGCTTGCCGGGAAAGTCAAGTCAGCGAGGCCGGGCATCAGCATAATATTCGGCGGGCCTGAAACTGTTGATAATCCCGGCATCATAGATAATGACAATGTCGATCACATCGTCAAAGGAGAGGGAAAGAAAGCATTCAGAGAGCTTTACAGAATCATTGCCGGCCGGGCATCCCCAGATCTGATTTACCCCGAGTATCCTGATTACACTTGGGCTGATTTCGAAAAATACCTCGTGTGCAGCAGCCCGACTGTCAATTTCCCTCTGATATCAGGAACAGGATGTAACCAGGCCTGCAGGTTCTGCAACGAGCGGAAATATGAACCTGTGTTCATGTTGCGTCCGCCCGCGGCCGTCTATCACGAGATGAGGCATGTCCATGAAAACTATGGGATTAGGAACTTTTTTTTCATAAACCCGCTCATCAACGGTAAGCTCTCTTGGCTTGATGAGTTTTGCGAAATCCTTGGGAGCTCCGGCATCATGCTCGGATGGGGTGCAAGCTTTGCGCCGCAGGTAATCCCTGATGATGTCCTTCTCGGAAAGCTGAAATCATCCGGCTGCAACTTCCTGATGAGCGGGGTTGAAAGCGGCTCAAAAAAAGTAAGGGCAGACATGAATAAGACATTTGACATGAGGAAGTTCGAGAGATTGTTGAGGGCTGCAAAAAGGCTGGATATTCATTTACACCTCTATTTCATCGTGGGTTATCCGACTGAGACAGACGAGGATTTCAACCAGACTATTGAATTTATAGAGAAGAACAAGGATTACATCGGCTCGGTGGGGCTTGGCTGCGGCTTCAAGATGGAGGTCGGTTCTGACATCTACCATGAAATGTCCGGCGAC
>CAYXZQ010000067.1:0-2685 GCA_964469935.1 uncultured Methanosarcinales archaeon
TAAAGGAGAAGCTGAGCAGGCTAGAGAAGAAGAAGAGGAATGCGACCATCAGGCCCACATTGAATTTCAAGACTTCTATCGGCAGGCTCAACAAGAACATAGAGACTATCCTTGAGATGCTGACGCAGGCCGGGGATGAGGCTGGTTCCGGGCATGAGTCGCAGGTCATCGAGAAGCTTGACCTGTTGCTCAAGCAGAACGAGAAGATAGCCCAAGGCATACTCACTGTTGCAGACATGATAAAAGATAAAATCGATAAGGAAAAAGCCGGGGTGGAAGAGCAGCCGACAGTACAGGACGTTTCCGATGCATTCTCAGGCCACCTTGATACGGTACCTGAGCCTGCTCCGACGCATCTGGATATCAGGGAGCCCTCACCGCAACACCTGAATATCAACATGCAGAATAATTTGCAGAACAACATTCAGAATCCAGATCCATTCATGGCGCCGCCTGTCCAGGACCAGAAAGAGCCTGACGGCAGCGGCCTTTTCGATCCCCAGCCCGTCGCCCCTTCAATACCCCCTAGGCCTGAAGGAGGCAGCAGTTTATCCGGGCAGCGGTTTCCTGATATCGAATTCAACAGGTATGCCCAGCCGGCTGAAGAGTCTA
The DNA here is from genome assembly GCA_964469935.1 of uncultured Methanosarcinales archaeon. Lineage (GTDB taxonomy): Archaea > Nanobdellota > Nanobdellia > Woesearchaeales > DSVV01 > CAYXZQ01. The sequence goes on from CAYXZQ010000067.1 coordinate 613, forward strand.
TTGAGCCGATAGAGCCTACAGACCTGTCGTCGGGGCTTGGGCAGGCAGTGGACAGCATGACTTCATTCAACAGCCCTCCTGGACAGGACAGCGGCCAGGGTTCGAATCAGGATTTCCCGCCTCCTCCGCAGTTCGGGCAGGAACAACCGCAACCTTCGCAGAACATGGATCCTTCAGGGAGCCCGCCGGATTTTGGTGCGGACATGTTCCCTCCTCCCCCTCGGTCTGACAGCCAAGGCAATATGCCAAATTCTCCCGGAGGATTCCCCGGGCAACCTCCCGACATGCCAGGAAGGCCGATGCAGGGGCCTGTCAGGGATTTTCGGCCTATCCAGCCCAATACAGCGCCAATCCCTCCATCAGGTGACAAGCAGAGGCTGAAGCTCAGGCCGTTTGACAATGACAGCCAGTAAGTTCCGTTCTCCGAAGCATCTGCTAAGGATGCTCGTGGTCATTGACAAGAGAAGGAAGCATCTTGAGCTTGTTGATACGTTTTCAGAAGATGGTGATTCTTTCCAGGTGGAGCTCAGGGATGATTTCATCGATGATGAAATAAGCGAGCTTGAGATGAAGCTACAAGGTATCAAGAAGAAACTGTCTGATATTAAAAAATCCGATTAGATGTCTTTTGCCATGACAGTCTTTCTTCCGTTTGCCTCTGCCCTCGCACAGGCGTCCTTTATCAGCTGTTCGACTTTCTTGTTCAGGGCCTCGGCAAAATCACCTGATACATTGAATCCCTTCGATGCCTCTCTTATCTTTGCCTTGACGACGTACATATTATCACCTCAGCTAATGAACAGTATCTTGCCTACTTAGTCATGGTTATATATAAATCTTTGGTTTGAAGGACAATCATCATCATCATCATCCAGTGTCTTAATCATCTTCATGGTCAATATCGCGGACAAAGCCCAGGTTGGGATATCCAGGACACAGCCAGGAACCGATATTCTTCTGTATTGCATGAGAAAATATGAGTAATGAGTTGACCAAGATGATTAACTCACTTAACCGATAACCTTCATTGTGCCATCATCACTTATGCGTGTACCAGAATCTGAGCTTACCTTTGTCCGAGCTGTCCAGCCTGCTGAACCCGAACCTCTCGAGCTGGACAATGTCACCTTGTTTTAGCTTTCCTGCAAGCGGCTCGATAAGTCCAGTAGCTATGGTATTGTCAGGCATAAGGACTTCGGCTTCAACTAGCTTCTCCCCGGCAGGAAGCCAGTGGATAATCTTCTTCCCTCCTGATTTGTATCTTTCGTATTCCAGCGAGTCAAAGACAAACCTGTCGCCGCTCTTCCTGAAATTCAGGCAGTCCATGAGCCGCACCAGCTCGCCGTCCTTCAGGCTTTCCAGGTCATCCTTTGCTATGTAGAACCCGTCGGCTGTAGCGAACCTCCTTCCGCCCTTCCTCCTGTCAGGATGCCTGTCAAGCTCGACCTCCTGCTTCGGGCTGCCCTCGACATTGACCTTCACCGGGTCCCGGACAAAGAAATACCTGTCAGAGACAGGGTCGATGATGTCCCTGTTGAAAGAATCTATGATCTTGAAAAGCTCGTCCTTTGACATCTTCTTGTCAGTGAGCGACACGCCCATGGAGACAGCCCATCTCCTTAGCGCCTCGGGCTGGTATCCCCTCCTCCTGAGCGCATCGAGGAACGCGAGCCTTATGTCGTCCCATCCCCCGTACTTTCCCTCGTCAATGGCTTTCCTTGTCTTTGAGCTCGACATCTGCATGCCGATGAAGTTTATCTTGCCCTGGAAGCTGGTCTGGGGCGCGGGCTTGCCGAGGACACTGTACATAATCTCCTGGCGCTTTGCATTGTCTGCGTGGTCCTTGCCCCTCAGTATATGCGTCATGCCAGACTCTATGTCATCGACAAGGACCGACAGGTTCATCAGGGGCCAGACGCGGTACTTCTTCCCCTGCCTTGGATGCTCGCTCTCGTTTATCCGCATGAGGGGAAAATCCCGCATCGCAGGATTCTTGTGCTTCAGGTCTGTCTTGAGCCTGAGAACAGCCTCGCCCTGCCTGTAGCCGGCAAACATCTTCTTCCATCTATTCCT
>CAYXZQ010000068.1:0-2609 GCA_964469935.1 uncultured Methanosarcinales archaeon
ACATGGCACGAGATTTTACTCTTTTTGACCTTCCTTATTATGCTGAAGATATCATCCCTCATGAAAGGCTCTCCGCCTGTGATGGTGATGTGTTTTGTCCGCAGTCTCTTAGCCGAGTCTATGACATCGAACCATTCTTTTTCAGATAATTCCTTTGATAACAGGCCCTTGTCTGTCTTCCACTGGTCGCACATCATGCATTCGAGGTTACACCTGTTCGTCACCCACATGACTATGAGAGGCAGGGTGCCTGGCGCAACCTGCAGAGAATTTGACAGTTTCGCACCTGCAAGGTGCATTGCGTCGCTGAACAATCTTCTTTTCATTCTGGCCTTGCTGGCCCTATCTGGCTGACCGGATGAACATAAGACCTTATACTATTTAAATCTGGCTCTTTGCCGCGGTGTTTCAACAAAACTTATAAATTTCCATTGCTTATGCATAACAGGGCCGATTCCTGGGGACAACAAATGGATAAGAAGAACATCCTGTTTATTGCACCGCCTTTCTCTGACGAGGTTGCAGTCGGAAGAACCCGGAGCATGGGAAATGTGCTGAATGTAATCCCCCCGCTGGGGCTTGCATACATTGCCGCGGTCCTGGAACAGGACGGCTTCAATGTTGAGATACTGGACTGCTCGATCCCTGGCTTTTCCCTGGATGACAGGCTCAGGAGGCTTGAGCCTGTCCTTGTGGGCATCAGCTCGACAACACCTGCGTTCGAAAGCTCGATGAAGACCGCAAGGGAAGTCAGGAGAATCTTAAAAGACGCGGTAATCATAATCGGCGGCTCGCATGTCACTGCACTGCCTGGAGAGACAATGGGAACCGGCCTCTTTGACCTGGGCATACTCGGCGAGGGCGAGATGGCATTCCTCGAGCTTGCGAGGCTCTACAGGGATGCTGCCAGGCCGGAAAAAGAGCAGCTTGAAGATGTCAAAGGGATAGTCTTCAGGCGCGGCAAGAGGTTGATAAGAACAGGGAAGAGGGAGCTTATCAAGGACCTTGATTCGCTGCCGTTCCCTGCAAGGCATCTGCTGCCCCATGTCTCAAGCTACAGCCCGACACCGGCATCCTACAGGAAACTGCCCCAGGCGCATGTGATGACCACAAGAGGATGTTCATTCGGCTGCACATTCTGTGACAGGTCGATATTCGGAAGAACCTACAGGGAAAGGAGCGCAAAGAACGTCCTCTCAGAAGTCGACCGGCTCGTCAGGGAATACGGCGTGAAGGAGATAAAGTTCTTCGATGACAATTTCACACTGAACAGGAAGAGATTGTACGAGATATGCAGGGGCATGAGGGACAGGAAGATCGGCTGGTGTTGCCTGACACGCGTCAATGCAGTCGACAGGGAGATGCTCAGGTTCATGAAGAGATGCGGCTGCTGGCAGGTCCTCTTCGGCATCGAATCAGGGGACCAGGAAACCCTGGACAGGCTGCAGAAAGGGACGAAGATCGAGGAGATAGAAAGGGCAGTCCGCTGGGCGCAGGAGGCCGGCCTGAACATCAGGGCTGATTTCCTGATAGGGGCACCGGGCGAGACCAGGAAAACTGTAAGGAAAACGCTTGATTTCGCAAAGAGGCTTAATGTAGATTTCGCCCATTTCAACAAGTTCACCCCGTATCCCGGAACAGAGATATATGATGAGCTCACAAGAGAAGGTTATTCATTCGATTTCTCAAAAAGCTGCAGTCAGCTCGACCATTCAATTGTCCTTTACAGCCCGAAAGGGATGAGAAAAGACGAATTGTCCAGGCTGGTCGACAGGGCGCACAAGGAGTATTATCTCAGGCCCAGGTACATGATAAGGCAACTGCTCGGTATCAGGTCGTATCTCGATGTACAGAGGATGATGCGCGGTTTTTTCGCGGTCTTCAATCTTTAGATCTGTTTTTCCATAACATTGTATAACACGTAAGTCGCATCACCCAGGCTGTACTCCCTATTGGGCACCAGGTCATATTCATCAAAAATCTTAGAGCAGTTGAACTTCTTCTCGTATTCTTTGTTGCTGCAGCTTAGTCCGCCGTAGAACAGCACGCAGCTGTTCCTGTCAAAGACTTGTCCTGCATCACCCTGATAGAAATCCAGTATTTTCACGGCCTTGAGATCGGTCGTCGAAGTCAGGAGGACCGGTTCAGGGGTTATGATGATGCACCTGTCACTGATATCATCAGAGATCAGGTTGGCGATTCTTGTCTCAAGCATTTGTTGTGAGGATGCTTTGCTCAGGCTCAGGTCATAAGGCAACGATGCCAGGATGAGAAGAGAGCAGATAGATATGACAAATATCGATGACAATCGTTTGCCCTTTTTTTGCAATGCCCCTGAGATGGACATGGTGCCGCAGGAAGCTGATATGGCGATTATCGGAAGGAAATTGATGTAGAGCCTCTGTGCGCTTCCGGTCAGGTAATCCGCTTCGAAGAAAAGGCCGGTAAATACATACATTAGAGCGAACCATGTAACGATGAACAGCAATGTCTTCCTGTCGGATCTTGCCAGCCGGACAATCCTGGCAACAGAGAGGAATGAGACAATAAATATGAAGAGCATATAACCTGATCTGTAATGCAGGGCCGATGCAAGCATGTACCTGATG
>CAYXZQ010000069.1:0-2550 GCA_964469935.1 uncultured Methanosarcinales archaeon
ATGCTTGTCATAATCGGCATCCTCTCCCTCCTTTCCTGGAAAGACAGGTTTCTCGGCTTCGGCGCAGTCAACCTCAAAGATCTCAAATACCTGCTGATAATAGTGTTCACGTCCGGCGGGGTCGCGACTTTCATCTACTATTACGGGCTCAAGAGGGTGAAGGCCTCGATGTCGACGATATACGAGCTGGCGTTCCCTGTGACGGCGGTCGTGCTCGACTACCTGATAAACCATAATGTCATGTCTGCAGCCCAGTTTCTCGGGGCCGGGCTGATAGTGTTCTCCATGATCATGATAACAAGGCCTGGGAGCGGCTCGGTCAAAAGCGGATGATAAAGAATTAAATATTCCTAGAGGTTTCCTATTCTCAACATGGATGACCGCAGCCTCATAATAGCAGGGATTGATCCGGGCACGACCCTCGGATATGCCGTGCTGGACCTGGACGGGAACATAATAGAGGTCAACTCATCGAAGCTCCTTGACCTCGGCAGCGTAATCAGGCTGCTCTCCGAGATGGGGCTCCCTGTAATCACGTCGACGGACAAGAAATCTGTGCCGGGGTTTATTAGGAAGCTCTCGAGAAAGCTCGGCGCCAGGGTCATAAGTCCGCAGGAGGACATGCTCGTGAATGAGAAAAAGGAGCTTGCAGAGGGTTTCAAGACAAGAAACGACCACGAGCGTGACGCGCTGGCCTCGGCGGTCTTTGCGCACAGGCAGGTGAGGCCGCTCCTGGAGAAGGTCGACAGGTACATAGAGAGGAACAGCAAGCAGGGCATATCAGCTAGGCTGAGACGGCAGATGCTCCTGCATGGGAGCACGATATCCATACAGTCGGCAGTCAGGATGATAGAGTCGCCCACCAGGGTGGAGAAGGCACCTGTGAAGAGGGTCCTGCATAAGAGGGACTTTGAAAAGGGCTACAGCAAGCTGCTTGAGAAGCATGAGGCGCTGAAGAAGGAAACAGACTTACTCAGGGCTCAGAGGGATGCGCTTGAGAAGAAAGCGGCAAAGAAGAAAGTCATCAGGTCGTTTGACAGGGATGCAAGTGAGAACCTCAGGTTCAAGGACAGGAAGATAACATCCCTCGCAGACGACAACCGCCAAATGAAGTCAGAACTCGACGCTCTTAGGCAGAAACTGCACGAAATGGACATGCTGCTCCTGAAAATCGAGAGATACAGGGTCGTGAGGATCGTCGATGACCTTGGCAGGGATTTCGAGAAGAAGGACAGGATACAGAGGTTCGGGAAGGGAGACCTGATTATGGTCAAAAACCCCGCAGTTGCCAGCCCCCGTAACCTCGAAAGGCTGAGAAGCATCGCCGATGTCGTCATATCTGATAAGACGCCGAAGACTATCTCGGATTTTCTCATCATCAGCCCGAAGACGCTGGGCCTGAGATACATGGACGGGTACGCGCTCGTCGAAAAGGCCAGCCTAGACAAGGCGCTCGACAAGAAGAAGCTGTTTGAGCACATAGTGGATGAGTACAGGAAAAGAAAGAGATGATCATGCAGACACTTGTATCTTCTATATATTTTCTCAAACCAGATAGATTTTTTTCTCTATCTCTACGACATTGACCCTGTCCCCTGTGATCTTTCTCTCGTTCTCGACCCTTGTCGCCTGGTATGTGTCAGGGTGCAGGACCTCGAGATGAGGCCTTGTCCTGGAGACGACAGCCTCCCTGAACCTGCTCCTTGGAATGACCTTCTGGGGTTTTGAATAAGGGACCTTGACGTTCTTGCCTGTCCTAAGGTCAGAGCCTGATACCGCCTTTGACCTCACCGCCCTGACAAGCATGTACCTTTTCCCTGCCATGATTATATCGCCTGCTGAGAAATCCGGCAGCCTGACAAGCACCGTCGTCCTGTAGATCTCCTTTCCTGTCTCATGGCTCCTGGAGAACAGCTTCTTGCTTGACTTTAGCTCGCCGCCATAGCTGTCATTGAGCCATTTTCCAAGACCGGCAAGGAACCTGTTCGAGCTTATGTATATGTCAATTCCTGGCTTCGATTCCACTGCTTTTGCAATGAAGACGTCGTTCCTTTCCCCCACCTTCTCATAGACCTCCAGGACGACCTTCTCGAAATCAGGGTTCATCCTGTTCCTGAGCTGGAGTATGCCCTCGTAGTAGCCTGACTTCGCCCTGCTGCAGACATTGCACATGGCCTGGTCAATATTGATGAAGACCTTGTCGGTTCTCTTCTTTTTGCCGGGTTGCAGCTCCAGGCCGACCTTCCTCTTGCCTGAGCGGATGCTGCCTGCCGCCCCGGCCATGTCGCGGACAGAGAAATCTCTGTACCCAATGGATTCCAGGACAGCCACAACCGCCTTCTCCAAGGAAATGTCTTGCTGCCACCTCTTGCCCAGGAACACCGCGCCGCAGCTCCTGCAAAATCTCAATGTCTCATCCTTCATCTACAATTATAAATTCGCGTAATTTTTAAAGGTATTGATTGTGATGAAGTCTATAAAAACATTTAAATAAGAAAACCAAAGTCTTCATGCACGAGGTGAAACCATGAATAGGCTCATCATCATTAT
>CAYXZQ010000070.1:0-1870 GCA_964469935.1 uncultured Methanosarcinales archaeon
ACGCTGCCTTTTTCAGTGAACTTGAAGGCGTTTGCTAGCAGGTTGCAGAGCACCTGGAGTATCCTTCCGCTGTCAGCCCTGACCAAGGGCAGCTGTCTTGAGATGTGTTTTGTGAATTTCAGCCTGCCAGCCTCGTTCTTCATCTGGTCGAAAGAATTCTCAATGACCTTGGACATGTCGGTCTTCCTCATCTCAAATCTCATCTTCCTGCCCTCGAGCTTTACGATATCCAGGAAGTCGTCGACGAGCCTTTTCATCCGCCATGACTCCTCGCTTATCACCTCGATACGCTTCCTCTCGGTATCTTTCAGATTCCCCTTACTGAGGAGGATCCTGGAGTAGCCGACAATGGATGTCAACGGGTTGCGGAGCTCGTGCGCTGTGATGTTCATGAATTCCTCCTTCAACTCATTCGCCTCCTCAAGCTTCTTCTCCTTCTGCTTAAGGTCCCTGAACATCGCAGTATAAGGTTCCCTGAGGTTCGTCACGACGACAGCCTGGTATATCAATGCGAATGAGACAAGCTTGAAGAAATGCCCTATCATGTTGAAAATCCCGTATGGATCAGTGTACAGCGTAAAGGAGAGCTCCTCAAGGACCGTGACGATGATAGACACTGAAATAAGCCTGAATATGTTCCTGGAGAACCTGAGCCTGTTCAGCCACAGGAAATACAGCGCAAGCAGAAGCATCGCGCAGATGATGTACTCGCTCACGATCTTGAATGCTGTCAGGCCGTTGTCATAGGCTGTGGGAAACACTCCTGCTGAAATCGTAAGCAATGTTAGGGCGAACAATGAGATGAATACAACCCAGACAACCCTGAAATCCGGCCTGCGCCTGATGAAGAACGGAGCGATCATGAGGGAACCTGCCTCGATGTATCTGGCAGCGATCCAGAACTGTGTCGCCACGTTGGCCCCGTGTCCTATGACTCCCATGCCTTCGTACGACAGGGTATGCAAAGTATCAATGAATGCGACAAAGAGATATGCGATGCCCAGGAACAGGAAATAGTCGTTCCTGTTTATGTCCCTGGTGTTCCAGGCGACCATGAATATGCCTGCAGCAACGAATATGCTTATGAACTCGGCAATGCTGTGGAAGAGAAGGTAATTGAACCGGCTGATGACGAAAAGTGCCGCGAAAAGAACAAGCCATGTAATGACTGTACTTAACTTCATGTTCGGGAGGAATAGGGCTTTTTATATAAAGATATTCCAGGAATGCCTGTATCAGCAGGAATTGATGCCCAGCTTCCGGCCGTCTTTTCCAGGGGAATTTTTTCGGATGAGAACATAAACACTTTTAAATACAGCCAAAACCATCCGGCCCATGTACAGGCTGACAGATGACACCAGGGGAGGATGGAAGGGTGTCCTCTTTCCATGGAACGCTCCTCCAAGGCTTGAAGAGCAGCTCTTCACACAGGGGCAGATACGTGATGACAGGATTCTTGATGTAGGAGGCGGGATAATGGCAGCCTCGACATGTTATGGGCCTAATGTATTTGTCATCGATCCGTGGGTTGGAAAGGATGGCAAGGCTGTGCTCAACCCGCACAGGGCGGTCAGGGGGATTGCAGAAGAGCTTCCGTTCGATTCCGGCATGTTCAGACATGCGTTCTCGCGGTGCGCAGTCGGATATTATCCGGAAAATATCGACCTGGAGAAGGCTATCGAGGAGATGCTGAGGGTGACTCGACCTGACGGGACTGTAAGGTTCGATTATACTAGGAGTATCGGCTATGAGAATGTCTGTAGGATAATGGAGACAGTCGAGGGTTTTGCCCGGAGAGGATACAACACCTGTACAATGAACGAATGGATCTTTTTGAGCCATCCGGTAGAATGGTTTCAGATCGGTATCC
>CAYXZQ010000071.1:0-1688 GCA_964469935.1 uncultured Methanosarcinales archaeon
ATATTATGATGGCACTGTACCTTCTCTTCAGCTCATCCATGCCAGACATCAATCTGTCATAGCTCCATATATCTTCGACAACATATTCATACCTTGAGCTGTTGTTGGATTTCCTGGTGATATGTATCTTTTTCTCTGCCTGTGCTTTCATTTTCCTGAATCCGTCGAGAAGATACTGGTAGACCTTCTGCTTGTCTTTGTATCTGTCGAATGCATGGAACAGCTCGTATGTGTTGGTCCTGTAATACCCTTCTTCAATCTTTTTATGCATGTAGAACAGCATCTGCAGCTTGTTATGCCTGTGGGATTTTATCTCTTTTAGCTCCTTCCAGGAATGGCCGCCTATCTCATCATACTTGAATTCAGAGCTTGTCAGGTGCCTGTGCGAGCCGACCTGATCATGGATCCTTATCCCGAACCTGTCCGGATTCAGCAGTATCTCGGATTTCACCAGATAGAAGGAGCATACATTGATCTGGTCTATGTAATCGATATTTCTGTGCAGGAAACTGAACGTGTCCTCAAAATCCTCGTCTGTCTCATGCGGCAGCCCGACGATGATATTGACTGACACCCACATCCCCTCCTCATGGGCCTTTCTTACGGCCTTTTCTGCAGTCCCTGAGTCATACCCTTTCCTGATCTTCTTCAATATCCTGTCGCTCGCCGATTCCAGGCCGAATGTGAGATAGAAGCACCCTGCCTCTGACATCAAAGGAAGCAGCTCTGTGTCGATATTGCATCTTGCGCTCCCGCACCAAAGTGCCCCCAGCTTATTTGTTATAATCTTCCTGGATAAATCGATTGTATGTGCCTTATCGATCTCAATATACGAGTTTAGGATGAAAAAATGTTTCGAATCATATTTTTCAGAGAGCGTTTTCAATTCCTCGATCGTCTTATCCACCCCTTTGCTGATAGGTGTGGGGCAGCCTCCTGCAGATGAGCCGCAGAAAGAGCACTTGTAAGGGCAATGCAATGACCATAGGTAGGGAATTATGAAAATCTTCCCGGGGTTCCTGTATTTGGAGTCCTTTGGCATTTTCCTGTAGCAATCGATCGGCAGGCCCGTGAAATCCGGAATCATCCTCGGGAATCCCTCGATGTTTTTTTTTGAAGCCGGATTGCCGGCATCAATGTATTCCAAAAATTCTCTTTCAGCCTGACCCGTTATGACTTTGTCCACGAACGGGTATCTTTCAGAAAGAGTCTCGTCTGCGCAGTCACCGCCTATTATTATCTTGATATCTGAGGATGCCTTCAGCCTTTTTGCTATCAACAGGGCATGGTTCAGCCCGGAATTTTCAATCAGGGAGAATCCCAACGCGTCAAACCCGTCATGCTCGAGCTTGCTCAGCAGCAGTTCAGTCAGCTCGTCCAATTTTTCATTCTTTTTCTTTCCCTTGAGATAATCCTCCAGCTCCTGCGCTGTATACGATTTCTGAAGCGCCATCAGTTTCCTGTAGGACTCACTGTCGCTGATGAACCGGATATCGAGGTCATCAACCAAGGAGTTGTGGCTGTTCAGGTTAAGAAAAGACGAGATATGCGCAATACCCAGTGGAGGTATCGATATCAGCCCGACATCCTCATTTGCGAAATCCCTGGTTGGCATAACGAGCTTTATCCTCATCTAGATCCTCCTGGCGACATTATCCCTCCCTACAAAAAAGAGGAGATAACCGAAA